>CAZQYA010000042.1:0-20299 GCA_964597325.1 uncultured Desulfovibrionaceae bacterium
GCAAGTACGGTGATCTCCTTGTCCGTCATGATGACAGCCCTTTCGAGCATGGAGAAAAACTCGCGGACATTGCCCCGGTACGGCAGCGCGGACAGAGCGGGCCATACCTCCGGCGCGATGCTCAACCCGGGCCGTTGATACCGCACCGCGAGCTCCGCCAGATGATGCCTGGCCAGGACCGGCAAATCGCCGGGGCGTTCCCGCAACGGCGGCAACTTCAGGTGGACCAGCGCCAGGCGGTGAAAAAGATCCCTTCGAAAGGTTCCGCGCTCCACGGCCTGATCCATGTCGAGGTTGGTGGCCGCCAGAAACCGGATGTTCACGGCAAGGGAGCGAACGTCCCCGACGGGCCGGACTGTATGCTCCTGGAGGACGCGAAGCAGCTTGGACTGCACTTCGGGAGGCATCTCGCCGATCTCGTCCAGGAGGATCGTGCCTCCGTTGGCGCTGCGCAGCAGGCCGGGGTGATCCGAGTCGGCCCCGCTGAAAGCGCCCTTGCGGTGCCCAAACAGCTCGCTTTCAAGCAGGCTTGCCGGCAGGGCGGCGCAGTTGATCTGCACGAACGGCGCATTGCGGCGAGGACTGGCGTTGTGGATGGCTGTGGCCACGATCTCCTTGCCCGTCCCCGTTTCGCCGGTAATGAGCACCGGCGCATCGCTGTCGGCCACGTTCAGCACCATCGAGCGAACGGTTTCCATGGCATCGCTCTGACCCAGAATCACGCTCTCGGGACGCTGGCGTGCCTGGCGGGCCTCACGCTCGAGGCGTGCAAAATCCTCGCGAATGCCGCTCAACATGGAACTCTGCCGCGTCTGAAGAATCCTGGTTTCGAGCAGGGCCGAACCGTAGTCCAGAAGCATCCTGACATGGTCGCACACGGCGGCACCCGTCTCCTGGAAAGCCGCCACGACGCCGCCGATGATTTCGCCGCCGGGCGCGATCAGGGGCTCGGCGCAGGCCGAACGGAATTGCTCCCCGCGCCCGGCGGCCAGCAACTCCAGCGACGGGGGCAGAACTGCGTACAGTTCCGATTCCACGCGGCACGCTGCGCCGCTGTGCACGCTGTAGGCCAGGGGATCGTCGAGTTCCCAGGCAGGAACCGCAGGGACATTCATCGCTTCTAAAACGTTCGGATGACATCCCTCCAGGAGCAGATATTCCCGGCCCACGTCAAAAAGGAACACCCCAGCCGAACACGCTTTCCCCATGGACAGTCCGTGCACAGCCCGGGCAAGACACCTGGCGATATCTCGCGGCGTGGGACACGTCCGCAGGCGCTCCCCCCATTCCCTCAAGGCAGCAGCATCGTTCACGCGCGCCCCCCGAAGCTGAAAGCGAAGGCCCCGTCCTCTTCGCTCAATCCCACGTGAAGCTCCCCACCGGGCTCCGCGTCCAGGTTCCCGAGCAGGGTCGTCGCCAGGCCGGGCAACAGGGATGCCCCGATGATATGGTCGATGTTACGCGCCCCGGTCTCCACGGCCCGGCAACTGACGATGATGGATTCGACCACGTCCTCGCCCCAACGCAGGATCATACGATGGCGGCGGGCAAGACGCTCCCCGACCCTGGCCAGCTTCATTTCCACGAGTTCCCTCATGGTGGCGTCGCGAATCGTCCCGTATGGGACGACGGTCATGCGCCCCAGAAGCGCCGCCTGAAAATGCTGGAGCAATGCCGGCCGCAGGGCTTCGCACAGCACCTGCTGATCGGCCTCCCCGTCACCATCGCACAGGGCCGACACGATCTCACTGCCGAGATTAGACGTCATGAAGATGACGGTGTTGCGGAAATCCACCTCCCGCCCTTCGCCGTCGGCCAGCAGCCCCTTGTCGAATATCTGATAAAAAAGGTTGAGCACCTCGGGATGGGCCTTCTCCACCTCATCGAAGAGCACGGCGCAGTAGGGTTGTCTGCGCACGGCCTCGGTCAGACGCCCGCCTTCCCCGTAGCCCACGTAGCCCGGCGGGGAGCCTATGAGGCGCGAAACAGTGTGCTTCTCCTGAAATTCCGACATGTTGATACACACCAGATTGCGCTCGCCCCCAAACAGCGCATCCGCGACGGCCAGGGCGGTTTCCGTCTTGCCGACACCCGACGGACCGACCAGGAGAAAGATGCCGGTGGGCTTGGACTCGCTGTTCAGGCCCACCTGTGCCGCCAGGACCGCACGCTCGATGGCCTCCAGGGCGTGATCCTGACCGCGGACCCGACGCCGCAACGCCTCCCCAAGACGCGCAAGGTTCCCGGCCTCGGCTCCACCCAACTTGGCCTCCGGGATGCCGGTCCACTCGGAGACGATCCCGCGCACCAGTTCCGGGGTCACCTCGTGAAAGACGAGGGGGCCGTCTTCCTGCACCACGGCCAGCTCTTCCAGCAGCGCCCTGATGCCCGCCTCGTCGCGGCCGCACTCCGGGTTACGCAGGCCCAGGAGTTCCTCAACAAGGGAGCGTTCCCGCTTCCAACGGCCCTCGAACGACTCGACGCTCCGGGAAAGCTCCTGAGCCCTGCCCCTCAATGTTGCGTTTCTTTCCGATTTCGCCCCGCCCGCCTCGTCGTGACCGCAGTTCGCGCAGTCCCTCTCCAACGCGTCGAGTTCCCTGCGCACCGAGGCCAGTTCCTCTTCCAGGGCCTCGAGTCCGACAGGCTTGGCGCCCAGATTCACACGCACCCTGGCGCAGGCCGTATCCAGAACATCGATGGCCTTGTCGGGCAGCCTGCGGCCGCTCAGATAACGGCAGGAAAGCTCAGCCGTGCACTGGACCGCGTCGTCGCGCACATAGACGCCGTGGGTCCTCTCGTACTGCGGCACAATGCCCCGCAGGATGGTCACCGTCTCCTCCAGGGACGGCTCGTCCAGCTTGATCAGCTGGAAACGTCTGGCCAGGGCCGCATCCTTCTCGAAATACTTCTTGTACTCGCTCCAGGTGGTGGCCGCGATGGTTCGCATTTCGCCCCGCGCCAGGGCCGGTTTGAGCAAGTTCGCCCCATCGCCGCTCCCGGCCGCGTTGCCCGCCCCCACGAGGGTATGGGCCTCGTCGATGAACAGGATGGTCGGCACGGGCGAGGCCTTGACCTCGTCGATGACGCCCTTGAGGCGCTTCTCGAACTCGCCCTTGACGCTGGCCCCGGCCTGAAGCCTGCCCATGTCCAGGCCGACGATGCGCACCCCCTTGAGGGCGTCGGGTACCAGCCCCTCGGTAACGCGCAGGGCAAGGCCCTCCACCACGGCGGTCTTGCCCACGCCCGGATCACCCACGAGAATGGGGTTGTTCTTGCGACGCCGCGTCAGCACATCCACCATCTGGCGGATTTCCCCACCCCTGGCGAAAACCGGATCAATGCGTCCAGCCCTGGCGTCCGCCGTGAAGTCCGTGGCGTACTTGTCCAGAAACCCACGGCTTTCACCCGGCGATGGGCCACTGGCGATGCGGTCGCCTTCACGCAGGCCGTCCAGGAGACGCCGCAGATCGTCGGCCGGTATCTGCCCGAGCTCCCTGTAAAAGGGCATGGCGCCGTAACGTGCGGGGTTGAGCAGAAGCGCCAGCACCAGTTCCCCGACGCCGACGTTCTCCCGACGAAATTCAAGGCTCGTCAGCAGATATGCCTCCTGGAGAAAACCGATGAGCAGAGGCGAGAAAACCGGACGGGAACTGGAACGGCCCCCGGCCCTCGCCGCCCTGAGCAATTCACCCATGGCCTCGGGGCTGCGCTCGAACTGCGTGAAGATGTCGAGCATCTCCTGGGTCGCCAGGAGCTTTTCCATGAAATCCTCGATACCTATTTCATGGCCGCCTCTGCTCACGCAGGCGCCGGCGGCCTCTTCGAGGGCGCCGCGGCAGGTCTCGTCCAGAGCCGCTACAAGGGAAGACAGATTTATCGTTATCATGAGCTAATCCACATACATGCTGTCGGTTTCGAGAATGATGACGCCGTCCCCGCCCTGCCCGGCCCAGGTGGTCCAGCCAAGACGGCAGGGACTGGCCTTGCCGATGGTGAACTCCGGGATTTCGGCGGTCTTGAGCCGCAACTCCACGTCAAACCCCAGACGCGAGCGCAGCACGAAACGGACAAGGGTCTGCAACTCCGAAAAAAGGCTGCCTCCGGGCAAAAAATCCGTGAACCGCTCCCAGGAAAGGGATTCGAAAAGCACCCGAAACTTTCCGGTCTGATCCTGGACCTCGCTGCCCAGCAGGAAATCCGTGGAGAGTCTGCAGTTGGAGAGTCCGAGGGCGCACTGCTGGTCGGCGGGGATGGGCACCTGCCGACGGATGCACGGGATGATGTGCACCATTGCGTGCCGGAAGTAATGCCTGAGGATGCTTTCCAGAGACCCGGCCGCCTCGCCGCTGAAGGCAATAAGCCCCATGTAGGACAGGAGGCGCTCCCTGCGCAGGCCGCTGGTGCCCTGCAGTTCCTTGTGACCGAGACCGATGAAGCTGAAGAAGCGCCTGGAGTTGATGTCGGCCCCGTTGTCACGGAACTGGAGGTAATAGCGGTACTTGTTCCAGATGCCGTAAAAGAGCGAAATCAGGCGATGATGCAACACATCGAAAAAATCGCGCAGGGCGTCAGGTTCATCCTGGTGCTGGGCGACGTACTCCGTGAAATACGTCGGTAGAGGCGAGGCCGCTCCATGCAGCCCCATGAGGTTGAGGACGAACCTGGCCCGCTCCTCCCCGGCCTCGTCCACGCTATGCTGGGCCCCGCGGATATCGCCCGGCGGGAAGGACAGGTCCGGGTTGACCTTGAAACGCAGCCACTCTTCGGGCGGACGCCCATTGCCGCACCTTCGGACCACATGCTCCACGGCCCGGGAAAAGGCGAATCCCCCGATAATGCGATCCAGCGTGCCCTGCGTCACGCGGGAATCCTGCTCGTGCGACGTGCTCACGGGATCAGCTTCCTCCCCAGCCTGGCCGGCCATTGATACTCCTCCATGCGCCGGGCATCGATCACGATGAGCTGATGAAAGCTGTTGACCGTAGCATACAGGGCGAGAAACTCATTAATGACCGAGGCAAAAAGGAACATCTCGCCCTCGCAGCTGAAACCGTCCCGGTCCAGGGTCAGCCTGGTCACGGTTCCGCGCACGGGCAGGCCCTGATAAATCCTGTCCGTCTCCTCGGAGACGATCTGCGTCATACCCCCGAGCATCTTGTCCAGAACCCGGCCGCGGTACCGGTCACGCAACGCCCTGAAGTCGTAGCTCGCGATGAGCGCTCGCATGGCGTGCACGTTGTTCAGGGGGAGATAATTCAGGGACATGTTGGAAATGAGCCGCCAGAGCAGGTCCCCTTCCAGCGGCGGCGTATAGGAAGGCGTCACCGGAGTGATGTTGCCAAGGGTCACAGTATCGGGCGTGTCGTCTGCGTGGGTGTTGATGTCACCGACAACGAGACGGCCCGGCAGGAGACGGTTGGTGCAGGTCAGTTCCAGGGAGATCACCTCCTCCCCGAGGAAAGCGGCCGATGCCGGGGAATGCACGATGGAAATGTATGTCTCCGTGCTCTCGTCCCGCAGGGACGGCTTGAGGCGTAGGCGGTAGTAGGCGGTATCGGCTTCCGGCGATGTGCCGTGCTCGAAGGACTCGAACGCCCTGTATTCGCGACGGCGTTTGCCGTTGCCGCCCCAGCTGCGCACATCGTCCACGCTGTACACGGCATAATGGTACGGCAGGCGAGGGTCGGGCACGATACGGTATTCCTGCTGACGGTGATCAATGTTCAGGGGCGTCGAATCCATGGGGAACAGGTTGACCACGGGGGTGCAGAACAGCTGAATGTTGTCCCGCCGCCACGACTCATACTGTTCGGGAAATTCCGTCAGAACGAAATGCAGCGCAAACTCCTCCGCCCCGGCCGCAGCCTCCTGGCCGGCCTTGACGCAGGCATCCAGGCCCGAAATCTCCGCGAAGAGAAATTTTTCGATAAAGCAGAAATACTCCTGGATGATCCGGTAACCGGGAAAGGTGTTGGCCGGATACGGAAAAAGCCCCTCGTCCTCCCTGAAGCCCACCGGGCGGATCTCCTGTGGGGAAAGGACGTGAACCGGCGCATGCCCGCCTTTTCCGTCGGGGAGCAGGAAACGGATTTCCCGGACATGGTGCATGATGGTGAAATACATCGAGTGGGCGATGGCCGGCTCGCCCGTGAAGAACAGGCGCAGCCTGGAGAGGGGGATATTCTCCAAAGTTGAGTCGACAAGCCCGAAGCGCAGGGCCAAGATGATCTGGCCGTCATGCTCGAAGATGGTCTGCTCGGCCAGACGGACTGGCAGCACCTGGTTCTCGTAGACCGTCTGGAAGCGGCATTTGGTCCCCTCCACCTCCACGGACTCCACCATGGTTCCGCGCGGAATGGTCACAGCCCAGGAGAGGTTCGCCGCGGGCCGGTAGCGCACGATGCTGCACGACGGGATGGTGCGCAGGTAGTTGGGCCAGAGAAGGCTGAACAAGGAATGGGTTATCTCGGGCAGTTCGTCGTCGAGCTTCTGGCGCAGACGGCCGCACAGGAAGGCCACGCCCTCGAGAATTCGCTCGACGTCCGGGTCGCGGCCGGGAGTATCGAAGAACGGCGCCAGGGACGGATTGTTCCGGGAATATTCCCGTCCCAATTCCCGCAGGGAGACCAGTTCATCCAGATAATACCGGTTAAAGGAACTCATCCGGCGCTCCGGAACTGCTCACCGTCCATAACCACCGACCAGCTCCACGGGACCAGGCTGCCACCCGCTTCCACTCGCATGGCCTCGATCTGAAAACCCATGGCGAACAGGCCATCGTCGAGAGGTGCATACCGGACCCTGGCGCCGGCCAGCCTGGGCTCATACTTCGCAATGCACTCCTCGATAGCCGCACAGCACTGCAGAACCACCTCGGCCCTGGAAAGACTCAGGTCGTTGAGATCGGGGAGTCCGTAGTCCGGCAGAGCCTGCACGGCGCCCTGACGCGTCGTCAACATGCGCAGCAGATGCATGCGAATGGACTCGTCGTCGTCCATGCGCCCGCCTGCCTCTCCACGCGTCAACCGGTCAAACAGACTCCCCGCCATTGTTCTATTCCTTGTCCAGCTTTCCGACCAGGGAAAGCGTGAAGTACGCCCCCATGTACTTGAAATGCGGCCGGACGCTCAAAGACACACGATACCAGCCCGGATCTCCCTCGACATCCTCCACCACTACGCGGGCATCGCGTAGTGGGCGGCGGCTTCTCGTGTCGGAGCTGGGATTTTCCTGGTCGGCCACGTACTGCCGGACCCAGGTGTTGAGCTCGCGCTCAAGGTCGGTCCGTTCCTTCCAGGAGCCTATGTGCTCGCGCTGGAGCACCTTGATGTAGTGGGCCAGACGGCTAACGATGAAGAGATACGGTAGCTGGGCGCCCAACCTGTAATTGAGCTCCGCGGCCTTGGCCTCGGCCGATGTGCCGAAATACTTGGGCTTCTGGCAGGAATTTGCGGAAAAGAACGCCGCATTGTCCGACCCCTTGCGCATGGTCAGGGCGATGAACCCCTGTTCGGCCAGTTCGTATTCGCGCCGGTCGGAAATAAGGATCTCCGTGGGAATCTTCATCTCGATGTCACCCAGACTTTCGTACATGTGTACGGGCAGGTCCTCCACGGCGCCGCCCGAACGAGGCCCTATGATATTGGCAGCCCAGCGGTACTTGGAGAAACTATCCGTGATACGCGAGGCAAAGGCGAAGGCGGCGTTGCCCCAGAGAAAATTCTCGTGCCGGTCGTCCACGCTCTCCTTGTAGACAAAGGCCCTGACCGGATTTCCCTCGGGATCGTAGGGCTGGCGGAGGAGAAAGCGGGGCACGGTCAGTCCGACGTAGCGGGAATCCTCGGATTCGCGGAATCCCTGCCATTTGGCGTATCTGGGTCCGCTGAAGATGTCCTGGAGATCCTTGAGGGCCGGCAGGCGTTCAAAACTGTTCAATCCGAAAAAAGACGGCCCGGCCGAGGCAATGAACGGCGCGTGGGCCATGGCCGAAACGCTCGCAAGGTTCTGCAACAGGCGCATGTCCATGGCAGTGGGGTCGAAATAATAATTGCCGATGATGGCTCCCAGGGGCTTGCCTCCGAACTGGCCATATTCCGCGGTGTAGGCGAGCTTGTAGAGGCTCGATTGGCTGATTTCCGAAGCGTCCAGGAAATCGTCCAGAAGTTCGTCCTTGCTGACGTGCAGCATCTCCACGGAAATGTTCTCGCGGAAATCGGTGCGATCCACGAGGAGCCCAAGCCCGCGCCATGCGGACTCGAGCTCCTGGAACTGGCTGTTGTGGAGGATCTCGTCCGTCTGGGCGCTCAGACGGCGGTCCAGCTCCGCGATCATGCGGTCCACCGTGATCTTCTTGACCTGCTCTCCCGCGAAGGAGGGCTTGAGCATCTCCTCAATGAAAGCACTCACTCCCAACCGCGCAGCCTCATAGCCTTCGTCCTGCGGATCGAGGTTCGTTTCCCGGATGATCTGCTCCAGAAGCGAGCCCGTGCTCTGCTTCTCCAGGGCGGCGTCTTGTACTTGAGTCATTGCAAAGCTCCTTGATGACTGGATATTCTCACTTCTTTTTCTTGGAATCCTTGGATGCGTCCTCGTCGGGGGTCTTGCCGTCAGCATCCTTGGCCGTCAGCAGGTCCTTCACCTCGGCTTCGCTCATGCCCAATTCCTTCATGATCATTCCGCGCTGCCGGTCATCGGTGAGCACCTCTTCGATGGCCTTACGAAAGGCCGGGATGTTACCCATGGGCCCCTTCAGGGAGACCAAAGCGTCGCGCAATCGCAGGAGCTTGCGCATTTCCGGCACCTGCTCGGCGATGCCCGCAGGCTCGAAATCCTTCATTCCTCTGAAGGCGAGATGCACGGGGATGTCTCCCTCGGCGTTGTCTCGCAACCTGTCGGGGACGGCGATCTGCAGGGCCAGATCATGCTTGGCCAGGACTTCTTCGAAATTATTCTGATTGATGGACACGGGCTTGCGGTCAATGAGATTTCGCGGATCGTGCCGTTGCAAAAAATCGCCAACCACCATGACTTTCATGGGCAGTTCGATCTCCTCCTGGGCACCGCCGGTGGCCGGCTTGAAGGTGACATTGATGCGTTCCTTAGGGGCTACTGAAGAATCTTTGGCCATATGCGTCTCCGTTACAGATTGAAATTACACATCCTTAAAAGCACTTACGGCCGTCCCGAGATGCAGCCGGTGCAGATGTCCCATCATGGTCTCGGCCGCCTCCCCCTTCTCCTTGGGCCGCAGCGACACGAGCAGGGCGATGATCCCGGCGCTGAGTTCGGGCTCCCAGTCCAGCAACTCCCACTTCTCAAGCTGCGCATACAGGGACTGCAGCAGCCGCACCGCAGCCTTCCTGTTGCCGGCTGCCATGCAATACCGGGCCATGAGAAACCCCTGACGAATAGCCGCGCGGCTGCGACCAGCGGGATACTTCTCCAGGTGCGCCAGGCCTGCCTGGAAGCCCTTTTCAGCGTTCATGGCCAGACTTTCGTCCAACATCTCCTGTTCACGGGCGCTTTCGCCCGACCCCAAGGACATGCGCAGGGCGGCGGACCCGGCAAAGGATGCATCCAGGGCGTCGAGCCATTGCATGGTGCGGGGAGAAGCAAAGGGAGTTCCGTCCTGGAACTTATAGCGGACCAGGTCGGGGAACCGGGCCAAAAACTGGGCCAGGGCAGCACGCAGGATAAGCAGGGCCCCGTGCGCCTCGAGCCCTTCGAGACACCGGGCGACCAAGAAGTGCCCGTCGAACCAGAAGGGCGCCTTGCCTGCGGAGCCCTCCAGCTGCGGCAAAATCTCTATGTATTTGCGGGCCTCCACCGCAGCCGAATAGCCCTGCACCCGCTCAAGAGGGACAGGCCGCAGTTGCGTGACGCCAGTCGTATCCACCGGAGGAAGCTGGTCGATCGTGCACCACAGAGCCGCGCGGTTCAGCAGGATCACGCGCCAGTCCTGCGGTTCTAGGGAGGAAAAATGCGTGGCCAATTGACGGCACTGGTCCTGGGTGGTCCTGAACAGGCGGGGCAGCACCGCGGCGGAAACGCGCCCGTCGCCTTCGAGGGCCACAAGAAGATCATCGGGGGGCGCGGATTGCGCCGAAGGGATCGACGGTTCGGACAAGACGCCATCTGTGATGGTGGTATGCTGGGAAGGCGACCCGGGGGGCCCGGTTTCCGTCTGTGGCGAAGGCAGCAGACCGGCAAAGGGGGGCGCCTTGCCTCCGACCCGGGCATTGAGAATGGCCTGAATCTTCACCAGTTCTTTGTGCAGGGCGGCAATGGCTGGCTGTTCCGCCTCTTTTGCTACACTGGAAAGCCTCGATTCGAGTCGTTTGGCAAGCCAGGCCAGCGGAGCGATTCTGCGCTGGATGCGTGCAGTTCCGGGGTGAAGTTCACCCCAGTGCTCGTGAAGAAGGCAAGAAAGCGCCGACAACGCCGCGGCGCAGGAAACGGGCCCCTGGGTCTCGTAAGCGGCCACGACGCCGTAGCAGAGCACCCACAGGTCCTTACTCCGGTCAGCCAGAATCCGTGACGCCATGCGCAGGACAAGGGCCCAGTCCGTACTTCGGCCGCCATGAAGAGAACCTTCTTTCTCGGCCTCTTCCTTGAGAGACTCAAATTCATCGGAAAAACTGATATCCTCGCCGCACGGCGAATCTTCGCCAAGAGGTGAAACCCATGTCTGGAAAACGGGATCGCGAAGGGAAGGAAGAACATAGGCTGTTTTATTTTCTGTTATGGACATAGGCGAAAAAGATAGCATAAACTTCTTTTCCGTCAATTCGGAACAAAAATACTCCTTTTTAAAAAAATATTAATTTAGAATTTAGACAAAAATATATCCTAATAAATCCTTTAATACAAAAAATTAAATTCTTCATACACACTTATGTAAATATATAGACATAAAAAATACAGACTATATAATCACAAAAAATGATCAAAATAAAAAATATTTTTTGAATCCGGACAAATGCAAATTTCAAACCTCGCAACAAACCAAATATCCGTCCGAACAAAATTGCAAATAAATCCCAACAAGAAGCAAAAAATACTTACACAGGCAGACAAAATGCTCCCACTTTCTCAATCATAAAAAAATCAAAAATCCAAAAAATAATATATATAAAATAAAGCGAGTTACACAAAAAGAATAAATCTTGGCAAATTGTTGCCAAAAATATGCCCCAAAAAATCCGCATAAATAACTAAAATACCGATCAGAAACAAAGATAGAAATACTATAATTATTTCATGACATACAATTTTTTTCCACCTGCTGCGCAACATCGCACTCTCTGTTCGCATCTATGCAGACATCGAAGAATAGATACCTTTACGCCGCAAGCTCTGAAGGCATGGGTGCGGCGAACTTTGACCCGACGTAATCGGTATCTCCGCTTAACTCATAGTGTTGCAGAGAGGCATCGACAGTTGCAGGGCAGCGCAGCGGTTCCCGACAGGTCAGTCACACCCTTCATCCGAAACTAAAAATAAATATTTTTGATAAAAAATTCAAACTATTAGGCCAAACTAAAGTCTCGGCAAGCGCTAGCTGGCCATAAGTTGCCGACAGTATCACCTTGATTTCATGGACTTAATAAAGAAAGCGCGGAACTCAACATCAATGTCAAGCGACTTCTTGCCTGAAATTCGCACTAACAAAATTTTAATATATTGAAATCAAAAACTAAAAATAAGCGGCATACTTGTTGCCCAAAGGGAGTATCCAACAACCCCCAACCAAGGAGCACATCATGCCGGTTCCCGCCTATCTCAGCATCACCGGAGAGCGTCAGGGGCTCATCACCGCCGGAAACTTCACCGAGGCTTCCGTCGGCAACATCTTCCAGGAAGGCCACGAGGACGAATGTCTTGTGGAAGCCTTCGAGCATCAGATCATCCTGCCCCGGGACCCCCAGTCCGGCCAGCCCACGGGTCAGCGCGTGCACAAGCCGCTCAAAATCACCAAGGTCATGGACAAGGCCTCGCCCCTGCTCTTCAGGGCACTGGCTAGCGGCGAGCGCCTGCCCAAGGTGGAGATGAAGTTCTACCGCACCTCGGCCTCCGGGACCATGGAGCACTACTTCACCATCCAGCTCGAGGACGCCATCATCGTCGACATCATGGCCTACATGCCCAACTGCCAGGATCCGGCCCAGGCCCACTTCACGCACCTGGAGGACGTCTTCATGACCTACCGCAAGATCATCAAGACCCACGAGATCGCGAGCACATCCGAGAGCGACGACTGGAGGGCCATGTCCACTCAGGCCTAAATTCCGTTGAAGCCATACCGGGAGCTGCAGGCAACGAATCGGAAAAAGCCCGCGCCCTTCACCCCGCCTTCGAAAGACGCCTCGGCGGCCCGCACGACAACAGAAAAGCGAAACCCCCGTCCTCGCGGCGGGGGTTTCGCTTTTGATCGTTTGGACCGCCGAAGCGGCAGCCGGACAGGAGGAAAGACTAATCCTCTTCCTTCTTGCTGTCAGCCACGACCTGGTCGGTCACGTTGGGCGGGCATTCCTCGTAATGGGCGAACTCCATGGTGAAGGTGCCCTGACCGCCGGTCATGGACCTCAGATCCGGGGCGTACTTCATCATTTCGGCCATGGGCACGTGGGCCTTGACCTCGGTGATGCCGCCGATGGAGTCGGAGCCAAGAACCCGGCCGCGGCGGCTGGAAAGGTCGCCGATGACGTCGCCCATGAACTCGTCGGGGATGAAGACCGACGCGAGCATGACGGGTTCGAGCAGAATCGGGTTGCACGATTCCACGGCCTTCTTGAAAGCCAGGGAACCGGCGATCTTGAAGGCCATTTCCGAGGAATCCACCGAATGGTAGGAACCGTCGTACAGATGGACCTTGAAGTCGACCATGGGGTAACCGGCCAGGAAGCCGCGCACGGCCGCTTCCTGGATGCCCTTGTCCACGGCGGGGATGTAGTTGCGCGGGATGGAGCCGCCGACGATCTCGTCGAGGAACTCGTAGCCCGCGCCGCGCCCGTTGGGCTCCATGCGGATCCAGCAGTCGCCGAACTGGCCGCGACCACCGGACTGCTTTTTGTGACGTCCCTGGACCTGGGCCTTGCCCTTGATGGTCTCGCGGTACGGAATCTTGGGCGTCTTGAGGACGATATTGGTCTTGTAGCGGCGTTTGACCTTTTCCACGGCCAGTTCGATGTGCAACTGGCCCATACCGGTCAAAAGCATGTCGCCGGTCTCGTCGTTGCGTTCGAGGCGCAGGTTGATGTCCTCGTCCAGGAGTTTCTGAACGGCGGCGAAAACCTTGTCCTCGTCACCCTTCTCCGCAGCCGCCAGAGCATAGGAAATGATACCCGAACTCAGTTTCGGCGCTTCCAACACAAAAGGAGATTTCTCGGCGCACAGGGTGTCGCCGGTGGAGGTGTTCTTGAGCTTGGCCACGGCGACCACTGCGCCGGGACCGACCTCGCTCTTCCAGGAACTCTGCTTCTTGCCTTCGAGAAACAGGATCTGGCCGATCTTCTCCTTCTCGTCCTTGCGGGCGTTCAACACTGTGGCGTCGGGGGCCAGGACGCCGGAGAGCACGCGCATGACCGAGAGCTGGCCGGCAAAAGGATCCGCGATGGTCTTGAACACAAAGGCTGCAAAAGGCGCATCTGGGCTCGAGGGGCGCTCGTTGCCGTCCGCGTCCAGCCAGGGAGCATGTTCCAGGGGCGAGGCCAAGAAGTCCTGCATCATGTCGAGCAGCGGGAAGCCACCCTTGTTCTGCATGGCGGAACCGGCGCAGACCGGGACAAGGGCACGGCTCAACACACCGGCACGCAGGCCCTCGATCATCTCTTCGTGAGTCAGTTCCCCTTCTTCGAGATACTTCTCCATGAGCTCTTCGCTGCTCTCGGCAATATTCTCGACAGCGATCTCGCGGGTGACGGTGACTTCGTCGGCCAGGTCCGCAGGCATGTCGATAGGAGTGAACTCACCCTTTTCGTTGAAGGCATACGCCTTGTCGGCCAGGATATCGACCACGCCGCTGAAATCCGCTTCGCTTCCGATAGGCAGGTATAAAAGAACCGGCTTGACTCCGAGGACCTCGGACAATCCCTGATAAGCCTGCTGAAAATTCGCGCGCTCACGATCCATCTTGTTGATGAAGACCATGGCCGGAAGACCAGCCTTCTCGACTTCGGACCAGATCTTTTTGGTCAGGGGTTTGACCCCGTCAATGGCGTCGACGACCAGAAGGGCATTGTCGGCCCCCTGCAGGAGATAGGGGAGGTCGCCGATGAAGTTGTTGTCACCGGGTATGTCGATGACAAAATTCATATTCTTCTTCCAGGCGAACTGGGCAAAGGCCGGCTGGATGCTGCCACGACGCTTGATCTCTTCGGGCTCGTAGTCGAGGACGCTGGTTCCCTCGTCGATCTTGCCGAGTCTTGTGATGGAACCGGAATTGAACAGCAGCATCTCTGCCACCGATGTCTTCCCAGTTCCTCCGTGCCCTATCAGGGCAAATGTCCTCTGTTTTTGAAGTTGATCCTGCATACAGCCCCCTTATGCAATGTATTACGCAACCTTACGGCTACAGGGTATAAATCCTTCCCGACGCTGAAAGGAAAGTCGGGAATTCGCTTGCAAAAGAGAAGAAATTGGTGGAAGGTCCCATGCTCCGTTGTCCAGAGACCTTGCAAACCTCTTGCTATCCTGAACTTTTTTCAAGAAATACCCCTATAGGGAGGGGGCTTGGAAGTTGTCAAGGGCAGGAGAATTTTCGGCACGCCATAATGATTCAAAATCCTTGAGAGAAAATCATGACAACGAACACGGTAACATCATCCGCACCTGCGAATGCAAAATTAGTGCATTACCCGGCCGCCCGGATCGACGCCTCGGGACCATGGCTCTTCTGGGCCGCAGCGCCCTCGCCCGGGCTGGTTCGCAGCCTCGAAAACCACGGTCAGCTCGTACCGGTCATCATCGACGACAGCGGGCCTGTGCCGCTCCTCGTGGCGGGTTCGGCCCGCGTTGTGGCGCTGGCCGGGATGGGACGCGACGTCCTGTGTCTGGACTTCGGAGCCCTGGACGGAACGGCTCGCGGTCTGGCCTACCTGCAGTCCAATATCGACCGTGAACCGGATGACGCGCAGGTCGTGGCCGCCATGCGCTATTTCCGCACCATCCCCAATGGGGACATGGACCCGGTATACCGAAGCCTCGGACTCGAGCCAAAGTCCAAACGTCTGCGTCTGATCGAGGCCTGGCTGACCCTGCCCGAAAGCTGGGACCGTCACCTGGGATCCCTGCCCCTGGCCTGCGCCCAGATCCTGGCGGCTTACCCGGGCGACGAACTGCCGCAGCTCGAACCGCTCCTGGACGGGCTGTCGTGGTCAAGGGGCAATGCGGTGAATCTCGTGACCTGGATCCGGGAAACGTGCCTTCGCGACAGGACCGAAACAGGCGCAATGCTGGACAGCTGCAATATGACGGAAATCCTGGCGGCCGGCCTTTCCCCCAAGGACACCATGGCCCGCATCACCCATGAAGTGCGACGCAAACGCTTTCCCCACCTCTCCGCCATGGAAAAGGACTTCGCGGAGACGGTCCGCAAAATTTCCGTTGGCACCCGCTGGCGCCTGGCACAGCCGGATCAGTTCGAAAGCGACACCGTGGAGTTGAGCGTACGCGTGAAAAGCCCGGCGGATTTCCGCACCCTCAGCGCCGAACTGGCGGCCATTGCCGCGAGGGAAGACCTGGACGGGCTGTTCCCCATGGAGGAAGCATGACAGCCCTGCCCGCCCATCTGCGGGGCATCAGCCGCGTGGTGATGGACACGGCCGTGACCGGCACTCCCATCGCGGACCGCATCCGGGAAAAGCTTCCCCTCCTGGAACCGGAAATCCTGGAAGAAGGGCAGGCTCTGACTCCGGGCATGGCCCGCGAGGACATTCTGTACCTCAAGCATTACAAAGGCCGCTTCCTGCGTCATTGCCCCGGCACCAGCCATTACCGATGCTGCGGGTACCAGATCATCCATATCGGGGAAAACTGCCCCCTGCGCTGCTCCTACTGCATCCTGCAGGCCTACTTCCAAGACCGCGTGCTCAAGGTCTGGGCCAACCAACAGGACCTCTGGGACGAGCTGGCGCAAGCCTTCCACGCCAATCCGGGCCGGCGCTACAGAGTCGGCACCGGCGAATTCACGGACTCCCTGGTCCTGGAGGCCCTGACGGGCTACAGCCGCGATCTGGTTCAATTTCTGGGAGACTATCCGCAGGTCTGTCTGGAGCTCAAATCCAAGGTCGTGGATCTTTCGTGGATGGACGCGGTCCGGGATCCTTCACGAATCCTGCCGGCCTGGTCCATGAACGCTCCTTTCATCGCAGAGAATGAGGAACAGGGAGAGTGTGCAAGTCTGGAGGAGCGTCTGGCCGCGGCCAGGACCTGCGCCGAAGCAGGCTTCAGGGTCTGCCTGCATTTCGACCCGATGATCCATTTTCCGGAATGGCGGGAGGGGTACGCCCGCACCGTGGAGATGATTTTCGACCACCTGCGGCCTGAAGAAATCGCCTATGTCAGCATGGGCTCCTTCCGCCACATGCCGGACCTCAAACGGTGCATCAGCGAAAATTTTCCGGAGTCATCCTACATCTACGGCGAGTTCGTGACCGGTCTGGACGGCAAGCAGCGCCTGCTGCGCCCACTGCGCGTGGAGCAACTCCGCTTCCTGGCGGAAAAACTCCGAAACGGCGGACTCGATCGCCAGCTCTACATGTGCATGGAATCGGACGAAGTCTGGAAGGCCGTGCTGGGACGCACCCCCGCCGACCTGGGCGGCTTGTACCGACACCTCATGATCCAGGCCTTTGGCGACGCGTAAAGAGCGGCTGGAAACGGCCGCTCTTATTCCTTCCCGCCTTTCATGATCCCGCTCAAATCCAAATTCATGTTCTTGATGCAGCTGTCCTTGAGATGACAGCGCTCGCAGCCGTAGCGGTGGGGATAGGGGGTGATGGTCGCGTACTTGCGGTTCAGGGCGCCGGACTCCTGCAGTTCGAGACCGACCTTCTCCACGGTCCGACGCAAGGGCTTGGTGGGCTCGGGCACGGGTGCGCACTCCTTCTCTCCAAGCTCCGGCATGAGCCCCTTGAGGGTACCCATGATCATGGTCTGGGCGATGGCCTCGTGCTTGAAGCCCTCGGACGGCGAATCAGCCCAAATCTTGTCCACCTCGTCCTCCACGCCCTGCTCCAGATAAATGAGCACATGCCCCTTGCGGTCACCGAGCTTGTAGACCTTGAGCATCGGCAACCACCGATCCCAGACGTCGAGGACGGCGAGCATCTCCTGCGGGCCGACCTCGTCGATCTGAGCCAGAAAGAGAAAGGTGGAAAAGTCGAAATCCGGCTGGATGTCCAGCTCGGCAATGGACATAATCTTCATGTATGAAAACCTGCGTATTTTGAAAAAAGGATGAGACCAGTCCCCCTGCGGGTGGGATGGTCCTTGATACAGTTGCGCGGGAAACTCAAGAATTTTCCGTATCCCTCAAATGCTTGGCCGCCCAGAGGGATGCCTGCAACCTGTTGGGCACGTCGATCTTCCTGTAGATGTTGTAGATGTGCGACTTGACGGTGTTGAGACTCAAAAAAAGCTGTTCGGCGATGTCCTTGTTGGTCGCACCCGCGGCCAGCATGAGCAGGATCTCCTTCTCCCGCTGGCTGAGCTCTCCCTGCTCCTCCGGTGCCGCCGGCTCGGCAGAACGCGTCTGCCGTCCCAGAAGGAAGGCGGACATGGCCTCCCTGGAAAACCACAATTCGTTCTCCAGCATGGCCCGCACGCCCTTGACGAGCACCTTGAAGGAAGCGTTGCGGTAGAAAACGCCGCGAATGCCTGTGTTCAAAGCCTCGAGTTCGAGAGAGCGGTCCTCGGGTACATTGAAGAGGGCCACGGATGTGGTCATGAACGGTGAATCTTCGCCCTCGGCCTCCTGCAGAAGCTCCTTCATGGACAGCCCCGTGCAGTCGAGGAGGGTCAGGTCGGGCCTGGCGGTGGCCAGGATCTTCGGCAGGGAGGAAGAGTGGCTGCAGCTCGCCCCGGTCTCCTGGCTGAGACGAGCAGCCAGCAGGTCATTGAGCAACGGATCTTCGCCCACCACGCCGACCATGGCCGGCCCGGTCCTGTCGGCCTGTCCCGAGGGAGCCACCCGGATGGCCGTGACATTCTCGGGATCGAAGGCAATGGCCATGCCGTTTGATTCCCTGCGGATAACCGTGCCATCGACCTGGAAGCGGGACTGGAACACTCCGGTTTTCCGGTTGCCGAAGTCCAGGGAAATATTCAGGGTCACGGAGGTGCCCACCGGATACGTCAGTCCCGTCTCGAAAAAAACGCCACCGGCGGAAATGTTCTTGGTCGCCAGGGACTGGTCCGGGCGGTCATGCATGATGGAACTCACTTTCGAGGGAATGCTCATGGAGAAGCGTTCAATCTTCCTGCGGTTGTCACTGTCGTTTGCTGCGCGGGCTCGAGTCGTTCCTTCCTTCGACACGGGGCATACCTCATGATGGGTTCGTGTTCTCCGCTCCGGCTAGCTTTTGCGGCAACAGATTGTTCTTCTTCAGGTACAGCAGGAATTTCTGTGCTATCTCGAGATTTTTGTTGAGGGTCAACGCCTTGCGCAGATGCTCCACCGTCTTCTCGATGTCGGCCTTGCCGAAACAGGCCCGGGCCATGTTGTAGTGCAAATTTTCGTCATTCGGGGAAAGCTCCAGGGCCTTGGCGTAATAATCGACCGCCTGGTCGTACATTTCGTTCTTGCGCAGGTTGATCCCGAAATCGTTGAAAAGATGCTTGTGCTCGGCCTCAAAGGTCGCCTCCATCCGGATGAGGCGCTGAAAGATGTTGTCGGCCTTGCCCGTTTCCCCGCGTTCCAGATAGGTCAGCCCCAGCCCGAAATTGGCGCGGATGTTCTCCTCGTCCACGCGCAGGGCATTGCCGTACTCCATTTCCGCGCTGTAAGTCTCGCCGTTGGAGCGATACCGCTCGGCCTTGGCGATGGTCTGGTTCAGCTTGCGGATGCTCGGGTAGACCTTGCTGGAATAGAACTCCGGCTCGGGTGCGTAGATCTCCAGGAACTCCTCCATGGGGATTTCCTGCTTGGGCCCCGAAGGCACGTAATTCGGATTGAGGGGTTGAATCCAGATTCGTCCTTCTTCATCCTCATCTGCAAACCAGTACATGGTTTGCGTGGTCTTGCGGACCGTTGCCCCGGCGCCGACCTTGGCGATTCTTTCGGAAGAAAAGACGCCCTTGATACGGGTTCGTTGCGCATCGCTCTCCGCCATCGCCCCCCTCCATGACAAGATTTACTCGAACGCCTCCAGATACATCCTCGCTGCTCCCTCAGGATTTTCGGACCTTGTGACAGGGCGCCCCACCACGAGAAAATCACTCCCGTCACGGACGGCCTGGGCCGGTGTACAGACCCGCGTCTGGTCGCCCGCGTCGGCGTCGGGAAGTCGGATGCCTGGAGTCAGGAGCTTGAAATGCGCTCCACACGCCTGACGTATATCACAAACTTCCCGGCCTGAACAGACCACGCCATCCAGTTTCCAGTTTTGCGCCTGACGGGCGAGATGAACGGTCGTTGCTCTCAGGTCCTCGTCCGATGCCCCGGGATTCCAGGGCAGATCGGCGGGCCCCATGCTGGTCAGAATGGTCACGCCAAGGATGAGCGGCGGCGTCTGCCCCGGAACCGCGCCCAGGCTTCGCCCGGCCACGGCGGCACCGGCCATGGAACCTCCGCCAAGGGTATGGATGGTCAACATGTCGGCGCCCATGCGCGTGGCCTGCGCCACCGCCGCCTGCACGGTATTGGGGATGTCCATGAACTTGAGGTCGAGAAAAACGAAAAACCCCATGTCCTTGAGCCGACCGATCAGGTCGCGCCCGCCGGCCAGATAAAGCTCCAGCCCGACCTTGACCCAAGGCGCCAGCCCCCGCAAACGCGAGGCGAACTCAAGGGCTTTGGGCGCTTCCGCGAAATCGAGCGCCACCACAAGGGCTGCCCTGCTCATTCTTCACCCCACTGTCGGTTCAGGTCGTCGCGCCAGACCTGCTGGTAGGCGGGGCGGGTCTTTTCGGCCAGATATATGGCCCGGAGCTGGTCATAGGCCTGCTCCAGGTCGTCGTTGACGATCCAGTGGTCGAACCAGTGGCTGTCCCCGATCTCCCGCAGCGCTCCGGCCAGTCGACGGGCGATGACGTCCGGGCTGTCCGTACCGCGGCCGGCGAGGCGGCGTTCCAAGGCCGC
>CAZQYA010000043.1:0-10904 GCA_964597325.1 uncultured Desulfovibrionaceae bacterium
GATGGCGTCCACCTCCAGGGTGGTGATGTCCGCAACAAGAACTTCGATCATGACGCTTCCTCCGCAGGGCTCGCCGCCCTCGCAACCGTTGACCCCCCGACGGGGGCACCTCACTGTTCCAGGGTTTCCGTTCCCCGCCCCGATCCGCACATTTTCCGCCGAATGCGCTCCACCTATCGTCCGTTACATACCCTACGCATCGTCCCCCATCATCGCGGGTTGAACGGCGCCAGCGTCGCGGTCAGCGGCGAAACGACGCCGCTCGCCTGCCCCTCCCCCGCCCCTTTCGCCAATGGACGGATTCGCCGACCATTCACCGGACAGGAAGTGCACTGCCGCACAATGCGTGTCAGAAGGGACTCATCTTCAACCCCGGAACCCTCGTCGACATGGTGTCGCGGCAACAGGAGGACACATGGAAAAATCAATGCAACGGTACTGGAAATCGAACCTGAGGTACATGGTCATCCTTCTGACCATCTGGGCCCTGGTCTCGTACGTCTTCGGCATCCTCCTCGTGAACGAGCTCAACGCCTTCCACCTCGGCGGCTTCCCCCTGGGCTTCTGGTTCGCCCAGCAAGGGTCCATCTACGTATTCGTCATCCTCATTCTCGCCTACTTCCTGCTCATGGACCGGCTGGACAAGAAATTCGACGTGCACGAATAACCTACGCAATCACGGGGAACGCATATGTCACTGCAAATCTGGACCTATCTCATCGTCGGGGCGACCTTCGCGCTCTACATCGGCATCGCCTGGAGCGCGCGGGTCAAGGACACCAAGGGCTTCTACGTGGCCGGCGGCGGCGTGCCGCCCCTGGCCAACGGCATGGCCACGGCCGCGGACTGGATGAGCGCGGCGTCCTTCATCTCCATGTCCGGCATGATCGCCTTCATGGGCTACGCCGGCTGCATGTACCTCATGGGCTGGACCGGCGGCTACGTGCTCCTGGCCCTGCTCCTGGCGCCCTACCTGCGCAAGTTCGGCAAGTTCACGGTTCCGGACTTCGTGGGCGACCGCTACTATTCTTCCGCGGCCAGGCTCGTGGCCCTCATCTGCGCCATCTTCGTGTCCCTGACGTACGTGGCCGGGCAGATGCGCGGCGTGGGCATCGTCTTCAGCCGCTTCCTGGAAGTGGACGTGAACACGGGCGTCGTCATCGGCATGGTGCTCGTCTTCCTGTACGCGGCCATCGGCGGCATGAAAGGCATCACCTGGACCCAGGTGGCCCAGTACTGCGTCCTCATCACGGCCTTCATCATCCCGGCCGTGGCCATCTCCGTGAAGCTGACCGGCAACGTCGTGCCCCAGATGGGCTTCGGCGGCACCATCCTGAACGGACCCGACGCGGGCCGGCACCTGCTTGAAACCCTGAACCTCATCGGCAGGGATCTGGGATTCGCCGAGTACACCTCGGCCTTCGGCGCCGGCGCCAAACCCATGATCGACGTCTTCGCCATCACCCTGTGCCTCATGGTCGGCACGGCCGGGCTGCCCCACGTCATCATCCGCTTCTACACCGTGCCCACGGTGCGGGCCGCGCGCATCTCGGCCTTCTACGCCCTGATCTTCATCGCCATCCTGTACACCACGGCCCCGGCCCTGGGCGCCTTCGCCCGCTACACCCTGACCAACGTGCTGAGCGACACCACCTACGCCACGGCCCCGTCCTGGTTCAAGAACTGGGAGAAGACGGGCCTTTTGGCCTGGGTGGACAAGAACAATGACGGCGTCATCACCTACCGCGCCGGCGCGCCCTTCAAGGGCAAACCGGTCTTCAGCGGCGAAACCGGCCCCGCCGGCCAGCGCCTGCTCAAGAACGACGCCACGGAAAACGCCAACGAACTGTATATCGACAACGACATCATGGTTCTGGCCACGCCCGAAATCTCCCAGCTCCCGAACTGGGTCATCGCCCTGGTGGCGGCCGGCGGCCTGGCCGCGGCCCTGTCCACGGCGGCGGGGCTCCTGCTGGTCATCTCCTCGGCCATCTCCCACGACCTCTACTACCGCATCATCAACCGCGAGGCCTCGGAGCAGAAACGCCTGTTGATCGGACGCATCATGATGGGCATCGCCGTGCTCGTGGCCGGGTACTTCGGCATCAACCCGCCCGGCTTCGTGGCCCAGGTGGTGGCCTTCGCCTTCGGTCTGGCCTCGGCGTCCTTCTTCCCGGTCATCGTGCTCGGCATCTTCTGGAAGCGGGCCACCAAGGAAGGGGCCATCAGCGGCATGGTCACGGGCATCGGCTTCACCATGCTCTACATCATCCAGACCAAGTTCATGGGCGTGGCCCCGTGGTTCATGAACATCAGCCCCGAGGGCATCGGCACCGTGGGCATGATCATCAACTTCACGGTGACCATCCTGGTGTCCCTGTTTACGGCCGCACCCCCAGCCGCCGTGCAGCAAATGGTCGAGAGCGTGCGCATTCCCCGCGGGGCGGGTGCTGCGGTGGACCACTAACCTCTGACGCGGGGGCCGGGCGACCGGCCCCCGGACAAGGACGGCGCCATGAACGCGGGAATCCAGCCTGCGGGGTACGACAGCATCATCACCTTTCTGGAGGGCACCCTGCCCTTCTCGGAACTGGACCGGCCGAGCCTGGTCCGCATCGCCAGGCACTGCCTGGTGGACTTCTTCCCGGCCGGGACCCGGCTCCTGCGCCGGGGGGTGAGCGAGGTGGACGGGCTCTACCTGATCCAGAAAGGGGCCATCCGCCTCTTTCACGAGGACGAGGGCGTCCTGGTGGACATCCGCACCGACGGGGCGTCCCTGGGCGCCCTGTCCCTGTTCAACGGCGAGAAGGCGGCCCTCGACGCCGAGACCGTCGAGGACACCTTCCTCATCAAGATCCCGCGCGACAAGTTCTTCGAGGCCGTGCACCTCAACCCCGCCATCCCGCGCTTCTACCTCAAGTCCTTCGCCGACACCTTCCTGTCCAAGGCCTTCGAGGAGATGCGCTGCAAGCCCGCGGCCCAGCACGAGGACCACAGCCTGCACCTCTTCAGCAACCCCGTGGGCGGCCTGGTCAGCCGCGAGCCCGTCAGCGTGCCCTTCGGCCTGAGCATCCAGGCCGCGGCAAGGGAGATGATCAGGCACAACACCGGCTCCCTCCTCTTCCGGGAGCCCTCGGGCGAGATCTGCGGCATCGTCACCGACACGGACCTGCGCAAGGCCATGGCCCTGGGCCTGGACCTGCAGGCCCCGGCCGAGACCATCATGTCCACGCCCGTGGAGAGCATCGACGCCTCGGCCGTGTGCTTCGACGCCCTGATGACCATGATGTCCAAGAACATCCACCACCTCGTGGTCAAGAGCCACAACAAGCTCATTGGCATCATCAGCTCCCACGACATCATGCTCCTGCAGGGCCGCTCGCCCATGTCCGTGTTCCGGGAGATCGCCTCGCGCACGACCATCGCCGGCCTCTACCCCCTGCACGACAGCATCACGCCGGTGATCCGCACCCTGGTCCAGCAAGGGGCCAAGGCGGGCAACATCACGCGCATGATCGCCATCCTGAACGACCAGATCATCACCCGCCTGCTGGAACTCATGCTGCGCGAACTGGGGCCGCCGCCCGTCAAGTTCTGCCTGCTGCTCATGGGCAGCGAGGGCCGCCGGGAACAGACCTTCGCCACGGACCAGGACAACGCCCTGATCACCGAGAACTGCGACGCGGATTTCCTGGAGCGGGCCGCCGAGACCTATTTCTCGGCCTTCACGGAGCGCATGGTCGGGCACCTCATCAACTGCGGCTTCCCGCGCTGTCCCGGCGACATGATGGCCTCCAACCCCCAGTGGCGGGGCAGCCTGGACACCTGGAAGGGAAGGGTCCGGTCCTGGATCGAGACGCCGGAACCCGAGCGGGTGCTGACGAGCTCCGTCTTCTTCGACTTCCGCGGCGTCTTCGGCCACAAGGACCTGGCCGAGAACCTGCGTCAGCACGTGACCGCCGCCTGCGCCGGCCAGGACCTGTTCCTGCGCCACCTGGCCGCGGACTGCCTGAACGCGAGGCCGCCCCTGACCTTCTTCAAGAACTTCATGGTGGAGAAAAACGGCGAGCACAGGAACACCCTGGACATCAAGGCCCGGGGCCTGCTGCCCTTCATGGACTTCGCCAGGGTCATGGCCCTCAATTACGGCGTGCGTGAAACGAGCACCCTCGGACGCCTGGACCAGCTCCACCAGGCCGGACACCTCTCGCGCGACCTCTACCATGAGGCGCGGGAGGCCTTCGAATTCCTCCTGCACGCCCGCCTCATGCACCAGCTGGAACAGATGGAGCAGGGCGAGCAGCCCGACAACCGCCTCGATCCGGGCACCCTCTCCACCCTGGAGAAAAGAACCCTGCGCGAGGCCTTCGGCGTCATCGGCTCCCTGCACGGGGTGCTGCGGGAAGTCTTCAGGCTGAACCTGGCATGAGGCGAAAGGGATGCGCATGAACATACCCGCCCGCTTCCGCGCCATGCTGGGGCTGACCCCAGCGGCCTCGGCCCTGCCCGCCCTGGAGGAGAACAACCGCCTGTGCCGGGAGCTGGACCAGGACCGCCCCCTGGAAGAATACGTCTACACGGTGCTGGACACCGAACTCACGGGCCTTTCGGCGCGCAGCGAGGAGATCGTATCCATCGGCGCCGTCCGCATCCGGGGGCTGTCCATCATGCCCGGCGAGAGCTTTTCGAGCCTGGTTCGCCCGAGCATCCCCCTGCCCAAGGTCAGCACCCTCATCCACCGCATCACGCCCGAAGCCATCGCCGAGGCCCCGCCCCTGGTCGAGGTCCTCCCGGACCTCGTGGAATTCTGCAAGGGCACCCTCATCGTCGGCCACCACATCGGCCTGGACATGGGCTTCATCAACCGGGCCTGCCGCAGGCACTTCGGGCGGCCCATGACCAACCCCTGCCTGGACACCATGCGCATGGCCATGCTCTGGCGCGAACAGCGCACCCCGTCCCACTACGAGCGCTACAACCTGAGCATCTCCTACGTGCTCACGGATCTGGCCAGGGAGTTCGGGCTGCCGGCCTTCACGGCCCACGACGCCCTGGGCGACGCCATGCAGACGGCCTACCTCTTCCTTTACCTGGCCAGGAAAATCGCCCGCAAGGACCCGCTGACCCTCAAAGGCCTCTTCCGGGCCGGACAGAGCTGGCGCTGGTACATGTGACCACAGCTTTACGCGAATCGCCCGACGGGCGAATCCCGGCAGCAACGCCACGCCACTCACTCTGGATACCGTTCGATGACCACCATCCTGAAATTTCCCGAATGTTTCGGTTGAATTCCGTCACGGACCTTGATAGGGCGATCAATCTTTTATAGATAATCAAAAATAATGAGCACTGTCCGCTTCACTATGGAGGTATTACCCATGCGTTCGATCATCATATCCGTAGCCATCATGCTGATGGCCCATTCGGCCTGGGCCGAGCCTGTCGGCAAGCCCATCACCATCGGCATCGGCGTGGCTCAGACCACCAACGTGGCCCTCTTTGGCGAAGAGCAGGTCAACGGCGCCAAAGTCGCTGAAAAAATTCTCAATGAGCGCGGCGGCGTCGCCGGCACGCCCATCAAGCTCGTCTTCCAGGACACCGGCGGCGACGAGGCCGGGGCCATCAACGCCTTCCAGAACCTCATCTCCCGCGACAAGGCCGTGGCCATTGTCGGGCCCACCCTGTCCCAGCAGGCCTTCGCCGCCAACCCCATCGCCAACCAGGCGGGCGTGCCTGTGGTCGGTCCTTCCAACACGGCCAAGGGCATCGCCGACATCGGCGAATACATCTCGCGCATTTCCGCGCCCATGACCGTGGTCGCCCCCAATTCTCTGAAGCGCGCCCTGAAGATAAACCCGAACATCAAGAACGTGGCCGTGGTCTATGCCCAGGATGACGCCTTCAACGTCTCCGAGACGGGCATCTTCCAGGAAGCCATCACGTCTCTGGGCCTGAACATCGCCCTCATCCAGAAGACGAGCGTCAAGGACACGGATTTCACCACGCAGATCACCGCCATCCTGAGTGCCGACGTGGACATGGTGGTCATGTCCTGCCTGGCCGCCGACGGCGGCAACATGGTCAAGCAGCTCCGTCAGCTGGGCTACGAAGGCACCATCGTCGGCGGCAACGGCTTCAACTCCCCGAACATGTACCCCGTGTGCGGCAAAGAATGCACCGGCGTCATCGTGGCCCAGGCCTACAGCCCCAAGGCCGGCAACGCCGAGAACCAGGCCTTCGCGGCCGCGTTCAAGGACATGTTCAAGAAGGATCCGGCCCAGTTCTCGGCCCAATCCTACACCGCGGTGAAGGCCATCGTCGATGCCCTGAACGAAGTGCAGGCTTCCGGCAAGGACGTGGCCGGCATGGACCTGACGGAACTCCGCAAGGATCTGAACAAGGCCCTGGTAGGCAGTTCCTACGAGACGCCACTGGGCGAGATCACCCTCGACCAGAACGGCGAGATCAGCCAGAAGACCTTCTACGTCTCCCAGATCAAGATCGGCGACGACGGCAAAACGGGCACCATGGAGTTGCTCCCCGAATAACCGCACCGGGCCGGGGCATCTCCCCGGCCTTTTTCAAACCATGCATATCGCTCTCTTCCTGCAAAACATCCTGAACGGCCTGTCCATTGGCGCAGTCTATTCCATCTTCGCCCTGGGCTATACCCTGGTCTTTTCGATCCTGGGCATCATCAACTTCGCCCACGGGGCCGTGTTCACCCTGGGGGCCTACTGCTCGTACGCTCTGGCGGTGGGAGATTTCGGCCTCAACGGCCTGCTGGCGGGCATGTCCATGCCCTTCCGGCTGCCCTTTCCCCTGGCCCTGGCGGGCGGCACGATCCTGGCCGGAATAGCCGGTGTGCTGGTGGAGCGGCTGGCCTTCCGGCCCCTGCGGGCCAAAGGGGCCGACTCGCTGCTGGCCCTGGTCAGCAGCCTCGGCGTGGCGCTCATCATCGTCAACTGCCTGCAATTTCTCGTGGGCGCCGAAATCTACTCGTTTCCTTCGGACATTTTCGGTTCGCTGCCCATGGCCATGATCGTCAAAATGAATGGCAAGGTGCTGGCGGTCAGGACCGTGCAGATCATCATCCTCGCCGTCAGCCTGGTGCTCCTGATCCTGCTGGCCTGGTTCATGAGCCGCACACGCATGGGCAAGGCCCTGCAGGCCACGGCCGAAAACCCGGAAACCGCAAGCCTGCTGGGCATCAACGTTGACCGCTACATCGTCTCGACGTTCTTCATCTCCGGCGCCCTGGGCGGCCTGTCCGGCACCCTCATCGGCGCGAGCTTCGGTCTGGCCGGCCCGTATTTCGGAGTCAGCTACGGCCTCAAGGGGCTCGCGGTCATTGTCCTGGGCGGGCTCGGCAGCGTGCCCGGAGCCGTGCTCGGCGGCCTTGTCATCGGCCTCGGGGAGGCCTTCCTGCCGCCCGACTATTCGGCCCTGAAGGAGGCCGTGGCCTTCATCATGCTCTTCTTCATCCTCCTGGCACGTCCGCAGGGCCTCCTGGGACGGCAAACCATCCAGAAGGTCTAGGATGACGGACTTTTTCAATCAATACGGCTTCCTGATGGTGGCCATCGTCCAGCAGGCTCTCCTGGGCATGAGCCTGTGGTATCCCCTGATGGCCGGCCAGTTGTCCCTGGCCAGCATCGGCTTCTACTCCATGGGCGGCTACATCGCCGCCATCATGGGCACCAACCCCTGGTTCGCCCCCTGGCGCGAAGCCCTCGGGCCGGCCATCTATCCCGTGCAGTGGCTCTTCGCCCTGGTGCTCAGCGTCCTGGTCGGCCTGGCCGTGGGCATCCCGGCCCTGCGGTTGCGCGGCATCTACCTGGCCCTGGCCACCATCGCCTTCGTGCAGGTTCTCAATGTCCTTGTCCTGATCACGGACGTGACCGGCGGGGCCGTGGGCCTTTTCGGGATTCCCCAGCCCTTCGTCTCCAGGCTCGGCTACATGTGGTTTTTCGGCCCGCTGCTCATCCTGGCGATAATCTTCAGCGCGCGGCTCATGAAAACCACGGCCGGACGTTCCTTCATGGCCATCCGCGACGACGAACTGGCCGCCCAGGCCATGGGCGTCTCCACCACCTTCGAAAAAGTACGCGCCTTTGTCATCGGCTGCGCCCTGGCCGGAGTCACCGGTGCCATGAGCGCGCCCTTCCTGAACACCTGGAACGCACGCCAGAGCAGCTTCGACGCCTCGGTGGCCTGCCTGGCCTACGTGCTCATCGGCGGCGCCCGCTCCATCTGGGGCCCCATCCTGGGCGCGGCCCTGCTGGTGGCCCTGCCCGAGGTGCTGCGCCCCCTCAAGGACGCTCGTCTGATCATGAACGGCGTGGTGCTGGTCATCGCCTGCATCTACCTGCCCCAGGGGCTGGCCGGTCTCCTGGCTTCCTTCAGGCGGCCGGACGCGGAGGGCAGATGAACATGC
Source organism: uncultured Desulfovibrionaceae bacterium (assembly GCA_964597325.1). GTDB lineage: Bacteria > Desulfobacterota > Desulfovibrionia > Desulfovibrionales > Desulfomicrobiaceae > Desulfomicrobium. Next base: position 8,438 of record CAZQYA010000043.1, read on the forward strand.
TCGAACTAAACTCGGTCTCACGCTCCTTCGGCGGCCTCATGGCGGTGAACGACGTCGACTTCTCCGTTCAGCAGGGCGAAATTTTCGGTCTCATCGGGCCCAATGGCGCAGGCAAGACCACGCTCTTCAACCTGATCACCGGCCTGACTCCCTTAAGCGAAGGCCGCATCGACTTCGACGGAAAAAACCTTGCCCGCATCCGGCCCCACCGCATTGCGACCATGGGCATGGCCAGAACGTTTCAGAACATCCGCCTGTTCTCGACCATGAGCGTACTCGACAACGTGCGCGTGCCCATGCAGGCCTTTGCCCGCACGGGCCTCCTATCCGGCCTGCTCGGACTGCGCGCAAGCCGCAGCCAGGAACGTGAAATGGAAGAGCGCAGCATGGAACTGCTCGCCCTGGTGGGACTGGCGGACAAGGCCGGCCTGCAGGCGGCCTCGCTGCCTTACGGCGCCCGACGCAAGCTGGAGATCGCCCGCGCCCTGGCCCTCAGGCCCAAACTGCTGCTCCTGGACGAACCCGCCGCGGGCATGAACCTGGCTGAAAAGGAAGGGCTCAGCAACTTCATCCGGGACATCAAGCACCACTTCGACCTGACGGTGCTGATCATCGAACACCACGTACCCCTGGTCATGGGCCTGTGCGACAGGCTGGCCGTGCTTAATTTCGGCCGGCTCATCTGCGTCGGAAAACCCGACGAGGTACGCAAGGATCAGTGCGTCATCGAGGCGTACCTCGGAGCTTCCCATGCCGCTTCTTGAACTCGACCGGGTGAGCGTGAGCTACGGACCCGTGCAGGCCGTGCATGACGTGAGTCTGCATGTGGACAAGGGGGAGGTCGTGACCCTCATCGGCGCCAATGGCGCCGGAAAGAGCACCATACTGCGGGCCATCTCCGGCCTGGCCAGGCTGGCCGGCGGAGCCATGCGCTTCAACGATGGCGACATCTCCAGGCTGCGCCCCGACGCCATCGTACGCCTCGGTCTGGCCCACTGCCCCGAAGGCCGCCAGGTCCTGGCCCGTCAGAGCGTGGAGGACAACCTGCTGCTCGGGGCCTACATCCGCAAGGACAAGCCCGCCATCGCCCGCGATCTGGAATCGTCCTATGCCATGTTTCCGAGACTGCGCGAACGCCGGCAACAGCCGGCCGGGACCCTGTCCGGAGGGGAGCAGCAGATGCTGGCCATCGCCCGCGCCCTCATGAGCGCCCCGAACATGCTGCTCCTGGACGAACCGTCCCTGGGCCTGGCGCCCCTTGTGGTCGAAGAGATCTTTTCCATCATCGACAGGCTGAGCGCCGAAGGCATGACCATCCTGCTCGTGGAACAGAACGCGCGCCTGGCCCTGAACCACTCCCACCGCGGCTATGTCCTCGAATCGGGAGAGATCGCCGCCACGGGACCGGCCCGGGAACTGCTGGACGACGGCCGCGTCCTCGAAGCCTACCTGGGAGCCTGATACACTCCGGCGCCCCTATGCCGCCCCGTCCGCTCCCAGCAACGCCACGGCGCGCACGGGCGAACCGTCGGCGTCCTTCAATGGCAACGGGAAGCAGGAAAAATGAAAACCTTCGGCTGGCAGCACATGGAGGTTCGTCAGGTTTTCGATGACGACCAGCCCGCCGCCGAGCAGCGCGCCGTGCACCTCGTACTCCCCTCCATCCGCGGGATCCACCGATATGGCGTCGACCCCGATGCCGCTCAACCCCTGTGCGACCAGCCACACGGCCGCCTCCGGCTCCAGCACCGGAAAACCCCTGAAGTATTCCTCCCTGCCCCAATAACGGCTCCAGCCCGTCCGAAAAAGAACGAAGTCGCTGGCAGCGATGGCCTTTTCGCGCGGCTGCAGTTCGCGCATGCCGATCTTCTGGCCCGCGCACCCCGTGGCGTCGATCACCACGGCCTTTCCGAAGAACCGCTCTACGGGCAGCTCATCCAGGCACGCGCCGTCCTCGATCATGTGCGCAGGCGCGTCCATGTGGGTTCCTGTGTGGGAGAACATGTCCAGTCGGCGCTCAAGAAAACCGTGTTCCCGGACGGTGCAGGCGATGGAGAGGGTCGGTTTTTCCGTGCCCGGGTATACGGGCATATTCTCCTCGATGACATGCGAAAGATCGATGAGCCGCATGAGTCTCCTCCTTGTTCAGGCGTCATTGGCGGATCGCCGGGGCCGTGCCGACCGGACTAGTCCAAAGCCTCCCCGAAGACAACGAAGGCCGCGCGACATGCCCGAGGCATGTCGCGCGGCCTGAAGGATCCAGGACTTTGCCCGACTCAGAACAGGGAGACGAGCATTTTCGTACCGACCACGAAGAGGATCACCGCAAAGACGCGCTTGAGCTTGTCCACGGGCAGGCTGTGGGCCAGGCGCACGCCCAGGGGCGCCGTCAGCACGCTCATGACCGCGATGGACACGAGGGCGGGCAGGGTTCAAGATTGTGAATTTGTTATACTTAGAAGAAGGA
>CAZQYA010000043.1:10914-19993 GCA_964597325.1 uncultured Desulfovibrionaceae bacterium
CAGACGCACGCCCAGGGGTGCAGTAAGCACGCTCATGAGCACGATGGAGATGAGGGCTGACAGGGACACGTAGCCCAGGGAAAAGGGCGGCAGATTCGCATCGCCCCAGCCGTTGAAGACATATCCCAGGGTACCGGCCACGGCGATGGGGAACCCGATGGCCGCCGAGGTGCCGATGGCCCGGTGAATGGGAACATTGTGCCAGACCATGAACGGCACCGAGAGAGTGCCGCCGCCGATGCCGACCAGGCTCGAAATCACCCCAATGAAACCGCCGGCACCGAACATACCGCCCACGCCGGGAAGCTGTCGCGAGGCCTTGGGCTTTTTGCCCGTGAGCATCTGGTAGCAGACGTAATAAAGGAACACGACGAAAAAGATCTTGAGCACGCCGGTGCTGAGGGATGAGGCCACGCAGGTCCCCAGAAACGAACCGATCAGGATGCCGACGACGATGCTGCGCACCACCTTCCAGTCTACGGCTCCTCGACGATTGTGGGAAAGGCTGCTCGAAATGGACGTGAAGATGATGCTGGCCATGGATGTGCCAAGAGCCAGATGCATAATGAGTTCGTTGGGTAATTTGAGAAGTTCAAAACAGAAAACGAGCATGGGTACGATAATGAGACCGCCGCCGATGCCCAGAAGTCCGGCCAGAACGCCGGCGATGGCGCCTACAGCCAAGTACAAGGCGAAAACTTCAAACATGGTAATCCTCCGGGTCAAGGCCGAACCTGCTTGGACGGCCAGTCAGTAATTGGTAGGACCAATTCGTGTACCACTTGGCCGCGCTTGTCAACGACCGCGTGGCCGTGAGACGAAGAAACTTTCAATTATCGGTCATCGGAGAAATAAAGACGCAACCGCAAGGATCTTCATGGGACACCTCGCCAGCAAGGACATCTACCGCAAACTCGGCAACAGGCTCGACCAGGCGCCTGTACGCACACCGTGGACCCCGGTCTTCAGGGACCTGGTCGAACATCTCTATTCCCGCCCTGAAGCGGAGTTGGTCACCCGCCTGCCCTATCGTCCTTCGACCCTGGCGCGCATAGCCGGCATGTTGGGCGAACCCGAGGACGCCCTGCGCCCCACGCTCGAAGGGCTGTGCGCCAAGGGGCTCGTCGTGGACATCTGGGACGGCGGAAAATACCTCTACATGGTAAGCCCCATCGTCATTGGTTTTTTTGAATTCAGCATGATGCGCACAGGGGCCGACCTGCCGCTCAAACGCTGGGCGGAACTCTTCCAGGCCTACATGTTCGGGGAAAAGAATTTTCTGAAAGCAAATTTCGGGGACGGCCAGCAGGTTTCGGTCATGCGCGCCCTTCCTCACGAGGAGGCCCTGGGCGAACACGTGGAGATCCTGGACTACGAGAAGGCCTCTGCCATCATCGAGACGCACACGGAATTCTCCCTTGGACTGTGCTCCTGCCGACACGAGAAGCACCACCTGGGACACCCGCCCTGCCCCACGCCCATGGACACCTGCACCTCCATGGGCTCAGGAGCGCGCTTCCTCATCCGCAACGGCTTCGCCAAACCCATCGACAAGGCGCAGATGCTCGACATCCTGGCCCGCTCCCGCGACCAGGGCCTGACCCTGTCCGCGGACAACGTCCGAAACGACATCGGCTTCATCTGCCACTGCTGCGGCTGCTGCTGCAACCTGCTCCAGGGTGTGCGGGAAACGGGGTATACGGGAATTCTCGTCACATCGAGCTTCATCGCCGTCATCGACGAGACGCTGTGCACGGGATGTGGCCTCTGCGCCAAGGCATGTCCGGTCAACGCGATCACCATGCGCAAAAACGGGAATACAGACCAGGCAAAGGGTCAAAAAAAGACTGCCGAGGTCGGTACCTTCTGCCTCGGCTGCGGCGCCTGCGCCCTCAAGTGCCCAACCGGGGCCCTGAAGCTCCATCCGCGCCCACAGAAGGTTTTCCATCCCGAAGACAGCTTCGAGAGGGTCCTGCTTCAGGCCCTGGAGCGCGACACCTTCCAGACCCTGCTTTTCGACAATCCCGAGAGCCGGACGCAGGAGTTCATGCGCGCCCTTGTGGGCGGCTTCCTGAAACTTCCACCCGTCAAACGCGCACTTCTGGGCGACCGACTTCGCTCGCGTTTTCTCTCGACCCTGCGGAAACTCGGGGGCTGACGCCCCCGACGGTTCTATTCCTCCGGTTCCACGCTGTACGTCCGGATGGAGGCAATCTCCTCCCACCCGTAGTACGTATTCACGACGGTTTCTTTCTCCTTTTCAGTCACACGCAGAAAATCCGTACCCAGGAAAAGCACGGCGCCCTCGTAGATCCGCCCCTCATTGATCTGAATCCTGAGGCCTTTCCTGAGTTTTCGCGACAGCGTGCCATGCAGGGGCATGGATGCGTACTCGACGACTTTTTCCAGACAGCTGATGTTCATTTCTACTCCATTGATGTTTCGGCTACCACGCGTCCGCTTTCCGGACGCAGGCGGCATTGAGGGAAGGCAGGGGGGGATGGAACGGCGCCGGCGTGACATCGGCGAAGGCTGCCGAAATGCGTAGCCGGTCCGCGACCTCGAAGCTGGCGCGGCCACTGGCGAACTCAAGGGCCATGGGGGCCGCTTCGGTGCGTTCGCCGTCGCAGGGGTTGGTCCTCAGCGCGGGACTTATACGCCGCACCCGTCCGTTTTCCTGCACCACGTCAAAGGCGTGATGCGCCGTCTTGAGTCCGAAAAGGGAACCATTCTCCCGAAACCTGAGGGAGCAGGCATCGCCGCAAAGCCCGAGGGCATCTGCGTCGAAGGCCAAAAGTCTTCCGATGGGAGTAGAAACGGCGGTAGGCGTGGCAGGCTCCAGGGAACAGAGCGCTCCGCTGTCGAAAAAAGACACGCCAATGCGCGTCGCGATACTGCCCTGGGGGCTTGGGACATCGAGGGTCTCAGACGGCCAGAGGGTCAGGCTTCGCACCCCCCCGGCCGGATTGAAATGCAGTGCGATGAAAAGGGCCTCAACGGGTCCCACGGGCGTCTCCAGCGACAGCGGCTCGGCCAGACGGACCTCGTCCTCCTGGGTCCAGTACCCGCTCAAGGCACCGTTCAAGGGAAAAATCCGGTTGAGTGCCCCATCCCGGTAAAAGGTAACCTGCTCGGCGGATATGGGGCCGGCAGGCGTGGGCACAACGGTCTGAGTTTCCAGAGGGACATTCCTGAGCATACCGCCGGGATGGAAGGACACGACAGGCAACTGCCGCCTTCGCAGGGTGTTGGCGGTGAACTGGGGAACCAGCGTGCCCAGGGGCGTCTCAAGGGGACAAGCCCGGGCAGGGATGCAGGAACGCGGTGACCCGTCCGGATGAAATTCGGCGCCGGGCAGGGCCTCTATGGACCCGAAGAGTGTGTGGATTATCGGCATGTCAGCCTCCTGTTCAAGAGGCCGAAGCAGGGTTCATGCCATAAAATACTTGTCTGAAATTAAAGGAAAAAGAAAAATACACACGAACACTTTCGTCGGAAGCTACGAAACAAAAATGTGGACTGTGTCGGCACGCCGCCTGTCTTCAAGCAGCATCTGCGCATACCTGGCCGCACCGTACAGACCCGTGTCCGGAGCCGTCACGAGACGAACGGGTATCATGGCCAGTTCGCTCCCATATGCTGGACAATCGATGAACTCGTTCAGGAAATGCGGTGTGTTCACGAGAAAGGGATTCCTGGCCGCCACCCCGCCGCAGATGTCCATTCCCCCCCAGGAAAGCACATGCAGGGCGTAGGCTCGGCAGGTCCGGCCGAAAAACCGGGCAAACCAGCGCGTGGTTTCGCTCTCGGGGCCGATCTCCAGCGCCACATCGGCAGGTTGCAGTTCCCTGCCGGTCAGATAGGCGTGCAGCAAAGACAGGCCGGGTCCGGAGATCACCATATCGCCGAAGGCGTGGGAATACCCGGTGCGGCTCTTCAGAAATTCGAGGAACGCGAACTCCTCTTTGGTCACGAAGGACAGAGGCGCATGTCCGCCTTCGGATGGCAGGGGAAGGCACCCGCCTCCGGGGAGAGGGGCCAGGGCGCACAGGCCGAGCCCCGTCCCGGCGCCAATGGCCGCCGAAACGCCCCGGCGGCAATATCCGCGCTGGAGGACGAGCGCGGAGGTTGCCGCATATGCGGTCCCGGCGCCCAGAGCCTGGGCGACAAAATCGTTGACCAGGACGCTGCGCTCCTCAGGGAGCGAAGCGGAGGTGTCGTGAAGATCAATATCCCACGCGGCGTTGGTCAGCCGGCAGCGTTCGCCGCCGTGAACTGGTCCGGCCACGGCCAAGACGACCTGATCGGCCTCCATGGCGTCCAGGCTGAAACCATGCTCTCTCATCCGGACGAGAAGTTCGGTCAGGGAAGCGACCGAATCCGTGGGCAGGCTGCAGGACTCCACGAGCCGTGCTTCCTGCCCGGAAACGGCTTCGAAATACCCGAACCGGCTGTTTGTTCCACCGATGTCCGCGGCCAGAATGCGCCTCATGCTCCCTCCGGAATACCGTTCGGGAAACGTTCGCTCCATGCGCCCCACCGGGCGACCGTCATACGGAAAAAGGCCGGGAAAACCCGGCCCCTGGATCAGGCGGTCGCTTTGACGCCGGCCTCTCCTATGCGTTCGATCACATAGGAGACCAGATTCTCGTCGAGCTCGTCAACGTTGAAGCAACGGGCATCCTCGCCCATGAGGCCCTGGGGAACCCAATCGCCCTGCTCCTCGGGGTCGTTGACCATGTCGTCGTAAAAACAGACGGACAGCCAGCGCTCGGCGGGATCGTCGTCGATGACGTCGATCAGCACGAACAGGTCTCGTCCCTGCTGCGCCGGGTGGGTCCCGCGCAGAGAATAGGTGATGCCGGGACGGGCCTTGAATTCGGGAACCATGCCGTCAATGGACTGCAATGCCTTGCGGCAAGCCAGAAATGCCTCTTTGGAGTCGCAGGGCTCCCATCCGGCGAGAAAAGCCTCGAGTTCCGCCATTGTTTCTTCCATGACTTCTCCTGATTTCATAGGTTAATATATTTCCCTGGCCTGAGACGTGAAGGAAATGCCCTGACCGGACTGGGCTCCTATCATGACCGATTCGACCACAGGCAGATTGACGGGATCGACAGACTCCCAGCGGACCAGAAAATTGGCGCCGGAACCGCCCTTGACGTCCTTCTCGGCCACCACGAACCGGATGGTGGCCAGAGGCGGCATTTCACGGGGCTTATCGAGATAATGACGCACCAGATGTCCGTCCGAGTCGTAGTAATCCACCTGAACAAGCTGCAGCCTTTCGCGGGGGTCGGTATTGCGGACCGAGAGCGTCACCGCCAGGTTGAAAGGACGCTCCCTGTCGCCAATGTAAATATGGGAATACACGGGCACGTACAGGAGCTGCCCGCGCGACAGCTTCGGCCCGTCGCACAGAGCCGTCGCGGGAATCAGCAACATGAATATGAGCCAGAAGAACCAACGCATCATGCCCCCTTGGCCAAACGCAGTTTACGCAGCAGCCGACGAAGTGGGACCTGTTCGATCAACGCTACCCTTTGGCCGACTATCCTTCATCACCCGGCGCACAGCAGCATTCAAGGAATATCGAACGGTCTTTTTAAAAAAACATTTGCCGCAAGGAAAACAACCAAATAACTTAAGTGATGTCAAACTGCGAGACCATTTGCCGTGGCGTCTTCCATCCTTATCCAGACATCGTCGACAGCAATATGCTTACGGTAATATGAGGGAGGACTCCTTGAGTTCCTGACACGCTCATGGCATAAAAGACAAAATTGGGAGGCCAATGCATGAAGTCGAGAATCCTGTTGGTCGAAGACGACAATTTGCTGCGCTTGGGCCTCAAATCCATGGTCCAGGCCAACGGAGAATACCGGATCGAGTCCGACACGGACAACGGCAAGGAGGCGATCCGACTCTTCGAGACCCTACGTCCCGACGTGGTTCTTCTCGATCTGCAGCTACCCGATATCAGCGGCATAGAAGTCCTGGAAAGAATCAAAACCATCTCCCCCGAAACGCCCGTGGTGGTGCTGACCTCCCACGACGAGAACGAACTCCTGTTCAATTCGCTGGAGAGGGGTGCCAACTGCTATGTGCTGAAGGGAGCCGGACCGGATGAACTCTTCCTGGGCATCCGGTATGCCCTGCTCAACGAAATGTTCATAAGCCCGAAACTGGCCAAGATGATCGTCGAGCCCTACCTCTTCGTCAATCGCCAGAGAAAATCCCTGCCGCCCCTGCATGAACTGACTGCCCGCGAAAAGGAAGTGGTCAGGCTCATCATCGATGGAAAAAAGAGCACCGAAATCGCCGACGCCCTCTTTATCAGTGTCAAGACCGTAAACAAGCACCGCTCGAACATCCTCGAAAAACTCGGACTGAACAATTTGGCAGATTTGCGCCATTTGCGAATGTATATCCTTGGAAATATATTCGACGACGACAAGATTTGAAAATCAATACCCGTCTAAGTATTTATCCTTTAGGCACGGGTACATATTTTTTGCAAAAGTACAAGTTCATTTATTTTTCTGAATAAAAAAATACATAATCCCACCAGTTGCAGAATGCATACCCACTCAGTTAGTTGGTTGTTCATGACAAACTGACTGTGCGGGATATCGCGCCCCCCACACCCAGGATCAACAAGGCAACATTCCGACGCCGAAAGAGCGACGGCATGACGAGCGCATCGTGACCAACAATAAAATCCCGTAATAACGATATGTTCAATGAGGTAACCGTCATTTTCGACAGGCTCGGAGTTCGCAAAAAAAGCCTCTGCACCCGACATGGCTCACTGACCCTGCCATGGCATCCTGTCCATACAATTATATATACTAAAGACACATAGCCATACTCAAAGAATTATCCTCCAACCAGTATTGCAGAGGAAAATCATAATGCTAAAAAATAAGGTTCTACTGGTCGAAGACGACAATCTCCTGCGCATGGGACTCAAATCATTGATCAGCCTGCATGGAGAGTATGTTGTCGGGTCGGACGTAGCGACCGGAAAAGAGGCTATCCTGTCTTTCAGCCAAAATCCTTCCGACATTGTGCTTCTCGATCTTAGACTTCCCGACATGCCGGGAACTGAAGTTTTGAAAAAAATTCGCGAAATAGACAAAAAAACAAAAATTATCGTGCTCACATCATGCAGCAATAACGATATGCTTTATGAGTCACTCGAACATGGAACAAATGCTTATGTACTGAAAGGTGAAAATCCTGAAGAACTTCTACTCGCTATAAAATACGCATTAAGAGACGATATATTTATAAGTCCAAAACTCGCTAAAAATATTGTTAAAGACTACCTATTTGCTACAAGACAACGTAAAAGCTCTCCAAAACTTCATGATCTTACAAATAGAGAGATACAAATTGTAAAAATGATTTTTGATGGAAAAAAAAGTCGAGAAATTGCGCAAATGCTTTCAATCAGCATTAAAACCGTAGACAAACACCGATCGAACATTCTTCAAAAACTCGGTGTCCACAGTTTCAACGAATTGCGCCAACGGGGGGCCCATTTCCTGAATCTGCCATCGGACAATTGACGACGCCAACGCTGTCGGAAAAGGCATTGCCGCATCATAACCTTTGATTGTATTCACCAACCATGAAAAAAAATTCAGAAACATTGTCGGGCAAACGGATTCTCGTCGTCGACGATGACGAAATCAGTCGTCTCGTGGCTCTGGAAATCCTTGAAGGCCTCGGCGCAAAGGTTCTTTTGGCTACCGGACCCGACGAGGCCCTGCGCCTGGTTCCGGAAAATCGCTTCGACCTGATCATGCTCGACCTGCACATGCCGGAAATGCATGGCTCGGAACTCGCGGCACATCTCGAGCGTCTCGACAAATCCCTGCAAACCCGAATCGTCTACCTCACGGCACAAGAAAACCGCAAAGACAACAAAACGCCTCATGCAATCCCGCGCAGACAGGTCATCACCAAGCCGATGGATCCTCGTCTGATTCTGGAACACTTTCAGAAAATCCCCCCTCACCTGGAGCAACCGAAGCAACCCACACCAGCAACAACAATCGACAGCATCGACTTTTCGATGGGGATCAGAAATTTCATGGGGCAGGAACAGGCTTTTCTTGCGACCCTCAGCATGTTCCCCGAATACGGCCGACATTTCATCGAGGAGTACCAAAGCAACCTGCTGGCGGAAAACAGCAAGGAGTGCTGGCGCCTGGCACACAGTATCAAGGGATCCTCAGCGATGATCGGAGCAACCGGAATCAACGCCCTGGCCAAAGAACTCGAAGGTCTTTGCGAATCATCCCATGACTTCGAGAGCATCAGAAGCACATTCGAAAAGATGCGGGAAAAAATCCTTGAGGTCAGCGCAATGGTAACGAAGCAAAACCTGAAAAAACCATGAACGAATAAAGACCCACGTCACGAGACGCGCATATCGAATTCGCCACGAATCCTCATGAACACACCTCTCGTTCCCATTAGGGAAGTTAGTGTGTCGGCTATAGTGAAGATAGCTCAGGCCCAGGCGCATACCTGGAATCGCACATGATTCAAGCTCCTTGAGATACAACAACACGGCCGCACACCTACATGACGACCAGACTCCCACGCCCCGAAAAAAAAGCATCCCCACAGGCCCTCGGGCACGCCTTACGCACATAGCCACCTCAGGCATCACCAACACTCCGAAAAACCCGCATGGATATGCGCAACCGTCGCGCCATGTCCCGCCCCCCCTGACACGCAGGAAAAAGAACGATCTTTGCGCCCTAGCAACGCGAATCGGCGACTGCCGCCATCCATGTCTCGGACATCCAACCCGGGCGACAAGAGAAAACAACAACACATAAGCGATTCGAAGAAACGCTTCTCAGGTGGCCGATAAAGCATGCCTGCTGTGAAAATCTCTTCACGCAAACACTGATATTCTTGAGATTATAATGCTGTACAAACGTCTATCTTGAAGAAAAAAATTCTCCAGTTACACATAGAGATGCGTACTTATTTTTAATTCTCGAATGTAAATAAAAAATTACGTGTGAAAAAAACAAAAAATAATACCTGATAATCC
>CAZQYA010000044.1:0-14312 GCA_964597325.1 uncultured Desulfovibrionaceae bacterium
AGCGGTGCTACGACCTGGTCATCAGCGATCTGCGCATGCCTTCCATGAACGGTCAGGACCTGCTCAGCCAGATCCGCCAGCGCAACATCGACGCGGATTTCCTGGTCATCACCGGTTACGGCACCACCGAGACCGCCGTGGATCTCATGAAAAACGGCGCGGCGGACTACATCGCCAAGCCTTTCGACATCAAGCATCTGCTGCTCCGGGTGCGCTCGGTCATGGAAAAGCGCAGGCTGCGCAAGGAGCAGGAAAAGCTTTCGGCCGTGGTGCGGATGCTGAATCTCAGCAAGCGCCTGGGCAGCCAGCTCAACCACCTTGCCGTTGTCGAGGAGTTCCTGAGCCATCTGCGGGAGAACTTCGCGCCCGACGCCGTCTGCCTGCTCATGCCGGAGATCATGGAGCAGCGGCCGAGCCGGATGCAGGGCCGGCTCCTTGAGGTCGACGAGCGCCTGCGCGTCTTCGTGGGCAAGCTCTGCGACAAGATCCTGCGCCATGGCCGCTCCTACCTCCTCGACCAGTTCACCCTCCGTCAGTCCAATTTCAACACCGCGTTTTTTCCCCAGGGGTTTCCGTATTCCATCATGGCCGTGCCCCTTGATCTTCCCCACAACCGCGTTGGGGCCGTGGCCCTGATCCGCGACGAGAAGAGTACCCTCTACCGCGAGCAGGACCTGCAGCTTCTGGGCGTTTTCGCCTCCCACACGGCTTCTGCGTTGCAGAACTCCCACCTGTATTCACGGCTGCGCGGCATGAACCAGGACGTGATCCGTTCCTTTGCCCAGGCGGTGGAGGCCAAGGATTACTACACGCGCGGGCATTCCGAGCGGGTGGCCGATTATGCCTGCAGGCTCGCCAGGGCCGTTGGTCTGGAGAAAAAGGAGATCGAGCGTCTGCACATCGCCGGCATGCTCCATGATATCGGCAAGATCGGCATTCCGGATCATATCCTGAACAAACCCGGGGCGTTGACCGACGAGGAATACGAGCACATGAAGCGACACAGTGTCATGGGCCGGGAGATTCTCGGACAGGTCGAGGCCATGAAGGATGTCACGCCCCTCATCTACCATCATCACGAGCGTATGGACGGACGGGGCTATCCCGACGGGCTTGTCGGGGACCAGATTCCCTTTCTGGCCCGGATCATCTGCCTGGCCGACAGCTACGAGGCCATGACGTCCAACCGCGCCTACCGCAATTCCCTGCCCATGGAGAAGGTCATGTCCGCCCTGGAGCAGGGCGCCGGCACCCAGTGGGACCAGGACCTGACCGTGGCCTGGATGTCCATCGTGGAGCGGGAGAGGCCTGGCTACGTGCCGCAATGAATTTCATGACCGCGCCGGAAGCGTGGTTCCCCTGGGCCAGAGAGGTGTCGGGGGGGCATGCCTTCCTGGCGACGCAGCGATGAATTGTTTCACCCATCCCGACAATCTTCCCGCCGATCGGCTGGACAGGGTTCTGGCCCAAAATCTTGGCCTTGGACTCAGAAGTTGCCGCGCCCTGATCGATGGCGATCGCGTGCTGGTCGACGGCAGGCCGCTTCCCAAGGGCGGGCTGGTGCGTCCGGGGCAGCGCGTGTGCGTATCCGGCGTGGAGGAGCGGCCGGAGCTGGTCGACGATGTCCGCGTCGTGGCTCGTACCGATGGCTTTGCGGCTCTGTCCAAGCCCGGCGGTGTGCACACCGTAGCTGGCAGGGGCTCCCGCCATGTCGAAGGGTGCCTGCCCGGACTGGGCCTGTCGGGCTGGCGTCTGTTGAACCGGCTGGATCTGCCGACCAGTGGCCTTGTCCTGGCGGGCACCGGGGACAGGGAAGCGTCTCTTTACAAGGGCTGGCAGGACAGCGGGCAAGTGTTCAAGTGGTACCTGGCCCTGGCGCATGGGGACGTGGACAGCCTGAAACTGGACGGCGTCATCCGTGACGACAGGCGAAGGGTGGTGCGTGTCACCGACGAGACGGATACCCCTCTGCGACATACCCTGGTCAGGGGAATCCGTCGCGTCGGCGAGAACACCCTTGTTCTGGCCCTCATTTTCAAGGGGCGCCGGCATCAGATTCGCGCTCATATGGCCCACGCCGGCCATGCGCTTGTGGGCGATGGCGTCTATGGCGCAGGCGAACAAGGCGGTCTTTTTCTGCACCACTGGCGCGTGGACATGCCGGGTTTCACGGCGTCCTGCCTGCCCGGATGGGCGTTTGTCGATCCGGAAGCGGCGGAGCAGATCCGCGTTTTTCTTTGTAAATCGCAAACTCCGGAGGACTGATGAACGCCCTGAACCCCTGGCTGGTGATCGTGTTGTGTCTGGGAATGACGTCATGCGCGTCCGCGGATCGGACCGGTCTCGTGGACGGCAGTCTCCGGCCGTGCCCGGGTTCGCCCAATTGCGTAAGTTCCGAGAGCGGGGCGCAGGATGTGGAAGCCCTGCTTCTGCCCGGTGACGAGGGCTGGCGGCTTCTGCTGGAAACCGTCGAGCGGATGGGGGGCCGCATCGAGAGCGAAGGTGACGGGTATATGCACGCAACCTTCCGGTCGAAGGTCTTCGGATTCGTGGACGATCTCGAATGCCGCCGCGATGGTGACGCGGTTCAGGTCCGCTCGGCCTCCAGGACGGGCTGGTGGGATATGGGCGTCAACCGTCGCCGGGTGGAACGGCTGCGCCGGCTTCTCGCCGACGCACCTGGAAACTGAGATCACCGGCCGGGGCGGCCACCGTCTGGCCCGGTGGCTTGCATGGTCTCGGCCTTGCTGCGTTCCGGCGACCATATGCCAAGAATGGCCCCGGAAGCGGGGCGCCGCATGAGGGCGCATGTCGGGAAATGACGCCTTGCCGGATGCGGAATGCGTGTGTGCCTAAGTATTTTTCCGCGCAGGGTAGGTATTAAGCCGCCCTTTATGCCTAGCATTATATATACTTCACGTCTTCAGAAAGCTACGGACGAGCGCTCTTGCGTACTTAGTAGCTAGGGTAATACCGGACGAAACGTGAAGCATCCTCTAAAGTGGTTCTCACAGAATATTTTCCTCCCTGGCATTTCAAAATTCTCCTGAGTCGAACTTTTTCGGTGCACGAGCTTTTTCTGGCGTCACGTGACAGGGTTCACAAGCAGCTCGAATGGTGCGCTGGGCCATTTCCACCGCGTGGATCTGTGGCATTCAGAAGTACATGAATTTACTGGGGAGAGATGAGGGTTGATTGGTAGGTGTCAGACTGTCATACACGACGGTTTGAACGCGTTTTGCCTCTCAAATGTGCATGAATAAATATGGGCGATGAGGGTGCTTTTTCTTTTTATGAAAAATATTTTTGCATTTTTATTTACATATGCAAAGTATTTAGCTCAATGTTGTAAACATTATGTGCGATATGTATACAGTATTTTTTCTTTGATGATATGTGGAGTGGTGAAGAATGGACGTATAATTGAGGCGTCAATGGCCGCAGAATGCGCGGAGGATGGTTCTTGAATGGTCCGGAAATGGCATTTATACGCCAAAAAAGTTGACACATGTTTTTCCTGCTTATACTCATTCATAGCTTAAAGCAGGGGGAATGTCCGGAGGCGTCCTGCCACAGTAACCCATTGGAGGAAAATTATGCGTCGAATTTTCACTTTTGCTCTTTGTTCCATCATGCTGCTCGGCATCGCCGACATGGCTCTGGCGAAAACCTACCAGTTCACCTTCGCCACCAACTGCCCCGAGAATACCATGCGCGGCGTTGCGGAAAAGCAGTTTCTCGAAGAGCTTGAAACGCTCAGCAACGGTCAGATCAAGGTCATGTCCTACTGGGGTGAGGCGCTGGTCAAGGGCAAGGAAATCCTCAAGAGCGTGCAGGACGGCGTCGTGGATCTGGGCTTCATCAACGTGAACTACTACCCCAAGCGTCTGCTTCTCAACGGCGCCACCGGGCTGATGGAACAGGGCCCCACCAAATACGCGAACATGATGGGCCTGTATCAGGAGATCTATGGCACGATTCCCCAGCTGACTGACGAGTTCCTGAAGTACAAGCAGCGCCCGGTTTACATCTACACCGCCCTGCCCTACTCCTTCTGCACCAAGGAGCCTCTGACCAGCTTCGACGGACTCAAGGGCATGAAGGCCCGTACCTCCAGCCGCTGGAAGATGGCCGACCTGGGCGCCATCGGTGCGGTTCCCACCTCCGTGGCCTGGAGCGAATGCTACATGGCGCTGCAGACCGGCACCATCGACACCGTGCTGACAAACGTTGACGCCCAGAGCAGGGCCAAGCTCTACGAAGTCGCGCCGAACATCATGGTCGCCAAGGAGATGTGGCTGGCGATTCCCTTCATGATCACCATGAACGAGAAGAAGTACCAGTCCCTGCCCGATGAACTGAAGGCCGTGATCAGCCAGGCCAATGAAAATGCGGTGAAGCGCTTCACCGAGTACTACCCCAAGTCCATGCAGGAAGAGATCGACAAGATGTCCGCCAAGGGCGTCAAGTTCACCTACGCCTCGGCCGAGGACATGAAGAAGTGGTCTTCCCTGCCTTCCATCAAGACCAACCAGGAAACCTGGGTCAAGGAAGTCACGGAGCTGGGCGCCGCCGATGCCGAATCCATCCTGAAGAAGGTCATCGCCATCGACGAGAAGTATCTGGCCCTGGAACAGTAAGACAATCAGCGGCGCTGTCATGAGGACAGCGCCGCCATTTTTTCCCGAGAGGCACACATTTTGGAAAAGATGCTCCGATTCGTAAACAAGATCTGTGCAGAGATCTGTGGCTGGATGTTGAGCCTGGTCATGATCCTGATGCTCATCGACGTCATCTGCCGGACCGTGGCCACTCCGGTGATGGGCGTGGTGGAGATCGCCATGTTCGTCATGATCGGCACGGTTTACGCCGGTTTGGCGAACTGCGAAATGATGGACGGCCATGTCCGTGTCGGCTCCCTGGTTGAACTCCTGAGCCCCGCCAAGCAGCGCTGGGCCGTGGCCGCCACCCAGCTTCTCGGCCTGATCACCATCGCTCTGGCCACCTGGGCCATGTGCGACAATGCCTGGGCCTCCTTCGTTGACAGGGAGGGCATCGCGGGCGCCGTGAACTACCCCCTGTATCCCGTCAAATTCGTCATGGGGCTGGGCATGATCCTGTACACCCTGCAGATTGCGGTCAATCTGGTGAAAACCCTCAGGAGCGGCAAGGACTGACGCGGCAGCCGCGGAGGCTCCGGACCGAGACGGCCGGGTGAACCCGCCATGGTCTCTCCGTTCCCGATATTTTTCTTCTTTCACCGACTGGAGACGAAACTACAATGGATTTCACTTTACTGGGCGTTCTTGGCATCGTCTTTCTGCTCCTGCTGCTGTTCGCCGGCGTGCACATGGGAGTGGACTTCCTGCTGGTCGGTCTGGTCGGCCTGACCATCCTCATCAATTTCGAGGCGGCCATGTCCCTGCTTGGCGAAACGCTCTACAACTCCATCGCCTCGCCAGCCTTCTGCGTGTTGCCGCTCTTCATCCTCATGGGGGCGTTCGCCGCGAGGGGCGGCTTCGCGGAGATGGCCTACACCAACGTGCACAAGATCTGCGCGCGCCTCCCCGGCGCCCTGGCCATTGCCACGTCCTTCGGGTGCGCCGTCTTCGCCTCCATCTGCGGCTCCACCATCGCCACGGCCACCATCTTCGGGCGTCTGGCCTACCCGGAGATGAAGCGCTTCAACTACGACAAGAGCTATTCCCTGGGCGCCATCGCCTGCTCCGGCAGCTTCGCCTGCATGATCCCGCCGAGCGGCATGTTCATCCTTTTCGCCATCTTCACGGACCAGTCCGTGGGCAAGCTGTTTCTGGCCGGCATCCTGCCGGGCGTTCTGACGGCTTTCGTCTACGCTTCGAGCATGTTCATTCGTGCCAAGATGTTTCCGCACCTGGCGCCCATCCATCCCGATGAGTTCAAGATCAAGCCTCGTGACAGGGTCAAGGCCGCGGTGGGCCTGTGGCCCATCGTGCTCCTCGCTTCCATGGTCATCGGCGGCATCTACACGGGCATTTTCACGGCCAACGAGGCCGGCGCGGTGGGCGCCTTCGGCGCGCTGCTCTTCGGCATGGCCTACGGCAAGCTGCGCAAGATGGAACCCATCCGCAGTTCCCTGCGCGAGACGGCTCGCACCACGGCCATGCTTTTCTTCATCATTATCGCGGCCATGTATTTCAGCCGTTTCCTGACCATGACGCGCATCCCCTCGGATCTGGCCAATTTTCTGGCCACCTGGAACGTGCATCCGCATATCGTGTTCGCCTGCGTCATCTCCGTATGGTTCTTCCTCGGCATGATCATCTACCAGGCAGCCGTTTTCGCCCTGACCCTGCCCATCATCTTCCCGGTGCTGGTCAGTTTGGGCTATGATCCCATCTGGATTTGCGTTGTTGCGATGAAACTTAATGAAATTGCAGGGATAACGCCTCCTGTCGGTATCAATGCCTTTGCCCTGGCCGGGGTGACCAACAGCAGGGTCGAGGACGTGTTCAAAGGAGTTATTCCCTACATCCTCTGCGACGTCGTGGTCATCATCATGCTCTTCATGTGGCCGGAGATCGCCCTCTATTTGCCCAACAGCATGTTCTGATCCGAAGCGTCCGAAAGGGAAAGGGGCGGCCTCGCGGCGCCCCCTTGCCGCAACCGGCGAGTCCTTCCGCCAAGGAGAATATCCAGTGCCCGACATACATGAACTCATCAAAGCCCTCGAACCCGACATCATCGAGATGCGGCGAACGCTGCACAGTCACGCCGAATGCGGCTGGACCGAATTCTGGAGCACGGCCTATATCGCCGGCATCCTGCGCGACGCGGGCTATCACATCCGCATGGGCCGGGATATCCTGGACGAATCCTCGCGCATGGGCCTGCCCGACACCCAGACCCTTGACGCGGCCGCCGAGCGCGCCCTGGAGCAGGGCGCGGACCCGGAAATGGTCGAACTCATGCGCGGCGGCTTCACCGGAGTCGTGGCAGATCTCAAGGCTGATCCGGCCCCGGAGATCGCCCTGCGCTTTGACATCGATTCCAACACGCTGACCGAGTGCGCCGAGGACGACCATCGTCCGCAGCGCGAAGGTTTCGCTTCCCGCAACGCAGGCAACTGCCACGCCTGCGGCCACGACGGAAACAGCAGCATCGGCCTCGGCCTGGCCCTGGCCCTGGCACGAATCCGGGATCGCATCCCCGGCAACGTCCGCCTCATCTTCCAGCCCGCCGAGGAGGGCGTCCGCGGCGCCCTGCCCATGGTCCGGGCCGGCGTGGTGGACGGCGTCAAGGCCTTCGTGAGCTGCCATGTGGGCTTCAAGGCCCAGAAATCCCATGGGGTCATCCTCGGAACGAGCGAATTTCTGGCCACCAGCAAGTTCGACGTGACCTACACAGGCGTGTCCTCCCATGCCGGGGCCTTTCCCGAAAAGGGGGAAAATTCCTTGCTGGCTGCAGCCTCGGCCGTGCTGAATCTGCACGCCATTCCCAGGCATTCCGACGGCGCCACCCGCATCACCGTGTGTGCCCTCAAGGCCGGGGAAGGCCGCAACATCATTCCGGCCCAGGCTACCCTCATCTGTGAAACCAGAGGGCAGAGCACGGAACTCAACGAATACATGCTGGGAAAATCGAAGAAAATTCTGGAACAGACCGCCGCCATGTATGACCAGAAGTATGATTTTCGGCTCATGGGCGGCTGCAAGGGTGGAGAGAGCGACGCCGAGATGGTCGCCATCATGCGTCGGGCCGCCGAGCAGGTGGCCTACTTTGATTCGGAACTCATCGAGGACAGCGTCCCCTTTGGTGCGAGCGACGACGTGTCGGAGTTCATGTCCGCTGTGCAGGCTCAGGGGGGCATCGCTTCCTACGGTATGATCGGCACGGAACTGAGCGCCGGCCATCACAACTTCCGTTTCGACTTCAACGAGGAGGTCATGGCGCCTGCCTCGGAATTTCTGCTGCGATCCGTGCTGCTCCTCTGCGAGCGGTAGGGGAGGGAAATGATTGCGTCGAGCGAGAACGCGGGCGGGAGGTGATCCCGCCCGCGTTTTTTTTCTAGTCGAAGAGGGCGTTGGCGAATTCCTGGCCCGAGAAGGGGCGCAGGTCTTCCATCTTTTCGCCGAGGCCCACGAAACTGATGGGTATCTTGAATTCCAGGGCGATGGCCACGATGATGCCGCCCTTGGCTGTGCCGTCGAGCTTGGTCAGGATGACCTCATCCACGGGCGAGGCCTGGGAGAAGAGCTTGACCTGGGAAAGGGCATTCTGGCCTGTAGTGGCGTCCAGGACCAGGATGGTCCTGTGCGGGGCGCCGTCGAGTTTCTTGCCCAGGACCCGGTTGATCTTCTTGAGTTCTTCCATGAGGTTGTGCTTGGTCTGCAGGCGTCCGGCCGTGTCCACGAAGACCAGGTCGTAACCTTCCTTCATGGCGTGATCCACGGCTTCATAGGCCACGGCCGCGGGGTCGCTGCCGTGGTCTTTGGCGTAGAAGCCTGCTCCGACGCGCTTGGACCATACCTGGAGTTGCTCGATGGCCGCGGCCCGGAAGGTGTCGCCGGCCGCCACCAGCACCTTGCGGCCCTGCATCTGGGCGCGGTGGGCCAGTTTGGCGATGGTCGTGGTCTTGCCTGCGCCGTTGACGCCGATCATGAGTACCACCTCCGGCGGCCTGGGTACTTCGGGCTCCGTGGGTTCGACGAAGACCGAGGCCAGTTCCGCCTTGAGCAGGGCCTTGAAATCCGCGGCGTCGCGGGCACCGGCCTGGCGTACCTTGGGTTTCAGGCGCTTTGAGAGTTCCTGGGTGGCGGTTACGCCCACGTCGGCCATGAGCAGGATTTCCTCCAGCTCCTCCCAGAATTCATCGTCGTATCCACCGGCCATGGACAGGAGCTGGTCGATACGCATAGTGAGCTGTTCGCGGGTCTTGCCCAGGCCTGCGGAAAGTTTCAGGAAGAGTCTGTTCCGTTCATCCTCCTCATCCTCGAGTTCCAGAGCCAGGGCCATGCGGTACTGCAGTTCCGACCGGAACTCATCCACGTGGTCGTAGTCCATGTCCTGGAGCCAGTCGTCGAAGCGCCGGATGAAATCCTCTCCCTCCTCGGCCGGGACATCCAGTTGCCTGAACAGAAAACGCAAACGGCCCCACAGGGCGTCGCCGCGTTTTTCCACCCCATCCAGGATCTGCGTCATCCAGACGGAGAGCCTCGGCTCGGCGTCTCCCAGTGCCGTGACAAGGGATTGCTGCCAGGGCTCCAGGGGAGCGGCGGCCGTGGGCTTTTCCTGAAAGAGCAGCTCGGGTTTTTCAGGTTCCGGCTCTTTCCTGGCAGGTTCGTCGTCGCCCTTGCCGAACAGCCTGCGCCATCCGGCCTCCTTGGGCGGGGCGGGCTCGGCCGCGGTTTCCTGCGTCGGGCGTTGGTGAGTTGCCGGTTCGGGTTGCGGGACGTCGGCCGCCTGGGCGGGTGGCTGCTGCGCCGAGTCCTCCTGTGTCGTGCGGTCGGGAGTCCGTGGTTCGGTCTCGCCGCCCCAGATTTTCTTGATACGGGAGAAAAAGCCCATGTTCAGGTCCTTGTGTCTTGCAGAGGTGTGAGAAAATCAGCCGTCCAGATCTATGAAGATGTCTTCCCAGGCGATCTTGCCCCTGTCCTTGCGCACCTGGCGCAGGAGCAGATACACGGCTCCGCTGCCTCCGTGCCTGGGCTGGGCGGTGGTAAACGCCAGCACGACGCGCTTTAAAGGCGCCTGGGTCAGCCAGGCCGTCAGTTCCTGGCGCAGGACGCCCATGCCCATAGGGGAGTTGCGGCCTCTGCCTGGGATGAGGAGCACGCACCGCTTGCCTTCCATGTAGCAGCGCCGGATGAAGTCGAGGACCGCGAGCTTGGCCTGATCGGCGTTCATGCCGTGCAGATCCAGGTGGGCCTGCATGCTGAATTCGCCGTTCTTGAGCTTGCGGAATATCTTGGAGTCCAGCCCGCGCACCTGTCCGGAGATGTACTCGTGGGTGTACTCCATCTCAAACTCGATGTTCTGTTCCAGGAGCTGCGCGAAGGTCGGCCGCGGAGGTGGGGCCGCCTGGACGGGCGCAGACTGGATGGCCACATCCCGGCCGCCTTTGTTCATGGGGGCCACGTCGGCAAAGGCGCGTTGGAAGAGCTCTTCTTCGGTTGGCCCGGCAGAGTTTTCGCCAGCTCGGGGAGCGCCGGACGTTTTGGCGCCTTTTTTCAACCTGGCCTTGAGCCCTGGATCTTTTTTCAGAGATTTGAACGGATTGTGCATGTGCGGCTTCCACTGTGGTCTGGGCTCCATACACCATAACTTTTCGGAGGGCAAAATCTTCCATGCCACCTCCGTGTCCGTTTTATGGACAAGGCGCCCCCACGTCTGCTACCCGAAAGCACTGGCGGTTTCAGGCAGTTGTGCACGGATATCCCTCCTTCGCGAAACAAAGGCGCAGCCCATGACCAACACCATGGTAGACAGGGGAAAGTTCAGATTCCTTCTTGTGGAGCCCGACGAGGGCGTCGCTCGCGAGATTATGGCCCTCCTGGACCGCCTCGGCCTTCAGGCCGACCATGTGCGCGGCCATCTCAAGGCCGTGGCCCTGACCGAAGACGTCGAATACAGTTGCCTGCTCGTGGCGTCTCTGGGCATCGACATTTCCGGCCTGGAACTCTGCGCCCTGGTCAGGGGCAGGGAGTCCCGGCGTTCTCTGACCCCGTCCTACATCATTTTGTTCGGCAGCCAGGGTGACTTGGTCCCGGTGTATTCCAGCCCCCACGTGGTCGACGACTATGTCGTGGGGCCCTGGATGGACCTGGAGCTGGAATGGAAGATCAACCGTGCCCTGCGCGCCATGGCCTTGTGCCGCGAATTCAGCGCCTCCCGGGACTTGGACCGCGAGACCGGTCTTCTGACCGCCGAGGGGTTGCGCACCTTTCTTTACGAGGAAGTCAACCGGATCGGCCGACGGGAGGGCTGGGTGTCCATAAGCGTCCTTTCGGTGCCGGGACTTGCGGAGCTCAGGACCAGTTATGGGGACGGCTGGCTGGAATGGTTCAAGAACGGCATCTGGGCGTCCCTGAGGCGCCAGCTTCGCAATTACGACCGATTGGCCTCCATGGATAATGGCGTTCTGTGCCTGGTGTCCCCGGACCTGGACGAGGAGGGGACCCGATCCATGCTGGCCAGATTGGGCGGGGTCATCGGCGACTACCGTTTCCGGGAAGAGGCCCTTCAGGCCTCCCGCATGAGGCTCGCGGCGCGCTATCTGTGCGTACGGGTGCTGGGCGATTACAGGCAGTTCGGCCGCACAGGGGATGTGCTCTGGGGCTGGTTGAGCGAGAAGGTCGCCGAACCCATGGCCGAGGGTGTCATGGGGCATACGGGAACCGTGGACCTGGAGCTGCGTTGCAGCCTGACTTCCCGCGGAGAGGAGTGACCCTCAGGCGAAGGCCTGGCTGACCAGGGTTTCCACTTTCAACGCCACCTCATCGATCACGGGCTGGTAGTCGTTTTCCAGCAGGGGCAGGGGTACGGTCAGCCCCTTTATATCCGCCGTGAACATGGGGTTGAAGTGGTAGCCCGCCTTGGTGGCCAGATAGTCCGCCAGCTTGATGAGCTTGATGCCCGTCGGCGAGTCCTCGGTCACGGAGCGGTGGTGGGCATAGACCGCAAGCTGGACATTTTTGGGGAATTTCCACAATTTGAGCGCTTTGGCGCTCAACAGGGGGTGGCTGACGCCGAAGATCTTTTCTTCGACTTCGATGGGTCCGCGTCCTCCCTCTTCCCAGATCTTTGTCATGGTCGTGAATTCGTCCGGCATGAGCGTGGCCATGACCACGTAGCCGATATCGTGCAGCAGACCGGCCAGATACGTGCCATCCTGCTCCTCCGGCGACATGGGGAACAGGCTCGGGTAGAACTGGATGAGTTGCTTGGCCACGAGGGCCGTGCACAGGCTGTGCGTCCAGAAACGGCGGATGGAGAAGGATGGCGGAAAGGCGTTTTTTCTCACCGAGTCGGCCAGGGTCAGGTAGTACACGATTCCCTTGACCTCTTTCAGGCCAAGCCGGACGAGGGCCTTTTGGGGCGAGCTGATCTCATCCAGGCCTCGGTACAGGGGCGAGTTTGAGATGGCCATGATCCGGGCGCAGAGGACCGGTTCGGCGCTCATGGCTTCGACGATTTCCTGGAGTCTGGTGTTCGGTGCGTTCAGAAGCTGCCACAGCCGGATGACCATGGGTTTCAGGGGCGGAACATCTCTGCCGCTGAGTTTGTCCAGATTTATCATGAGGATATTCTTTTTTCGGAAAAATGGTTTTCGAGTGGTCGCAGGTGCTGATGCTCCGCATATCCGGGGCTAGCACAACCGGATGCCCCAGGGCAATGGTTTGGTTTTTAAAGGGTATATCCATCTGAAATATAGGGAGAAGTTCATGAAGATAACCTTTCTTGGCGCAGCGCGCACAGTGACCGGTTCCTGTTATGTGCTGGAGTGTGAACATGCCCGGTTCGCCGTCGACTGCGGTATGCACCAGGGCAACCGGAGCATCGAGGCGCGCAACTGGGATGAGAACGGCATGTACCGCCCCGAAGCCATCGATTTTATTCTCATGACCCACGCGCACATCGACCACTCCGGGCTGCTCCCGCGCCTGGCGGCCCAGGGCTTCAAGGGACCCGTCTACACCACGGCCCCGACGCGGGATCTGCTGGGCATCATGCTCGAGGACAGCGCCCGCATCCAGGAGACCGAGGCCCAGTGGCGCAGCACCAAGAAGCTTCGAGCCGGCGCGCCTCCCGTGGAGCCTCTGTACACGGTGGAGCAGGCCCAAAACGCTCTGAAGCAGCTGAACATCAAGGAGTACAACGAGTCCTTCGAGCCAGCCCCGGGCATCCGGGTCGTGTTCAATGACGCCGGGCACATTCTGGGCTCCGCCTTCGTCGAGCTGTGGGTCACCGAAGGTGAGGAGGAGACCAAGCTCGTCTTTTCCGGCGACCTGGGGCGGCCGGGCCAGCTGCTGGTGCGCAATCCCCAGACCGTGGAGTCCGCGGATTTCCTCTTTCTCGAATCGACATACGGCAGCCGCAACCACAAGAACGAGTCCCAGAGCCGGCAGGAACTGGCAGAAGCCATCGCCTACAGCTACGAGCGCGGCGAGAAGGTCATCATTCCGGCCTTTGCCGTGGAACGGACCCAGGAGCTGCTTTATTCCTTCTACCTGCTGCGCCAGGAGGGCAAGCTGCCCGAGGACATGCCGGTGTTCGTGGACAGCCCGCTGGCCATCAAGGCCACGGAGATCTTCCGGCGGCACTGGGATTATTATGACCATGAGACCAAGCAGATGGTCAAGAACGGCGAGAATCCGCTGGACATGCCCAACCTGCGCTTCACCCTCTCGGTGGACGAGTCCCGGGCCATCAACAGTTCTGGTGGTCCGGCCGTGGTCATCGCCGGCAGCGGCATGGCCAATGCCGGGCGCATCAAGCACCACCTGCGGCACAACATCTGGAAGACTGGCGCGTCCGTGGTTTTCGTCGGCTTCCAGGCCGAAGGCACGCCTGGGCGGCGCATCGTCGACGGGGCCCAGACCATCCGCATTCTCGGCGAGGAATTGTCCGTCAAGGCCAAAGTGTTCACCATCGGCGGATTTTCCGCCCATGCGGGGCAGACGCAGATTCTCGACTGGCTGTCCCATTTCCGCAATCCCGAGATCCAGGTCTACCTTGTCCACGGCGAACATTCGGGGCAGAAGGTGCTGGCTGAGTTGATCCGGGAGAAATTCAAGTTCGCCGTGCACATTCCCGACTATCTGGATGAGTGCCTCTTGGAGAAGGGCGGGCGGTTCGAGCTCACGGCGCGTCCGTCCCTGGCGGCGCCGCGCATCGACTGGGAATACCTGCTGGAGGAGACCGAGGAGAAACTGGCCCAGGTCCGGGAGCGGGTGGAGTTCATCCAGCGCATGGGATTCTCCAATCAGACGGAGATCCGCGGCAACCTGCTGGACATCAACTCGCGCTTCACCTCCATTCTGTCGGAACTGATGTTCGAACAGAAGCAGAAGCCCACCAAGGAGTAGCCGGGTGCGCATCATCGCCGGAGCGTACCGGGGAAGGCGCATCCGCACCACCGAGGGGCCGGGGTACCGGCCCGCCACGGGGCGGGTGCGGGAATCCCTCTTCTCCATGCTCGAGTCCCAGGGTGTGGACTGGCCGGCCGTGCGCGTAGCCGATATCTTCGCCGGCAGCGGCTCCCTTGGCCTGGAAGCCTTGAGCCGGGGGGCGCGCGAGGCGGTCTTCGTGGAGAAGGCCGGGCACGCAGCGTC
>CAZQYA010000044.1:14322-19526 GCA_964597325.1 uncultured Desulfovibrionaceae bacterium
GGGGCCTGGTCAAAGGGGATGCGGCCCGCTGGCTGGCCGGCGGCAAGACGGGCTCTTTCGGCCTGGTTTTCATCGACCCCCCCTATGGAAAGAACCTCTTCCTGCCGGCCCTGGGACTGCTTCTTGACCGAAACGTCCTGGCGGGTGAAGGGCTCCTTTGCGCCGAAGTCGAGGCTGGGCTGGAATTCGATGATCCGCCCCATGCCGGGCTGCATCTCGTGCGCGACAAACTTTACGGACAGACAAGGATTTGCATATGGCGCAGAAATCAGAGCGCATCGCCGTCTACCCAGGCACCTTCGATCCCTTCACCAATGGACATCTGAGCCTTGTCCGGCGCGGGCTCGAAGTCTTCGACAGGGTTATCGTGGCCGTGGCCAAGGATTCGGGCAAGAACCCCCTTTTCAATCTGGAAGAAAGGGTTGAGATGATCCGCGAAGTTTTCCGCGGTCAGCTGCGTGTCGGAGTCCAGGGCTTTTCGGGGCTGCTGGTGGATTACGTGCCGACCACCGGCGCCAACACCATCCTTCGCGGTCTGCGAGCCGTTTCGGACTTCGAGTACGAGTTTCAGATGGCCCTCATGAATCGCAGACTCAAGCCCAGCATCCACACCGTCTTCATGATGACGGACTACCGCTGGCTGTACATCAGCTCCACCATCATCAAGGACGTGGCGCGTCTAGACGGCGTCATCGAGGGGCTCGTACCCGATATCATTCTGGGCAGGGTCGAATCCCGTCTGGAAGAACTTCGAGCCCAGGCGGCCCTGTCCGGTCAGGGAGGCGTCGACGGCGCATGACCGAACTGGATCTTGTCTGCCTGGTCGGCGCCACCGGCACCGGCAAGACCGCTGCGGCCCTGGCCCTGGCTGGGGCCCTTGGCGGTGGGGTGATCAATTTCGATTCGCGGCAGGTCTACGCAGGCCTGGCCGTGGTCACGGCACAGCCCACCCCCGAGGAGCGGGCCGTGTGCCCTCACGCCCTGTACGGCTATCTTCCCGTGGGCGAACCCGTGCGCGCGGGCTCCTTTGCCGGGGAGATTCTGGCCCAGGCCCGGGAGTATCGCGAGCGCGGCCTCGTCCCTATCCTGGTGGGCGGCACGGGCCTGTACCTCAAGAGCCTCGTGGACGGACTGGCGCCCATCCCGGACATCGACCCGGCCGTCCGGGAGGCCGTCGTGCAGGAGTGCGACCTCCAGGGTTCGCAGATCCTGCACGCCCGGCTGCGGGACGTGGATCCGGACTATGCGGCCAGAATCCACCCCAACGATCCCCAGCGCATCTGCCGCGCCCTGGAAGTCTTCCGGGCCACGGGGCGGACCCTGACCTGGTGGCACGGCCAGACCCGCCGGCCCAGCGGCCTTCGCGCCCTCAAGATCGGCTTGCGGACCGACCTGGCCTCCCTGACTCCGCGACTCGACCGACGGATCGGGCTGATGCTCGAGGCCGGCGCTCTGGCGGAGGTCCGCCAGGCATACGCGGCTTGTCCCCGCAGGGATGCGCCGGGTTTTTCGGGTATCGGCTGCCCGGAACTCCTGGCGGTCATTCTGGATAATCTCGGGATGGACGAGGCGCGTCAGGAATGGTTGCGCAACACAAGGGCCTACGCCAAGCGGCAGCTGACCTGGTTCAACAGGGACGACGGCATCGCGTGGCACGATCCACAGGATGTGGCGGGTATGATCGCCCTGGCCAGGGCTTTTCTGGAAAAGAGACCGTGAAGTCCGTCGCGCCGCGTTGCGGCCGTGCGTGGCCCGCGCTTCAAATTTTGTTCAAGGAGATGTCCATGCGAAGAGGAATGTTCGGTTTGTGCCTGATTCTGACGCTGTTCGCCGCGGTGGCTTTTGCGGACCAGCGGGTGGAGGTTGAGCTTTCCGGGGGGACCCGTCAGCAAGCCATCGGCAGGGCTTTCGACGAGGCCCTGGCCATGGAGATCCAGGAGATCGCCCCTCTTCCTGCGTCCCGTCTGGAAGTGGTCATGGGGGTACTGAAGCCCGAGCGCGACACCCTTGTTTCCGGCTACGGCGAAGTGGCCATGTCAGAGCGTTCCCTTGAGGACGGGAGCAATGCCACCATGGCATTTTTGACGATGGATGTACGCATTAACACTGCCCGGCTCAGGGAACGCCTGCGGGAACTCGGCGTGCTGTCCACCCTGTCGGGGCCCATGCCCTACGTGCTCCGTCTTTCCGGGGTCGACCCCGGAGACACCAAGGGGCTTGGGCGTCTGCAGGAGTTGTCGGGCCTGCGCCCCGTATCTGCAGCGGGCGAGGACGCGCCGGTGCTGTCCCTTTCGCGTGGCGGAGTGTGGTTCGGCGTGTTGACCTACGGAGATTGGAGCGCCACAAGGTCTTCGGAGAATCTGGAAGAGGTCTGGCTCGCGGTCTGGAAGGAGTTCTTTTCCCGTCCGTCCCGCCTGTCCTCTTCCGCCGGCGGCCTTGATGTCCGGATTTCGGGATGGCTTTCGAGCACGGGGCCCATGGAGTTCGACAGGCTCATGGATACCTGGGACGCGGAGATCGGCCGCAAGGACCTTTTGGGAGTGGAGATGGATGGTCCGGGCATGACCGGCGTCTGGCGGATTCAGACCGAATCGAGGTCCGCCTTCGAGCAGCGCCTGGGAGACGCCGCGCGGGCCCAGGGCTTGGCCGTCGAGATCAGACAGTCCGAGGGACACAAATGAAAAATCCCGGCATGTTCCGGGATTTTTCGCTCGTGTGATGGCAGTCTATTCTTTTTTGTCTGCCCCGTCCTTGGAATCGGATTTCGGGGTTACATCGATTTCTTCGGGCTCGTTGGTGGCTTTCTTGAAATTTTTGATGGCCCTTCCCATACCTGAACCGATTTCAGGCAGCTTGTTGGCTCCGAAGATGACCAGGACGATGACCAGGATTATAAGTAGTTCTGGGATACCAATGCCGAACATGAGTGCCTCCTCGGTGATGAATGGGGCTCATATACACACAGCGCTTCGTCGAGGTCAACTCTGGGTTTGGGAAGAAAAACCTTGGTTTCCGGATGGATGGAATGTATTCCCGAAATAGTCGTCCGTGGTGTCCTTTTCGTCGCGAAAGGCCTACTCTGGAGATACCGTGAGCAGTCCGCTGCCTTTGTCCGGCGAGGGGTGCCGCTACTGGTTCCGGGGCCGCTGCCTGTACGAGGAAAGCCTTAATCCCGGCCTGCGGCCGGATTACGCCTGCACCGTGTTGAGCGTTCTGGAAGAGCATTACGACGATTTCATTGTCCGAGGCGAGATTCTGGGGCTTTCGGCGGAACAGGCAGGACGCATCTGGGAGCGGCGCATGGATGCGGCCTTGAATATTGGCTGGGACTGTGCAAATTTCATTTTCCGGCCCGACGGAGCAGGGGAGATGCCCTGCCTGCATTTTCGGGACGGGGTCTGCGTGCTGCGTCTGCCCGAATGCCCGGGGCGGTGCCGAAGGTTTGCGCTGCCAGGCAGGTAATGAGCATCAAAGGAGATCACATGACAGCAGAGTTGGTTCATTTTCCGTGGATGCATCCCAAACTGGGACACGGCCCCCTGCCGGACGGTGTCGTGTTTTTCGATCCGGGAGTTGACATGCGGACGGACCGGGCGCGCTGGCGTCCCGAAGACCTGCCCTGTACGCCCGGGGAAGTCCGTTCCCTGCTCCGTAACTTCATGGAGTTCGGTGAGCGTTTTCCGCGCCCTTCGGACATGCAGGCGTACCATGCGGCAGGGCTGGAGAATTTTTACACGGACACGGCCATGGACATCCGGTCGCAATTGACCGGTGCACCTGCCGCCGAGGCGGCGCCTTCCGACTTGAGACGTCAGGGCCAGATTCTTCTGGCCATGGCACTCTTTCGCGAGGAGCAGTTCGTGGCCATGCGCGAGCAGGAAGGACGTTTCGAGGCTGCGCGTGACGGCTTCACCGAGGTGCTGGGCATCGATGACGAGGAGAGTTTTGCGGATCTCGGGGTGCCCGACGACGCCGTGTTTCCCCGGGCCGGCGTCGAATTGCCCTGGAAGCCCCTGTTTCCCGCCCTGTTGTGCTTCCTGGCCCCTGAAACACGGCTCTTCGTCTCCGACCCAGACGTCCTGCGCGAGTTCACCGCTCTGGATTTCGAATTTTCCCCATGCGAGCAGAACGGCGACATGCTCTGCTGCCTGCTGGACGAGCACGGCCTGGAGCGCCTTTGCGGCAGCAGGGTTCACCTGCACGCACCTCTGACCATCGTGACCCCGAGTCTTCAACTCTAACCAGCGAGACCGACGTATGAGCAAAGAGCAACTCGGAATGCGCATCAGGCGTTACCGGGAAATGAATGAAATCAGTCTGGAAGATCTGGCCCGGCGTACCGGCCTGCAGGAAACGTTTCTCAAATCCCTGGAAGAGGATTCCGTGTATCCGTCCCTGGGCCCTCTGCTCAAGGTCGCCCGCGGGCTCGGCGTGCGCATGGGCACGTTCCTGGACGATGAACTGGGTCATGATCCACTCATCGTGCGCCTGGGTGAGCGCGAGGCGGGGTTGAGCATGCTGGGCGGTAAGGATTGTCCCGTGGACATGAAGTTCTATTCCCTGGGCAAGGGTAAGACCGACCGCCACATGGAGCCTTTCTTTGTCGAAATCATGCCTTCGACCTGTGCCGAACGGAAGCTTTCGA
The DNA here is from genome assembly GCA_964597325.1 of uncultured Desulfovibrionaceae bacterium. GTDB lineage: Bacteria > Desulfobacterota > Desulfovibrionia > Desulfovibrionales > Desulfomicrobiaceae > Desulfomicrobium. The sequence goes on from CAZQYA010000044.1 coordinate 18,968, forward strand.
GCCACGAGGGCGAGGAGTTCATCGTTGTGCACGACGGCGCCATTGAGGTCACTTACGGCAACGAGGTGATCGTTCTGGGCAAGGGTGATTCCATTTACCTGAATTCCATTGTTCCGCATCACGTGGCCTGCAGCGGGGATTCCCCGGCCTCCATCTATGCGGTGCTCTATTTCCCGGAATAGTCCGGATCATTTCAAGGGGGAGTCATGGACAAGCCTGCGTTGCGAGAAATAACCCTGGGGCAGATGCTGGATGAGGCCATCATGCAGCATCCGGACAACGAAGCGGTCGTCTACGTGGACCGGAACTACCGGATGACCTACCGTGAATTCGGGGAACTGGTCGACAGCCTGGCCAAGGGACTCATGGCCATGGGCGTGCAGAAGGGGGAGAAGGTTGCCATCTGGGCTACCAACGTGCCCTACTGGGTGGCCTTCCAGTTCGCCACGGCCAAGATCGGGGCCGTCCTGCTTACGGTCAACACGTTCTACAAGCAGGCCGAACTCGAATACCTGCTCAAGCAGTCCGAGTGCGAGAACATCCTGCTCATCGACTCCTT
>CAZQYA010000045.1:0-9087 GCA_964597325.1 uncultured Desulfovibrionaceae bacterium
CCTCGATGCCCTTGTTCAGGAAAAGGTTGTCGAAGGCCAGGGAGACGTTGGTGAAAAAGAGTTCGAGCAGGTCGTGGTCGTTCTCATCGAGCTCGCGGCCCACCTCGAAATAGAGAAAGTTCTCGGAACCCGTCCTGCTCCTGAAATACCAGGCGCATTTCCCATCCTCGCAGTAGAAGCCGTGGGGCCGGTTTTTGGCCCGCCCGAGGGCCCTGTGCACCGTCTCCCCGCGAACCTCCTCGATGGGATGCTCCACGAACTCGCAAAAATCGCCCGTGGCCGCGAGCACGATGGAGCGTCCCTTGATACCCGAGGCCGCGAGGCCCGAGGCATGGCTGTAGACCGCGTCCTTCTTCAGCTGCAGGATGGCCGTGAGCTGGCTGAGGACGCCGCACCCGAGCTTCTGCAGAGACTGACGCTCGAAGATGTCCGAGGACGCCTCGATAATACGCTTGAGACCCTGACGGTTGCTCTCGATGGTGGTGATGAAGTTGTAGCTGCGCAGGGCCGCGACAATGGTGACCAGCATCTTCTCCAGGGTCAGCTCGGTCTTTTCCTTGTAGTCGTCGATGTCGTACTCGAGGATGACCTGGGCCGCCGGAGCCTTGCCGGGTTGGCCCGTGCGCAGAATAATACGCACAGCCAGATTGCCCATTTCCTGACGTATATACCGGACCAGCCGCAGACCGCTGTCGTCGGTCTCCATGACCACATCCAGCAGGATGACCGCCACGTCCGCGTTTTCCCTTAACACCTGCTTGGCCTCCTCGGCGCTGTAGGCATGCAGGAAACTGAACGGCCGGTCGTGATAACGCTGTCCGGAAAGCATGAAGACCGTCACGCTGTGCACATCGGCCTCGTCGTCGACGATCAGGATCTTCCAGGGCTCCTCGCCCTGTCCGGGCGCCGCAGTGGTTACGTCCTCATCCTTGAACAGAATTTCGTCGTTGTCGGTCATTATTCTCCTCTTCACACGGGCACGCGCACCTGGAACGTGGTGCCGTGTCCGGGGGCGCTGCAGCAGGTGATGGTCCCGCCCAGGGTCCGGGTGACGATGTTGAACACGATATGCAGCCCCAGCCCCGTGGACCCCTTGGACCTGGCGGTCGTGTAGAAGGGCTCGAAGACGCGCTCCTGGACTTCCGGCGACATGCCTCGGCCGTCGTCGGAATAAACGAGGCTGAGGGTCCCATCGTCGCGCGATATCCCGATGCGGATGACTCCCTCCTCGCCCTCATCATAGGCATGAGTCAGGGTGTTGACGATAAAATTCGTAAGTATCTGCGAAAATGCTCCGGGATAGCTCTCGACACTCAGGTCCTCGTCGCAGTCGACCTCGACCTTATGCCGAGTCTTCTTGAGCTTGGGCCGCAGGCTCAGAAGCACCTGGGTGACATACTCGCGCAGGTTGAAACTCCTGCGTTCCTCGGAAATCTGGTCAGCGGCCACCATCTTGAAACTGCGAATGAGATCCGAGGCCCTGGACAGATTCAAAAGGCTCATCTCCAGTCCTTCACGGGTGGCTTCCAGATATTCCGAGAGGTCCGAACGCTTCATCTCGCCCCGCCCGTAGATATCGGCCATGTGCCTGTTCTTCTCGGACATGGTGGATGTGGCGGAGATGGCCACCCCCACGGGCGTATTGATCTCGTGAGCCACGCCGGCCACGAGCCCGCCCAGGGCGGCCAGTTTCTCGGACAGAACCAGCTGGCTCTGGGCCTGCCGCAGATTCTCCAGGGCCGCCTGCAGCTCCCCGTTGGCCCGGGCCAGCTCTGCGGTGCGGTCGGCCACACGCTGCTCCAGGTCTGCGTTCAGCATGCAGCACTCCTCCTCGGCCCGCAGGCGATCGTTGTCGTGCAGCTCCAGGCTCAGGGCCATGCGGTCGAAGGAGGCGGCCAGACGTCCCAGTTCCCCGTCGTCGTGGTCCAGACCCGTACGCGTGCCCAGGTCGCCCTTGCCGAGGCTGTTCGCAGCGGCCATGAGGCGTTTGATACGACGCAGGATGGTGTGCTCCCCCACGAACCAGGCTGCGGACACGGCCAGGGCTGCCGCGGCGATGAGAGAAAGGACGCTCCAGAGCAGGGCCGTCCTTGCGGCGGACAGGGCGAGATCCTCGGGCTGGCCCAGACGGATCATGAGCCCCTGCAGGGGCGTTCCCGGAAAATCCAGACGCCGGAAGCTGTACAGTCGACGCAATCCGTCGACGCCCTTCTCCAGGAAGGTACCCTCCCGCGACCCGTCGGACATGCTCGCGATCATCCTCGGCAGATCAGCGACCCAGGTATATTTCTCCGTTTCCGGAAAACGCGTCAGCCGCATTCCCTCGGCGTCGGTCAGGGTAAACACGGAGCCTGCAGGCAAATGGGCGTCGGCAAAGACGCGGCCGAAGTAGCTCAGGTCAAAGGAAGCCACGAGCACGCCCAGCAGTCCGCCACTCCAATCCTGAACGGGCTGGGCAAACTCCATGACGACATGCCCGGACCCGGGCAGCAGGTGATAGGGGCCCATGGTGAACCTGCCGCTCTCCACAGCCTCGCGGAAATACGGCTCACCCCCGATACTCGAGAAGGAATCCACCGGAGAGACCGATACGATGCGGCCGTCCGGGTCGGACAGGGCCAGGGCCGTATAGGCCGTGTTGCGGGAAAGCATCTCCTCCAGAAGAAGCTGCGCCCCTAGGGAATCGAGACTCTGGATTTCCTTGGCCCGTGCCAGCGTGGCCAGCAGAAGGCCGGCGTGCTCCACGACATTTTCATGGTGGGCGGCCATGGCCTGAATCTGACGCAGGGCCGATTCCTCGGCGTTGCGGATGGCATTGTCACGCAGGGAGAAACCCGTGACCAGCAAAATGGCCAGGGCGGGCAGAACGGCCACCAGGACGAGGAATACAAGGCTGGCGCGAATGGAGGAAAATGTTGGAAATGGCATGGTCCCTCCGGCAAACCGCACGACGATCGCGTCGTCGTGGTTGTTTGCCGCAAGGATAGCTGCCTGGAGGCTCGGGCGCAAGACATTCCCGCGGGAGATGCATCCCGCGACAATCTCCGGAAATATGCCCTGCTCAACGCTCCATGTTCACGGCCCGGGAGATGGAATAGCAGTAGTCGCCGATCTTCTCCAGACGAGCCAGCAGGTTGATGAAGGCCAGGCCGCCCTCGATGCCGCACATGCCGACCTTGAGCCGCTCGATGTGCGTGTCGCGCATGGACTCGCGCATGGCGTCGATGGTCAGTTCCATCTGTTCGGCGATCTCCATGAGATTCTCGGGCTTCTTGATCAGAGACTCGCTCACCATCTTCAAAAACTCGTCGACCTTGCCCGAGATGACGAACAGATCGCCCATGGCGCTCTCGCTGAACTTCAACTCCTTGTCCACGATATCCTCGCACAGGTGCCCCAAGGCCTCCACGGCGTCACCAATGCGTTCGAGATTGTTCACGATGCGCATCTGCTCGGCAATGTCGTTGGAGGTCTCCTCGTTGATTTCGCTTTGCATGGTCTTGGCCAGAAAAGTGGAAATGGCCTTGTGCGTGTCGTTGATGTGCGATTCGAACCGTTGTCGCATCCTGACGATGCGGTGATCGCGCTTCTCCAGGCCTTCGAGGGCGTTGGCAAAGGCCGCGTTGACCGTGATGGACATGCGATGGATCTCGCCCCGGACCTGGGCCAGGGCTGCCACGGGGTTGTTTTCGACATACTGTTCGAAAACCGGCAGCCTGAACATGTCGTCATCCCCGGTTTTGTCCTTGGGTGAAAGCAGGGTGCCGACCTTGATGAGAATCGGCAGAAAAATGAGAAAAACCACCGCGTTCGTCAAATTGAACAGGGTGTGCCCGTTGGCCAGATAGCGCGCCACGTACGGGTATTCTCCGTTGACCTGGGCGTTCCAGGGCTCCGACCCCATGAAATTCATGGTCACCCATTCGACCCCGTTCAGGAAGAAGGGAAAAATGATGAGCATGATCAACACGCCGAGGACGTTGAACATGGTATTCGATCTGGCCGCCCTGTGAGAATCGTAGGAACTTGAACCAAGGGTTGCCAGTTCTGCGGTGATGGTGGTGCCGATATTCTCGCCCAGGACCAGGGCCATGGCAGAAGGCAGATCCAGCAGCCCCTGGGTGGCCAGAGTCATGGTCAGACCGACGGTGGCCGAGGAGGACTGCAGAATCATGGTCAGGACGCAACCAGTGGCCACGCACAGAAGCATGCCGCCGAAGGAGGATGCGTCGAACTTCGTAAAGAAGGATATGAATTCCGGATCGGCCCGCAGTGGCCTCAAACCATCGCCCATGACGGTCATACCGAAAAAAAGCAGGCCGAAACCCAGGACGACTTCCCCGAGGTAGCGGTATTTCCTTCGCGGAGAAAAAAACTTGAGCGGTACACCTACGGCAATGGCCGGGAGGGCCAGGCTTGAAAGCTTGAAGGCGATGAGCTGCGCGGTCATGGTCGTACCGACGTTTGCCCCGAGCATCACACCCACGGCCTGATTCAGGCTCATAAGCCCCGCCGAAACAAAACTGATCAGCATGACCGTCGTTGCCGAAGAAGACTGGACCAATGCGGTCACGACCGCGCCGGTGGCGAACCCGATGACGCGATTGTTGGACACGGCCTTCAAAATATTGCGGATCTTGTTTCCGGCGGCCATCTGCAGGCCTTCCGTCATGAACTTCATGCCCAGTATGAAGATTCCGAGGCCGCCAAGAGTTTGAATCAATACAGCAAACATGGAAAATTCGATATCCTTGTGTTACAGTCGTATGACAAAAATCCGAAATCCGCCTTCCTCTAGGGCATCCTTCGCGTTAAGAAAAGTTTTTTTTCATTTCGGTGACATTTCCGTGACAGTCCGCTTTATCTCCAATTATTCTGGTATATTTTACGAATCACAAAGCCGTGACGGCGCAGCGGGAGTTCCCTTCGGAATCCTTGGATCGTGCATCTGCCGCACGAAAAAATACGACGTGTTGCGCAAAGCTCCGGAGACTGGCATGTTCCTGGTAAATCCGATCAGCCCTGCGCCATAAGGAGGACAACCATGGAAAAGCATGACGCCCTGGTTCTCTGGTTCGACGAAATAGACATCGACGACGTGCCCCTGGTGGGCGGCAAGAATGCGAGCCTGGGAGAGATGTACCGGAACCTGATATCCAAGGGGGTCCCCATACCCAACGGATTCGCCGTGACGGCAAGGGCCTATCGGCATCTCCTGGAAAGTTCAGGAGCCCAGGACAGGATCAGGGACATTCTTGAAGGCCTCGACACCCACGACATGGACAACCTTATGGAACGTGGCAGCCGCATCCGCTCCGTCATCCGCGCCCTGGAATTCACGCCGGAACTCCGTTCGGCCGTGAGCGAGGCCTACCGAAGACTGGAGGAGCAGTACGGTAAAAATGTCGACGTGGCCGTCCGGTCCTCGGCGACAGCCGAGGACCTGCCCGACGCAAGCTTCGCGGGACAGCAGGAGAGTTACCTGAACATCAGGGGCCTGGAGGATCTCCTGGACGCATGCCAGCGCTGCTTTGCATCCCTCTTCACCAACAGGGCCATCTCCTACCGCCAGGACAAGGGTTTCGATCATTTCTCCATTTCCCTGTCCATCGCCGTGCAGAAAATGGTCCGCTCGGACCTCTCGGCCAGCGGCGTCATGTTCTCCATCGACACCGAAACCGGGTTCCGCGACGCCGTGTTCCTGACCGGTGCCTGGGGCCTGGGTGAAAACGTGGTCCAGGGCGCGGTCAACCCCGACGAATGGTACGTCTTCAAGCCGACCCTCAAAAAGGGCTTCAGCCCCATCATCATGAAGCGCGTGGGCGGCAAGGCCATCAAGATGATCTACACCACCGACGCCAAGGCCCCCACCAAGAACGTGGCCGTCCCCGAGGAGGACCGCCGCCGACTGGTGCTGTCCGACGAAGAGGTGATCGCCCTGGCCCGCATGGCCTGCACCATCGAGGACCACTACAGCGAACGCCGCGGCCAACGCACCCCAATGGACATCGAATGGGCCAAGGACGGCCAGACCGGCGAGCTCTTCATCGTCCAGGCCAGGCCCGAAACCGTGCACTCCCTCAAAGACACGGCCGTCCTGAAGAAATACGTGCTCGGAGAAAAGGGCGAAGCCCTGGTCCAGGGGCAGTCCGTGGGCGAGCGCATCGGACAGGGCCCCGTGCAGGTCATCAAATCGGCCCAGATGATCCACTCCTTCCGCAAAGGCGAGGTTCTGGTCACGGACATGACCGACCCGGACTGGGAGCCGATCATGAAGATCGCCGCGGCCATCGTCACCAACCGCGGCGGCCGGACCTGCCACGCCGCCATCGTCAGCCGCGAACTGGGCATCCCCTGCGTAGTTGGAACGGGCAACGCCACCACCCGGCTAACCCAGGGCGAGGACGTCACCGTGGACTGCTCCGAAGGCTCCGTAGGCATGGTCTACAGGGGGCTGGTCCCCTTCGAGATCCAGGAGACGGACCTGGGCACCCTGCCTAAACCCCGGACCAGGATCATGATGAACCTGGCCAGTCCCGAACAGGCCTTCGAAAAGAGCTTCATCCCCAACGAGGGCGTGGGCCTGGCGCGCGAGGAGTTCATCATCAACTCCTACATCAAGATCCACCCCCTGGCCCTTCTGAACTTCGAGACCCTGCCGGATGAGATCCTGAAACGCGCCATCGCCGACATGACCTCGGGCTACGACGACAAGGCAGAATTCTTCGTGGACAAGCTGGCCGAAGGCGTCGGGATGCTGGCCGCGGCCTTCTATCCCAAACCGGTCATCGTGCGTCTCTCGGACTTCAAGTCCAATGAATACGCCAACCTCATCGGCGGCAAGCTCTTCGAACCCGTCGAGGAAAATCCCATGATCGGCTGGCGCGGGGCTTCCCGCTACTACTCGGAAAAATACAGGGAAGCCTTTGGGCTGGAATGCCGGGCCATGAAAAAGATCCGCGAAGAAATGGGGCTGACCAACGTCGAGATCATGATCCCCTTCCCGCGCACCGTCGAGGAAGCGGAAAAGGTCATCGAGACCATGGCCGGGTACGGCCTCAGACAGGGGGAAAACGGCCTGAAGGTCATCGGCATGTGCGAGATTCCCTCCAACGTGATCATGGCCGAGGAGTTCCTGGAGGTCTTCGACGGCTTCTCCATCGGCACCAACGACCTGACCCAGCTTGTCCTGGGCGTGGACCGCGACTCGTCCCTGGTTGCCCACGTCTACGACGAACGCAACCCTGCGGTGAAGAAGTTCGTGAAACAGGTCATCGAGACGGCGGTAAGGAAGGGCAAGTACATAGGCATCTGCGGCCAGGCACCCAGCGACTATCCGGAATTCGCCGAATTCGTGGTGGAGTGCGGCATCGAATCCATGTCCCTGAACCCCGACACGGTCATCAAGACCACCCTCATCGTGGCGGACCTGGAAAAACGCCTCGGCGCCTCCTGACCGCCTTCCGGACGCGCCATCACGGCGAAGGGCGCGTCCGGAAAACACCGCCCTCGTCGGGTACCCGGAAATACCCGAAACACAACCGTTTCATCCCCTTGATTTATTCCACACCACATGTTCAACAACGACAATGCAAGGCAAGAATAAACGCTATGCATAATATCTGATTTCAGCCTGAAGCAAAGCACATCACCCAAAATTCGCAAAAAAAACTACGTCTCCGTACTTGAAAAATACGTACGGAGCCCAGTGTGCTGCGACCGTATTTATTTCCGAATATTAACTACGGCAGGCTTCAACTTTAACCGAGGAGGCTACGTGCAGACGTTTACGGATAACCAGCGCCGTCTGGCAAAAACCATTGAGAAGGACGCGACCAGGTCCCACTGGTCCGATTGGAAGTGGCATGTGCGCAACAGCGTAAAGAGCATCGCCGAGGTCGAGCGCCTGCTCGGCATCCGATTTCCCGAAAAGGAACGCCGGGCCCTCGAGCGGACCACGGAAAAGTTCCCCATGGCCATCACTCCATATTACCTCTCCCTGGTGGATCCCAACGACTGGCGCAACGATCCGATCTTCATGCAGGCCTTCCCGTCGGTGAACGAACTGCGCATCGAAAACCATGACATGAGCGACCCCCTGCACGAGGACGAGGACTCGCCCGTGCCGGGCCTGACGCACCGCTACCCGGACCGCGTCCTGATGCACGTCAGCAACACCTGCGCCATGTACTGCCGCCACTGCACGCGCAAACGCAAGGTCGGCGACCGCGACTCCATTCCCAATCGTTCGGAACTGCGCCAGGCCATCGACTATGTCCGCAACAACCCGCGGGTCAGGGACGTGCTCCTGTCGGGCGGCGACCCGCTGCTGCTCCCGGACGCCCAGCTCGACTGGCTCCTGACGGAACTGACCGCCATCGAACACGTGGAAGTGGTGCGCATCGGCACGCGTACGCCTGTGGTACTGCCCTACCGCATCACCGACGACCTCGTGAACATGCTGAAAAAACATCACCCGCTGTGGATCAATACCCATTTCAACCACCCGGCCGAAATGACCGCATCGTCCAAAAACGCCCTGGCGCGTCTGGCCAACGCCGGTATCCCCCTCGGGAACCAGAGCGTGCTGCTCGCGGGAGTCAACGACTGCCCGCGTCTCATCAAGGTTCTGAACCACAAGCTGGTCAGAAACCGCGTGCGGCCCTACTATCTCTACCAGTGCGATCTGTCCGAGGGGCTGACGCATTTCCGCACACCCGTGGGCAAGGGCATCGAGATCATGGAAAGCCTGCGCGGGCACACCAGCGGCTTCTCCATCCCGACCTATGTCGTGGACGCACCCGGCGGCGGCGGCAAGATTCCGCTCATGCCCAACTATATCCTGTCGTGGACGACCAACAAGGTGGTGCTGCGCAACTACGAGGGCGTGATCACGACCTATCACGAACCGGACAACTACGAGGCAACGTACTGCGACCGGGAATGTGCCACCTGCAACCTGCAGCTCAAGGAAGCCGACGCGGAGGAAAAGGCCATCGGTATAGAAGGGCTCCTGGCCGACTGGGACGACACCCAGAGCCTCACGCCAGAGGAAAATGACCGTATCGGGAGGCGCACCGATGCAGC
>CAZQYA010000045.1:9097-18897 GCA_964597325.1 uncultured Desulfovibrionaceae bacterium
TTCGTCAGCATTGCAGACTATGTATTTCTCCGGATCCTTCTCGGCATGACACCATGATCCGCATGAAAGGGGCGACCATACAGCACGGTCCGGCCAGCGACCGGGTCTACCTGATGAAGCTGGCCACCAGCGACGTGCCGCGCATCATCCGTTTCATGGAGGATCTGGCCGCAGGCAACGGCTACTCCAAGCTGTTCGCCAAGGTTCCGGGCCAGGCCGAGGGCTGGTTCCACGCCAGCGGCTTCAAGGTCGAGGCCCGGGTGCCGGGCATGTTCCGGGGGGAAAAGGACGGCTGCTTCATGGCCAAGTATCCCAAGCAGGAGCGGGCGCGCATCCGCGACCGCAAGAGCGTCGAGGACGTACTCAAGACAGCGGGAAAGCAGCAGGTGCACAAAAGCGCCCGGGCCCTGGCGGAGGGCTGGAGTGCCAGAAAACTGGGACCCGACGACGCCGAGGCCATGGCTGAAACCTTTCGGGCCGTGTTCGAGACCTACCCCTTCCCGATTCACGACCCGGGGTACCTTCGTTCGACAATGGCCTCGGATGTGCGCTATTTTGGCGTATTCGACGACACCGGACGCCTGGTCGCCCTGTCCTCGGCGGAGATGGACCCGTCCGGCAGCAACGCCGAAATGACGGACTTCGCCACCCTGGAAGCCTTTCGCGGCAAAGGGCTGGCCGGAATGCTTCTTGCTATTATGGAAAATGACATGTACCGGGCCGGCATTCACACCGCCTACACCATTGCCAGGGCGCATGCCACAGGCATGAATATCGTCTTCGCCCGACAGGGATACGCCTTTGCAGGCACCCTGCCAAACAACACCCAGATCAAAGGCGGCCTGGAGAGCATGAATGTCTGGTTCAAACACCTCGCAGCGCACGAAAAAACGATTTGATTTCTCGTATTCAGTCCGCTGGAACCTGCTGCTGATCACCACCGGGGCGATTCTCTACTCCTTTGCGTTCAAGAGCATCGCCCTGCCCCAGCAGTTCATACCCGGCGGGATCTTCGGCCTCGGATCCCTGATCTATTACGGGACAGGCTGGCTCTCGCCGGGCATCTTCTTCTTTCTCCTCAACCTGCCCTTTTTCGCCCTGGGCTGGTTCAAGCTCAGTCCGCGCTTCGTGCTCTACAGTCTCTACGGCATGGTGATCGCGACCGTTTCCTACGAGGTCATCGGCACCACCCTGGAAATCCACGACCAGCTCTACGCTGCCGTGGCCTGCGGCGTGCTGAGCGGCCTCGGCGGCGGGCTCATTCTGCGTTCACTGGGATCGGGCGGCGGGCTCGACATCGTCGCGGTCTACCTCTACCAGACCTACAACATCGGCGTGGGCAAGGTCTTTTTCGCTTCCAACGTAGCCCTCTACCTGCTCTGTCTGGCGTTCATGCCCATCGATCTGGTCATCGTCTCCATGATCATGGTCTTCATCTCCTCAGTCCTGGTCGACCAGACTCTGGCCCTCTTTTCCCAGCGCAAGGTCGTCTTCATCGTCTCAGACCACTCCGACGCCATCGCCCAGACCGTCCTCGACTCCATGAAGCAGAGCGCCACCTTCCTCAAGGGCATGGGGGCCTTCAGCAAACGCGAAAAGAACGTGCTCATGACCGTGGTCAACAACATCCAGCTCAAAAAACTGGAGCAGATCACCTTCACCCACGACCCGCACGCTCTCTTTATCGTGGAAAACACCTTTTCGGTGCTGGGGTCGAGCTTTTCCAGGCGCAAGATCTACTGAACGCAGGGGCCGGTCGGGATTTACATTTTTTTACAAAAATCCGGCAGGCAATGCGTGCAACGTCGTGCCAATTCGCGCATAAGAGGTGACATGCAGAGCCACAACCCGCCACCCATGGCTCCTCGGATTCTCATGATCGACGATGATCGGGAACTCTGTCTTCTGCTGCAGGAATACTGTGCCATGGAGACCGTGACCCTGCACATCGTTCACAATGGCGAAGCAGGCGTCCTCATGGCTCTGGATGGCTCGTTCGACCTCATCATCCTGGACGTGATGATGCCCGGCATGTCCGGGACGGAGGTTCTCCGCAAAATCCGCTCGGCCAGCATGGTCCCGGTGCTCATGCTGACCGCAATGGGCGATGATGCGGACCGTATCCTCGGTCTGGAACTCGGTGCCGACGACTACGTCCCCAAACCCTGCACTCCCCGTGAACTCATCGCCCGCATCAGAGCAATCCTCCGACGCGTGCCTCCATCGTTTCAATCCCGCGAGGAAGCCCTGACCTGCGGTGACCTCAGGCTCTGGCCAACACGACGCCTGGCCGAACTGCGGGGCGTCCCCCTTCCGCTGACAGGAGCGGAGTTCTCCATCCTCGAAACGCTCCTGCGGCAGGCGGGACAACCTGTCCGGCGGGAAACACTCTATCAGGAAGGTCTGGGACGCCCGATGGAACGCTACGACCGGAGCCTGGACGTCCATCTTTCGAGCATCCGCCACAAGCTGGGGCCCGGACCGGACGGAAGATCGCCCATCCAGACCCTGCGCGGACGGGGATATCAGTTCGTGACAGAGTAGATACATGGGACGCCTCTTCTGGAAATGCTTTTTCGCCTCCTGGCTGACCATGATGCTCGCAGGGTTTGTCACCTTCACCGGCGTCCGCATCTATCGCAGCATCGAACACACCGACAGTCTCATCGACGCCGGCCCGCGGTCCCGCTTCGAACTGGACTCGGCCGCGGCCGTGCTGCGCCACGCTGGACCGGCCGTCCTCGCCGCGACGCTGGATGAAATCGACAGCGACATCATTGTCATGGACCCTGCGGGTGCCGAACTCCGGGGCAAGCCCCTGACAGCCCCACTCACCGATCTGGCCATGAAACGCCGCGCCTCGGACAGCCCTGAGGGCATGCTCCGAGTGCCGTTGGATAACGGTGTATTCACTCTCCTCGTCCCGGCCAGGCACAATTTTCCTCCAGGCAGGGAGGTCCTCGGTCCTCCCGCGAAGCGACCCGCCCCGTGGGAACCCCTGGCGGCGATTGTCCTGGGCAGCATCGTCCTCTCAGGCCTGCTGGCATGGTACCTGGCTCGTCCCGTTCGGAGCCTTCTCATTGCCTTCACGGACATGACCGAAGGGCGCCTGGACACCCGTGTCCACAGCCGGATGCGCCGCCGGGACGAATTTTCGGAGCTTGGCCGAAGCTTCGACCGCATGGCCGAAAAGCTGCAAAACCTCATTCTGGCCCAAAGGCGCCTGTTGCACGATGTCTCCCACGAACTGCGCTCTCCCCTCGGCCGCCTGCACGTCGCCCTGGGCATCATCCGCCAGGCCCCCGACAAGACCGAAACAACCCTTGCCCGAATGGAAAGCGAGGTGAACCGTTTGGACGGACTCATAGAAGAAATCCTGACGCTCTCGCGCCTCAATTCGGGCGTGGAAAATGATGTCATGGAAAGGGTGGATATGGGCGAACTGGTCGAAGAGGTCGTCCAGGACGCCCGGTTCGAGGCTCTGGACAAAGGCTGCGAGGTGCGCCTTGAGGAAAACGCCCAGCCTGTGGTTCAAGGCAGACCGGGCCTTATTTCCCGGGCGCTCGACAACATCCTCCGAAATGGACTGAAATTTTCCCCTGCCGGAGGGATCCTGAATGTGGAGATCAGACTCGAAGGCGCCTTCGCGGTAGTCAGCGTTACGGACACAGGCCCCGGCATCCCCGAGGACGAGCTCGACACGATATTCCAGCCTTTTCATCGCGGGCGCAACAACCCCGACGCATCTGGCTTCGGTCTGGGCCTCGCCATCGCCAGGGCAGCGGCGGATCTTCATGGCGGTACGCTGACAGCACGCAATATCCCCGCTGGCGGGCTCTGCATGGAACTGCGCTTCCCGGCTGAACATCCACGCGACACCGACTCCTCCTCTCCAGCATAGCCCCCCCCCTTTGCGAACATGACATCGCGCTGCGGAGAGAGTACATCCTTGCCCGGCACGATCCAGAGCCCTTTGCAAACGACCTCCGGAGGGAGGCATGATCTCCTCGCGCAACATTCCCCTCGTCACCTATGTCCGGCGCACCCTGGTGGCCAGGCTGGCCCTCATGGCCGCGGTCATCGCCGTGGTCATGGCCGTGGTCTCCTACATGGCCGAGGAAATGCTGCTCAAACGTGAGATCGTGGCGGAAGCCCGGGCCGACCTTGACGATCTCGTTCAGCGCACCGGCGAACTCGTCGCGACACAGGACCTCCAAGGATCGACGGCCTTCCACCGGGCCCTGGGGGAATTCGAGGCCGCCCGGCAGGTGAACCCGCGCGGAAAGATCGTCTATGCGCGTTTCACCGCACCGGGACGTGCCGAAGCCAGGGAATATCTGGACCAGGACTTCCTCTTGCACAAAGCCGTCTGGAAGCACGCCCATGCCGAAAAGTCCGGCCATTCCCCCGAACCACGCGTCGAAACGGTTGTCATCGGAGAGCTTCTGTCGGTCCATGCCGTGCGCCCCCTTATCCTGAGCGGCAGCGCCGAAACGGCCCAGGCAGAAATCATCTTCGTGCCCGCGCCCAGGGTTCTGGCCGCCATGAACAGAAAGTCGCTATTCACGGCGGCCATCGTGGTGCTTATCACCCTGGCCACGACCGGCCTGCTCTACCCGGTCGTCCTGCGTCTGACCGATCGCCTCGTGGCCTTTTCCCGCAACATGCAGGCCGCCAACTTCGAGACCCTTTCCCTGCTGGGCTGCGTCGTGGCCAAACGCGACAGCGACACGGACGAACACAACTACCGGGTCACCCTTTACGCCCTGCGCATGGGCGAAGCGCTGCACCTCTCCAGAACCCAGATGCGGGCCCTGACCATGGGGGCATTCCTGCACGACGTGGGCAAAATCGCCATCAGGGACGACATCCTGCTGAAACCGGACAAACTCACGCCCGAAGAGTTCGAAACCATGAAGACCCACGTCAGGCACGGGCTAGACGTCATCGAACGGTCCACCTGGCTGCGGGACGCACGGGACGTGGTCGGAGGACATCACGAAAAATTCGACGGCGCAGGGTACCCGAGCGGGCTGGAGGGCAAGGACATCCCGCTGACGGCCCGCATCTTCACTGTCGCGGACGTCTTCGATGCCCTGACGTCCCGCCGCCCCTACAAGGCGCCCCTGGGCTGCGCCGAAGCCCTGGAAATCCTCCAATGCGGCCGGGGCACGCACTTTGACCCCGAAGTGGTCTTCCTCTTCGCAAACATGGCCGAAAGCCTGCATGAGCGCTACTCCTACAGAACCGGCAGCGATCTCAAGGCCGAACTCATCGATATGTCCTGGAGATATTTTCAAACGGATGCCGAAAAACTGGTCTGAAACAGCCTCGCGGCAGCACCACTGCGCATCCCATCTTCCTGCAGGCAGGGCCGGGCCGGAAAATCCGGCCCGACTCTACGCTACGCCATAAGCGACAGAGCTCCGGACTCTGATGAACTCCAGAAATCCGCATCCATCATCCTGTACATGGCAAAACGGGAAGAGGCCAAATACTGAGCCGGCCCCTGGGCATCGGCCCCGCTGGGGCCGCGGGCTCCATCCCCGCTGAGGAACTCGTTCAGCGAGACGACACCGTCGGCGTCCGTATCCAGGGAGGTAAGGAGTTCCTCGGCATCGACATCACCACCAGAGCCCTCTCTGGTCTGGGTTAAAGAGGCCGCCAGCTCCTCCGCATCCACCACACCATCCTGGTTGGTATCCGCAAGATCGAAGACCTCCTGAGGCGGAGGCATATGGCCTCCGCTCATGGATCTGGCGCCCCCCATGGAATCCTGCCCCGCGGCGAGTTCTTCCTCGGTGATGCGTCCGTCGCCATCGGCATCAAGTACGGCCATGAGCTCCGACGCATCGATTGCCCCGTCTCCGTCGGCGTCCGTGCTCTCAAAAAGCCTTTCCGCCAGCGCCGAGGGGGGCAGGGACATCTCCGTCATCATACTTGCCCTGGCCAGATCACTGTGCATGAACGCCAGTCCGTCGGCATGCTCCTGTTCGGAAAGGGAGCCGTCCCCATCCGCGTCGAAACGGTCAAACAGCTCTTCCGCCCCGGGTCCTTGACCATTGCCGGGCTTGCCCGCCAGTGCCGTGCCGAACTCTTCCATGTTGATGGCACCACTGCTGTCGGCGTCTGCAGCGACAAACAGCTCCTGCGCCATTTCCGAGGGATCCGGTCGCGACTTCTCGCTCCAGAGGCCCATCATACTTCGGGAAAAACCCGAAGTATCAACTCCGCTGATCATGTGAGACTCCTTGGTTACCGTGTTCACGAAAAGGCCGCCTGTCGGGCGGCAATCCTGTACTCTTCGTGAATGGCTGCAACACGCAGGCCCACAGACGTCTCCGGGATGCAAAGATATGCTAAGATTACTCAAGAATGATCAGTATGCCTGCGTGCGCATCCCAGAGTCCGACACGGCGCCTCTTTTCAAACCAGAGCGCACCGCTCCGGTTCGCCCGCAACGTTGCCACAATTCCCGCTGCGTGCTACGAATTCCCCCTAAACTTAAGGAGGATCCCATGCCCGACTGCGAAATGATCTCCAAGTGTCTTTTCTTCAACGACAAGATGGCCAACATGCCGAGCACCGCGAACATGCTGAAGAAGAAATATTGCAAGGGCGACTTCACCAAGTGCGCACGCTACGTCGTGTGCAAGGCCCTTGGCCGGGAAAAGGTGCCCGCGGACCTGACGCCCAGCCAGATGGACAAGGCCAAGCTGCTGCTTGCCTGACCCTGGCGACTCACCTATTCACGACGACAAGGCGCCGGCAACGGCGCCGCACACATTCATCTTCCAAGCCCCATCCAGGAGGAAGCCCATGTTCGTCGTCATCGTCGACATCGTCGTGAAAAGGGAATTCACGGAGCAGTTCAGGGAAGTCGTCATCCGTCAGGGCGAGAATTCCAGAAACCTGGAAAAAGGCTGTCTCGGTTTCGACATTCTGCAGGATCCCGAGGATCCGAGCCGTTTCACTCTGTACGAATCCTATACGGACAGCCGCACCTTTCATGAAGTCCACCGCACAACGCCGCACTTCGCAGAATACGCGGCGACCACGGCGCCCTGGGTGGAGAGCAAGGCCGCGCGCGTCCTGACCAGAATCTGGCCGTAAAAAACGTCCAGGCTGCTATTTGAAGTACTTGATGGCTGCGAAGCCGAGGATGGCCAGCGCCACCAGGGCCGTGGCCGCGAGTTCGAAATGCCGCTCCATGAAGGGTCTGATGCGCGCCCCGAAAAGCCGGATCAGGCCCGCCACCAGAAAGAAACGCATGGACCGCCCGATGACCGAGGCCAGGACAAACTGCCCCAAGTCGAAGCTCATCATGCCTGAAGCGATGGTGAAGACCTTGTACGGGATCGGGGTGACCGCCGCCACGAGCACTCCGAAGAAACCGTAGGCCTCGTACCAGGCGCGCACGGTCTCGACCACCGCCTCGCCGTGGTACATTTGCACGATGGGCAGGCCCACGGTCTCCCACAGGCCCCAGCCGATGAAATAGCCAAGCATCCCGCCGACCACTGAGGCCGCCGTGCACCACGCCGCCAGACTCAGCCATCTGCGGGGATTGCAGAAGCACAGGGCGATGAGCAGTACGTCGGGCGGTACCGGGAAAAAGGAGCTTTCAGCAAAAGACAGCGCCACCAGTGCAGGCAACGCGTAGGGCGTGGCAGCCCAATGCAGGGTCCAGTAGTAGAGCTTGCGCAGGGGACTGCGCGTAGCGCGGGCCCGGGCCAGGTCGTCGTGGGGAGCAGATGATTCGCATTTCATGGCGGCGGAAGATCAGCACAAAACCCCGCAAATAACAACAGCAAAGAAACGCGTGGCACCGGCCCGAGCTTTTCATTCATCCCATTTTCGCGCAGAGTGCCCCCGACCGAAAGCCCGCAACCCCTTTATAGAGCGTATGGCCAAACCAAACGATTCTTCCCGTCCGGCGCACTCGCGAGCGCCCCTGGGCCCTTGGCCCGTCCCTGCGCTCCTTTCGTGGGGGATCTGCTGGGCGCTGTTCCTTGCGCTGCACGATCTGGGCGTACCGCCCGGCAGAAATCTCCTTCTGGCCACCGCCCTGGGCGCAGGGCTGGCGCTGCCTGCCGGCCGCTCCACGTGGCGTCGACTTTTCGTCGCGGCGGGCTTTCCCCTGTCCCTTG
Source organism: uncultured Desulfovibrionaceae bacterium (assembly GCA_964597325.1). Lineage (GTDB taxonomy): Bacteria > Desulfobacterota > Desulfovibrionia > Desulfovibrionales > Desulfomicrobiaceae > Desulfomicrobium. The sequence continues at coordinate 17,248 of CAZQYA010000045.1, forward strand.
CCCTCTCGGGACTGGCAGGAGGCCTTCCGGGCTGGGCCTGGCTCATGGCCCTGGCCTTCGTCGCCGTCATCTACCCCGTTAGCGCCTGGCGTGACGCACCACTCTTCCCCACACCCAGGGGCTGCCTCAACAGCCTCGGCGATATTGTCCGCCTCGAACCCGGCGCCCGCATTCTCGACGCCGGTTGCGGCCTGGGCGCGGGGCTGGCCGAACTCCGCCGGGCCTGGCCACACGCGCGGCTGGAAGGGATCGAATGGAGTTGGCTCCTGCGTCTGGCCTGCGGCCTGCGCTGCCCCTATGCCTCCATACGACGCGGAGACATCTGGAAGGAGGACTGGTCGTCCTACGACGTTGTCTACATGTTCCAGCGCCCCGAAAGCATGGGCCCGGCCACGGAAAAGGCCCGCCGGGAGCTTCGGCCCGGGGCCTGCCTGATCAGCCTTGAATTTGAAGCGCCTTCTCTCAAACCCGCTGCAGTCCTGAACAACATCCCGGGCAAGCCCGTCTGGATCTATCGCGTGTAACAGCGATCCCTCAAGTCCGGACCACAGCTTCGAACCGCCCGCTTCATCCCAAAAAAAATCCCCCGCCACTTGCGTCACGGGGGACACATTCGAGGCGTGCAAATCCAGGAATTCTACTGACGGCTGGCCACTACCTGCTCCTTTTGCAGCCCCTTGGACAGCGGAATGACATCGGCGGTGGGACAGAACAGGCTCTCCCGGGTGACGTCTTTCAACGCCTCGCACAGGACTTCGTCCATGTTCTCCACCAGCACGATTTCCAGATCCTTCAGGATGCTCTTGGGCACCTCTTTGAGGTCACGCTCGTTCTCCTTGGGCACCAGCACGCGGGTGATGAGGCCACGGTGGGCGGCCAGAAGCTTCTCGCGCACGCCGCCGATGGGCAGCACGCGGCCACGCAGGGTGATCTCGCCAGTCATGGCCACGTCGTTGCGCACGGGAATGTCCAGGAGTGCCGAGGTCAGACACGTGGCGAGGGTGATGCCGGCCGAGGGGCCGTCCTTGGGCGTGGCGCCCTCGGGCACATGGATGTGGATGTCCACTTCCTTGTAGAAATCCGGACGCAGGCCGAAGATCTCGGAACGCGAACGGATGTAGCTCAAAGCGGCCTTGGCCGACTCCTGCATGACGTCACCGAGTTTGCCAGTGATCTCGATCTTGCCCGAACCGGGCATGAGCGCCACTTCCACGAACAAAAGCTCCCCGCCCACCTGCGTCCAGGCCAGGCCCGTGGCCACGCCCACCTGCGCCTCTTCCTCGCGCTGGCCGTGACGCACCTTGGGGATGCCCAGGTAGGTGCCGATCATGGACTTGCTGACGGACACGGTCTTGTCCCGGTTGCCGTCCTCCACCAGGGCCTTGGCCACCTTGCGGCAGATGGAGGCCAGTTCACGCTCCATGTTGCGCACGCCGGATTCGCGCGTGTAACGGCGGATGATTTCGAGAATCGCGCCCTTGGAAAGGTTCAGGTTCTCGGGCTTGAGGCCGTGCTGCTCCATCTGCTTGGGCAGAAGGAAATCCGTGGCGATGCGTTCCTTCTCCGTCTCCAGGTAACCAGGCAAGGTGATGATTTCCATGCGGTCCTGCAGGGGCAGCGGAATGGTCTGCAGGGAGTTGGCCGTGGTGA
>CAZQYA010000046.1:0-18610 GCA_964597325.1 uncultured Desulfovibrionaceae bacterium
GCGATGTCGCGATCCCAGCCGCCTTCAACGTCTTCTTCCTTCCAGAAGATGTACGGATTGTGACGGGGTTCCATGACGTGCTGCGGCACAGGCGTGGAGCCGATGGCGGAGATGGCCTTGGCCAGACCCTGGCGCTTGATCAGCTCGCCGAGACGCTCACGGTTCTTGCCTTCTTCCATCCACCATTCCCAGATGCCTTCGATGATCTCCTTGATCTCGTCGTAGGGCTCTTCGACCTTGAGGAAGGGAACGAGCAGAGAGCCCATCTGGGCACCGTCGAGGATGGGGGCCTTGGCGCCGACCAGGATGGACAGGCCGCGGTCGTTACCGATGCGCAGAGCGCGGGGCATGACATTCAGACAGTGCATGCAGCGGGTGCACTCACGGTCATTGATCTTCAGCTTGCCGTCTTCCAGCCACATGCACTCGGTCGGGCAGCGGTCGATGACTTCCTTCTGGATGTCAAAAGCACCCCAGTCCCTGTCGGCGTGAGCGCCGCCGTTGGGCTGAATCTCACCGCCGATGTAAGCGGCAACGGCTTCCTGGTCGATGCGGATTTCATCGCGCCAGGTACCGATGAAGGACATGTCGGAACGGGCGATGGAAGCCACGCAGCCGTTCGGGCAGCCGTCAAACTTGAACTTGAATTTATAAGGGAACGCCGGACGGTGCAGTTCGTCCTGATATTCCTCAGTCAGCTGATAGCAGAGTTCCTGCGTATCGTAGCAGGACCATTCACAGCGGGACTCGCCCAGACAACAAGCGGGGGTCCGCAGGTTGGAACCGGATCCGCCAAGGTCGGTGTTCATGTTGTGGGTCAGTTCGTAGAACACTTCTTCCAGCTGGGGAGTCGTGGTACCCAGCAGGACGATGTCACCGGTGGCGCCGTGGAAGTTGGTCAGACCGGAGCCGCGCATATCCCACAGATCGCAAAGCTGACGCAGGAAATCAGTCGTGTAGTATTTACCGTTGGGCTGGTTGACGCGCATGGTGTGAAAATGGGCCACACCGGGGAACATTTCGGGCTGGTCGCAGTAACGGCCGATAACGCCGCCGCCGTAACCGAAGACACCGACGATGCCGCCGTGCTTCCAGTGAGTCGTGCCGTCTTTGTAGGACAGTTCGAGAACACCAAGAAGGTCGTCACATACGTCAACGGGAATCTGATATTCCACGTTCTTCTCGTTTTTGTGACGTCTCTCGGCTTCCTCCTTGATGTCCGCCACAAAACTCGGCCACGGACCGCTCTGAAGCTGATCCAGCAACGGGGTCGCATGTTTAGCCATTACACATCCTCCTTAAAAAGATTAGACCGTGCACAGTCGTCGCGCCCTCATTATTCATGCCAGCGCGACCCTCAACCTCGTAACAATTTCAGCAAGTTCCGAAAAATTCATGCTCGTGAATCTTCGTACAAAGCCGACCTTTTGTCAACCCGAATTTAGACGTCAATCGTCCCGGAACAAAGAGATTACCTATATTGAGCGATCTCTTCAAGGACCTGGGGTTCGACATCGAAACCTGTTTCGACGGCCTTGTCGAAGTACATGATCGCCTTTTTGGGCTCACCCTTGTCCAGATAGGCCAGACCGATATTGTTGTATGCAGGCCCGAACATGGGCTCGATCTCGATGGCCTTTGAACATTGCATGATGCACCCGTCGGGATCGCCCAATGCGAGATAGGCGCTTCCAAGGGTGGTATGCGCCTGAATGAACTGAGAGTCCAGGCTGATAGCCCGTTTCAAGGCCTTGACGGCCTTATCGGGCTCCTGCTGCTGCATGTGCACGAACCCGATGTTCCCCCATGGAACTGCAAACCGCGGTCGCACTTCAGTGGCCTTGCGGTTCATCTTGATGCATTCGTCGAGGTCGCCCTGGTTCATGGCGAGACCACCTAACTGAACATAGGCCTCGGCAATACCTGGTTCGATGGCCAGAGCTTCTTCGAAGGCCTTGCGCGCCTCACTCAAATTTCGTTCCGCGACCAGGGACACGCCGAGGTTGTACAGAAGCGCAGCGGAATCAGGGTGATCCTGCAGGGCAGCCTTGAGCGCGGAAACCGACTTTGGACCGTAATCAACGTTTGTTTTCATGACATCCACACCTAGGGCTTGAATTCATTGATATCGATATTGTGTTTCTTCAACTCCTCTGCGTACCAGAGGGAAAACTCGTACATCGCGATAAACCGCTCGTCACCGTTGACCATCCCAAGACACATGTCGAGTACGCCCTGGGCGTAGCCATTGCTATACTTCTCGGGAGCGTGATTCTGCAGGAACTCACGCACCAGTTGCTGGGTGGTACGTTTGGTTCCGTCGGTCCGCCACTCGATGGGATCCTTGGGTTCGGCAAAAGGATTCCAGCGATCAAAACCGATGCGGTCGATAAATTTGCGTCGACGCGGAGACATCTTCTCATAGATGGCCTTCTTCTGGGCCTCATGTTCTTCGGTCATGGCAAAAGGCTTATGCATCGCCACCTCCGGGCGTCTCGTTCGCCTTTGCGTCACCCGTCCCGGAAACCCCGAAATAGTCACTGGAATAGACCGTCATCAAGGCAGTGGAGACAGGGACATGCATGAGGCGGAAATCACTGTAGCGTGATCCCACCGCGTCCAGAATCCGATTGCTCAATTCAAGCAGGATGTCCTGAATACGCTCAAGCTTCACAGCAGGATACGGCTTTCCAGGCTCGAAACCCGACAGGCCGCATGTGTGTGATTTACCACCGATTTCGAGAGGAATCCCGTAAATGCGACAGGTAATGGGCCTGAACGCGTAGAGCGAGCATCGGTCTTCCTGATCAAGCAGTGGGCAACGCAGCCTCTCCTTGGCCGTCCTGAGCAGAATCTCCGTCTGGTCAACAGCTTCGGCATCGCGTGACGCCTGTCTTTTGAACTTGTACGCCTTGCGATCGGCTTTGTCAGCTTCAATCAGAATTTCATTACGACGAATTTCGTCCAACTCTGCAAACTTCGCGTTGATATACATGGCCTCGACGAGCGTCACGTCAAACAACGCATGGCAGCAGTCACTGCAACCCTGGTGGCATTTAACCTCGGAAGGGAAGCTTCCGGCCACTTTCTCGAATACGGCATCAACCTGTGCCACGAGGGATTCATACTCTTTGAAAAGATTTTCAAGCTCTGGATTCATGAAATACTTCCTTCACCGGGGCGCGCTGCATCCCGGGAAATTTGGCGAGGCTGCCATGTCGGGGTTATGCTTTTGTGTAATTCGGCAGGACCTTGGGCGTGTTGCCCTGTGCCGCAGGAGATTTTGGCGACGGCAGGCCCGAATGGGCCTGCCTTGAAATAAAAAACTAGTTTTCCTCGACGGTGATCGCACCCTGATCGCAAACTTCGATGCAGGACTCGCAGCCCAGGCACTCTTCCTCGTTCACAACCACGGCCTTGCCACCCTGAAGCTCGTACACTTCGACGGGGCAGACATCCACGCATTCGCCATCACCGACACACTTGTCGACATCTACGGTAACCGTATAACCCATGATCTACCTCCAAAATTCTTTGAAATTCCCGCCATTGCGGGTTGGATAAGGGACACTTACACACGTTCAAAAAGGCTGTAAACCCAAATACCAACCTTGTTGAAAAGTAAATTTTTCCTTTTATTTCAAGGAAAAAAAGACATGGGCGCCCGATTCTCGGACGCCCGTAAAGCACAGGTTGCTATTCGATTTCCTGCTTCACTCCGATGGCGACCTTGTAAAGAATCGTCAGAACCAGAAAACCGGTAGCGTAAATGCCCAGCGATACACCCAATTCCAACTGCGTCGGCACGTACTCGGTAATCTCGTGGAGCGGATTCGGCACGAAACCGCCGCCAATCATGCCGAGACCCTTGTCGATCCAGGCGCCGATGAAAATCAGCAGGCAACCGATGATGAGCGTGTTGTCCTGATACCTGTTCTTGGGCACCAGCAGGATGAGGATGCCGACAACGGCCATGATCATGGCCGACCACATCCAGGGCACCAGAACCCCGTGGCCGTGATAGCCTACGAAGAGATACTGGAGATGCGCCATATGCGACGGAATCTGACTGTAAAAGACCGTGAACACCTCGCACAGGAGCAGAAAAAGGTTCACGCACATGGCGTAAACCACGGTCTTGCCCAAAGTGGGCAGCACACCCTTGCCCGGATCGAATCCAGTGAAGATCTTGGCGATGTAGGTCACCAGGATGAGAAAGGCGGGACCGGCGGCAAAAGCCGAGGCCAGGAAACGGGCAGCGAGTACGGCGGTCAGCCAGTAGCCGCGGCCGGGCAGACCGCAGTACAGGAACGCCGTAACCGTATGGATAGAGACCGCCCAGGGAATGGACAGATAGATAAAGAACTTAATCCACTTGGGAGGCGCAATCTGTTTGCGTTCTGCTTCAAGCGTCACCCAGCCCACCAGAATGTTGATGAGCAGATAGCCGTTCAGCACCACCATGTCCCAGAAGAGAACGGAATTGGGCGTCGGATGCAGCAGCACGTTCATCAGGCGCTGGGGGGAACCCAGGTCGGCAACGATGAAGAGCAGGCACAGGATGACCATGGCCACGGCGTTGAACTCACCAAGAATGAGAATTTTGCCGAACTTCTGGTAATCATGCAGATACTTGGGAATGACCAGCATGACGGCCGAGGCGGCCACACCGACAAGAAAGGTGAACTGCGCAATGTAGAAGCCCCAGGTCACGTCACGGCTCATGCCGGTGATGGTCAGGCCGTGCGAGAGCTGCTGCCAGTAGCAGGCCGCCCCGATGCTCATCAGGAGGAGCAGAAAGGCGATCCAGCCCCAGTAAACTTTTGATCCTTTTATGGCTTTTTCAAGCATGGTTCACCCCTTTACACGAGATAGTAGACACACGGTTTGGTTCCAAGGGTCGGACTACGCCTGATGGAGAACCGCTCCGCCAGAAGCTTGCGCACATCGGACTCTGGGTCGGCCAGATCGCCAAACGCCAGCGCCCCTTCGGAAACCTCGACGCAGGCCGGCATCTTGCCCTCGGCCAGACGTTCGGCGCAGAATTCGCATTTTTCGACGACACCCTTGGTCCGGGTCGGAAAGTCCGGAGTCGTCTTCTCGATGTACGGACGCGGGTCCATGAAATTGAAACTCCTGGAGCCGTAGGGGCAGCCGGCCATACAGTAGCGACAGCCAATACAGCGATGGAAGTCCATCATGACGATACCGTCCTCACGCTGGAACGTGGCCTTGGTCGGACAGACACGCACGCAGGGAGGGTTGTCGCAATGGTTGCACAGAGCCAGGGAGTGCTTGGCACCGGCCTCGGGCTGATACTCGTGTAGGTCCTCCAGAAAGAGGTGATCCATGTGCGTTTCCCAGATCCACTTGATATTCTGCTTGCCCGGAATTTCCGGCACGTTGTGAATGGAGTGGCAGGTATGCACAATATCTTCCATCACCTTTTCGGTGAGCTTAGTGGTATCGATGACCATAGCCCAACGCTTGGCCTTAAGAGCGTTCGGGCCAGCGTGTACGGCGTGCCTGGACGCGAACAGGAGGCCTTCGCTGGGTTCGCCGCCGCCGGAGGCGAGAACCTGCGACGCCGGACGGACGCCCCAGCCCAAAGCAGCCAGCGCGGCTAATTTCAGGAAGTTTCTACGGAAGGTCTTCATTTCTTCACCCCCTTCGGATCAACATGACAATCCCAGCAGTAGGGGTTCACGGCAACAGTCGCATGGCACTTGTCGCAGAACTCGGCCTTGTTTTCATGGCATTTCAGACAGGTCTTGGTCAGACTCTTCTGAAATACCTGGTGGTTGGCCGTAGAGTGGTATTCATGCTGCCCGTTACGGACCACCTCGTCACGCCAGGTGTTGATCATGGCCATGTGCTCAGCGCGCATGTATTCCACGCTCTCAACACATTCCTTGGCGTTCTTCGGCTTTTCGACCTCGGGTCTCGTGTATGCCGCACTGCCGATGTTGTTCCAGAAAGGATAGGTCATCAAGACCACAAACACGGCAAGACCGGTCAGAATCTGATTCTTGTGGTACATTATTCATCCTCCCCGGGCAGGTCTTCACCACGCAGATCGGTTTCGCGCTCTTGTTCACCAGGAAAGACCAGGGCATTGCCCACCAGTTCGTGCAGGCCGCAGACGTCGACTTTGGGCACCCAGTATTCCATGGCGTTGGGCAGGACCGCGCGGTCGATGGCGCAGACACAACCCAGCATGTTCACGCCGTATTTTTCGTGGACGTATTTGACGGCGTTGGCGCGGGGCAGACCGCCCATCATGCGCAGCTCGTCATTCTCGCCGGCGTTGAGGCCCGCACCGCCGCCGCAGCAGAAGGTCTGCTCGCGAATGGTGCCTTCGGGCATTTCCGTGAATTTGTCGACAACGCTCCTGGCGACGTAGCGGGGCTCTTCCAGAAGGCCCATGCCGCGCGCCGGGTTACAGGAGTCGTGCCAGGTCAAATGGATGTTGGCGTTGCGCTTCTTGTTCAGATTCAGCTTGCCGTGCTTGATGAGGTCGGCCGTGAACTCGGCGATGTGGACCATCTTCGTGCTGGCGGCGTTCTTGAACACTGTACCCGTGATGGGATTGACGGGGACTTCCATGTGCGAGGGCTGGAAATCGGGGCCGTTCAAGGTATGCATGTACTGGTGGATGACGCGCCACATATGGCCGCACTCGCCGCCAAGAATCCACTTGGCACCGAGGCGTTCGGCTTCCATGTACATCTTCGAATTCAGCCGCTTCATGGTTTCGTGCGAGGTAAAGAAACCAAAGTTGCCGCCTTCGGACGCATAGGTCGACCAGGTGACATCCAGACCGTATTCGCGCTTCAAGTACTCGAAAAGCATGAGGTATCCCATGCACGTATAGGTGCCGGGATCAGCAAACACGTCGCCCGAAGGCGTGATGAACAGGATGTCGGCGCCCTTCTTGTTGAAGCTCGGCTCACAACGAATCCCAGTGATGTCTTCTATGTCGTCGCAGAAGAAATCGAGCATGTCGTAGAAGGCATGGGGCTGAATGCCGAGATGGTTGCCCGTGCGATAACAGTTGGCCACGGGGGTCGCGATCCAGTCGATGTTCAGGCCCAGCAGGTTCAGCAGTTCTCGACCGATGATGGTCACCTCGGCAGTGTCGATGCCATAGGGGCAGAAGACCGAACAGCGTCTGCACTCGGAACACTGAAAGAAGTAGTACCACCACTCCTTGAGCACTTCGGGAGTCAATTTACGGCCGCCGGCGAAACGACCCAGAATCTTGCCGAATGTGGTGAACTCTCCGCGATAAACGGAGCGCAGCAGTTCAGCGCGCAGGACGGGCATATTCTTGGGATCACCCGAACCTATGAAAAAATGGCATTTATCCGCGCAGGCGCCGCAACGCACACAGATATCCATGAAGATTTTGAAGGAGCGGTACTTCTGCAACCGCTCACGCAGTCCGTTGAAGACGATCTCCTGCCAGTTCTCGGGAAGGCCCCAGTCCTCTTCAAGAGGATTCCACTTGCGTGCATGAGGCAGGCCTACGTAATTCACGCTGTCCGGATTGGCGGCATAGCAGTAACGGCCGGGCTTGATGTCCACCGGCACGTCCATCCAGTCCGCCTTGGGAGGCGTGTGATCGATATTCGCGAAAAGCGCTTCAGGGCGTGGCAGATCAGACATTACTCGGCTCCTTCTGCTAGAGGCTTGTCCACGGGAAGGCCCTTTTCGACCATCTTCTCGCGGAACTCGTCCTCGTATTCATCATAAGTGTGATAATGAACGTCCTCGAACTTCCAGGGATTGACATGCGCAAACTTTCTGGAAGCGCAATTCATGTTCCGCGTGGGCGAAAGGAAGACCCCCCCCATATGCATGAGCTTGCTCAGAGGGAAATACACCAGAAGCACCGAAACCAGGAACAGGTGGATGTAGAACATCACGCCGATTCCCTCGGGGATGACCCAGTTGAATGTCACCAGTCCCATGGCCAGTTGCTTGACGGCAATGATGTCGACCTTTGCGAAGTAGCGCATGAAGATTCCCGTGAGACCGATGCCGAGGATCAGGAACAGCGGGAAGTAATCCTGCACCAGCGAAATGTAACGAATCTGAGGCACCACGACCCTGCGCAGAAAGAGATAGCTCACGGCAGCGATGAAAACGAGATCCGTCAGATACAGCGTCGGCGCACCGATCTGAAGCATGGCGTCCATGGCCTCGATACCCGAAACCAGGCCCGGAACAGGCTCCGTGAAAAAGCGCAAATGACGGACCGCGACAATCAGGAAGGAGTAATGGAACGCCAGTGCACCGAGCCACAGCCACTTGCTGGAGCTGTAGGTGATCTTGGTGCCTTCATGCACGTCCACCTTCGTGTTGCGGAACAACGACCTGAACAGCAGGACCTCGAAAAGCATCCTTACCACGACGCCACCCTTGGTGGAAGGATTCTCGATGGTGCTCTGTTTGATCCAAGGGAGGGATTCCTGCTGGCCGCATGTGGTCGGAATGCAGAACGGCACAGCCGATTTGCCCCAGTCCACGACCCTCACACAGAACCCCACCACGAAAAGCGCGACTGCCAGGAAGGGTATGTACAGCCCAAAGGCTTTTTCCATACCCAAGGCCCCGGCGCCCACTAGGGCGATTGCCGCGAGGGCAAAGACCAGGAATAGGGAGTAAAGAGCTTTCATGTACCTTTTACCTCGCTAAAGGGTTAACACTTGAAATATACTTAACGGACACTACCCCGCTACCTCCTCGTCTTTGAGCAAGTTCGTCTTCTCGAGCAACTTGTGTGTTCTGCTGTATAACTGATTCGCCTTCTGTTTCCACAGGGTCTCGCGGCAGGCCATGTAGAGGTCGAAGCCGAGCATAGTCAAGCGATCGACACGCAATTCCCAATCACGCATCTCGGATCCGAGTTCGACCAGCTCGGCCCTGGCCGTCTCGCGATACACGATTTCCTTGAGCGCTGGCAGAAAGCACAGGGCCACCGAAGGAACAAAACCCTGGACCGCCCGGATGCGCAGAATCCCATCCAGGTCCGTGGAGCATTCAGCCACATCGCCGCCACGAGCCAATGTCAGATATATTTTCTCGATATTGTTACGAAATGTGTGACCAACTGGATTCGCAAACTGATTCGAAGTGTTGGAAAAAAATTTTTCGCCTTCTTCCGGGTACGTCTTGAAAATGGCTTCCGTCCATTGTGCGCAAATGCCTTTGTGATTGTCTGTCAGAAATTTTTGTAGTTTCATAATCGCCTGTAATTTCAAATTGTTAAAAAAGACGCGCGTCGTCTCGACAACGCCTTTTGAGAGCAGGACAGATTTGCGCGGTACTTAAATCACCTCCCAGTCAAGGTCAAGTTGTTTGTGAAAAATGCAACAAGGAGCAGGGCCAAACATGATTATGAAAACAACATGTTAATTCGGGACTTCCGAACATGTCACGCCCCTCCCTGCCCGGCCCCCCCCCTTCTTCGGACTAGGCATACAGGGACGCTTGTGCTACCAGTGCCGCCACGTCCACACGAACTTCCGACCCAAGAACGGCACCTCCATGAAATTACGCAACCTGGCCCTGGCCCTTCTGTGCATATTTCAGCTGGCGACGGCATCAGCCTTCGGAGCGGACGCCCCCTCCACCGAGCCCCAATCCTGGCGTCTCCTGGCGGACAGGACGGCCGCCAGCCATGACAACAAATACATCGAGGCCTTCGGCAACGTCGTGCTTGAACGGGGCACGGACTACATACGTGCCGAATATGCGAGATATTATCAGACGACCAAGTGGGTTTTCCTCAAAGGTGATGTCGAGGCCCGCTTCCAGGGCGACTTTCTCAAGGCCGAAGAGGCGGAGTTCGACCTGGACTCCAACACAGGCTGGCTGAAAAACGGCCAGGTCTTCATGGAAGACCCGCACATGTACTTCAAAGGGGCCATCCTCAAGAAAACAGGCCCCGAGACATATGAATTCCGCGAGGCCACCGTTACGGTGTGCGACGGCGAGCGCCCCGCCTGGTCCATCAAGTCTTCCCGAGGCGACATCACCGTGGACGGTTACGCCCACCTCTGGGGACCTCGTTTCCAGGTGCTCGATCAGCCATTCATCTTCGCACCCTATGCGGTTATCCCGGTCAAGACAAAACGCCAGAGCGGTTTCTTGCTGCCGGAAATCGGAAGCAGTGAACGCCTCGGTATCACCTATGATCAGCCCTACTACCAAGTCATCGACGAGGAGCAGGACGTCACCCTCTACAGTCACCTGATGACGGCCAAAGGGCTTATGCTCGGTGCCGAATACCGACTGGTGCCCAACATCCATACCAAGGGCATTTTCAAACTCGACTACCTCTACGACCAGGAAACCGAAAATCAGTCCCTCTACAGCGACAATTCTGACATGAGCCGCACCAATCACAGCCGCTGGTGGGCGCGTGGCAAATTCGACGGCTATCTCCTGGAACCCGAATGGAACCTCAAGTTCGACCTGGACCTCGTCTCCGACCAGGACTACCTCCGTGAATTCTCCCGGGGCTTCTCAGGATTCAGCAAAAGCCGCAAAGATTTTCTGCAATACTTCGGACGGGACATCGAGGACAGTGACAGTGAACTCCGCGTCAACAGGGCCCTCTTGAGCCGCAACTGGACACATGTGGGTTTTCAGGGGCTGGTCGAATACACCCAGAATCTCGAATACGGCAGCAATAACAACCTTTCCGGAATGGACAAGGACAACGACCCCACGCTGCAGCGCCTGCCTGAGCTGAATCTTCATCTCTACCAGACCCAGATAACGGGCACACCGCTGACCGTGGAGGGTTCTTCACAGTTCGCATCTTTCTGGCGTGAATACGGGACCACCGGGACGCGCCTCGACATACACCCGGTGCTGGGCCTGCCCCTGCATTTCGAATACGGCTCCGTCATCCCCAAGGCTGGCATCCGCGCGACGACCTGGTTCGTGGAAAAATACGAGGGCGAGGACCCGCAGGTCGACGGAGACACGAACACACCGACGCGTTTCCTCCCCGAGTTTTCGACCACAGCCTACACGGAATTTTCGCGCATCTTCACCCTGACTGACGAAATGGACGTCCTGCCCGGTGCCGAGGACTTCACCTGGCTCAAGCTCAAACACGCCGTGCAACCCAGGATCGAATATTCCTACATCCCCTTTTCCGATCAGGAGAAATATCCGTATTTCGACGACATCGATCGCATCGAGGCGGAAAACGAACTGACCTACTCCCTGACCAACATCTTCACCTGCAAGACCGGCAAACTGCTCCCGAGCCACGACGAACAGGGCAAAAACGAACTGAAGGTGGATTACCTGGATCTAGCCAGAGTGCGCTTCGAGCAATCCTACGACATTCGGGAACGGACCAGGAACACCGATACAAAAGAATACCCCAACAGACCATTTTCGGATGTCTTGACGGACATAACCCTGCAGTTGTCGCCGTGGGTGTACCTGAACAGCAAAACGTGGATCTCCCCGTACGAAGGAGATGTCACGGAACACGAACACTCTCTCTCCGTGCAGTACGACGACGTGCTGCACGCGAGATTCAGCATGGACTTCCTGAACGAGATCGACGAGTACCTCCGCCAGGAACAGGAACGCCAGCGTATCGCCTCCTTCGGTGGGGGCCTCGGCTTCAACAAAGAGTGGAGCGCCGCCTTCCTCTACCGGGTCGACTGGGAATCCGGTACCGACCTCGAAAAGAAGATCACCTTGCGCTACGACCACCAATGCTTTTCCGCGGAAACATCGTGGAGCCAGACCGATGACGACACACGTTTCGAATTTCGCGTCATTCTGGCTCAGTTGGGGTCCCTGGGCCGCTGAACCATGGTGAATACGCGCCAGATACGCCTTCTTCCTCCTGAGCTGCAGAATCAGATCGCCGCCGGTGAAGTGGTCGAACGACCGGCCAGTGTCCTCAAGGAACTCGTCGAAAACGCCCTGGACGCCGGTGCGACCCGCATCCATGTCCTGGTCCGCGACGGAGGCCAGTCCTGCATCAAGGTCAGCGACAATGGTTCCGGAATCTCTAAGGACCAACTCGAGCTGGCGGTGACCCGTCACGCCACGAGCAAGCTCGCCTCCCTGACCGATCTGAACGCCATCCGGAGCTTCGGCTTTCGCGGCGAGGCGCTGCCCAGCATAGCATCGGTTTCACGCTTCCGGATGGCTTCGGCCATCAAAGACGGCGAAGGTGCCGTACTGGAGGTCCTCCACGGCCGCATCCTCGAGCAGGGACGCACGGCCATGCCCCGGGGAACCGAGGTCGAGGTGTCGGACCTCTTCGCCAATGTTCCGGCCCGCCTCAAATTTCTCAAGCAGCCCGCCACCGAGACACGCAAATGCGCGGACCTGTTCGTGCGCATCGCCCTGGCGAACCCGAACGTCGACTTCGAACTGCAGAACGGCGACCGGACCATGCACCGTTTTCTGGCCGGAGAAGGCCTTGCGCGGCGCCTGGGTGCCATCTGGCCTCGAAACATTGCCGAAGACACCCACGAGGTTTACCTCGAGGATGACGCCATGACCGTCCGGGGGCTCGTGGGCGACCCGGCCAGGGCACAGGCCCGTGCCGACCGCATTCTCGTCTGGGTCAATGGGCGTCCGGTCCTGGACAAAACCATCCTGAGCGCCATCCGCGAAGCCTATCGCGGCCGGATTCTCGGAAAAGAATATCCCCAGGCAGTCCTATTTCTCGACATCCCCCCGGAGGAAGTCGACGTCAATGTGCATCCGGCCAAAACCGAAGTCCGCTTCCAGGACGAAGGTGCTGTTTTCCGCATCGTACGCCGGGCCGTTGTCAATGCCTTGGAGTCAGCCTCGATTCAGGCTCCCCTTGTTGAACAGCCCGACCGTCTGACCGTTGTGCAGGGGAGGCCAGTTCTGCCCGTCACGTCTCCCCCCGGTTCTGCCACACCGCCACCACAGGCCCAGGACGAACCTGCCCCCGTTACGAATTCCGACTCTTCCGAACGCCCCTGGCCTGCCAAGTTTTCTTCCTCCACGGCCGCCATGCAACTCTTCGAATCACACCCCGAAGAATCGCCCGTGCCGCCCCCCTCCCGCCCGGAGTTATTGCGGGATGAGCAGATCCGATACCTTGGCCAGTTCGCCGGCACCTATCTGATCCTTGCCGGCACACGGGAAATCACCCTTGTGGACCAACACGCGGCCCATGAACGCGTCCTCTACCACATGCTCAAGAGCCAGGGCTCGCGCGGTGACCGGCGCCCCCTGCTCATGCCCCTGGAAATCCCCCTTCATCCTTCGCAATCCGCCCTTGTCCAGGAACTGTGGACGCAACTCGACGGGCTTGGATTTTCGCTGGAATTGAGCGAAGGTCATCGTCTCCTGCTGCATGCCGTACCAGCCCTGCTGACACCGGTCAGGGCGAAAGAATTCATCGAAGACGCGATGTCGAACAAGGCCAGAACCATGGAGGACCTCTGGGCCGTCATGGCCTGCAAGGCGGCCATCAAGGCAGGCGACACGCTCACGGGCGACGAGGCCCTGGCGCTTATCGAATCCTGGCAAGGACTGCCGGACCGAAACTACTGCCCTCACGGCCGCCCGGTCACCGTACGATGGAGTGTGGGGGACCTGGAAAAACTCTTCAAGCGGCGCCCCTGAGGCCAGCCGCCATTTTGATATAGATCACAGGAGGATCTCGTGAATATTCTCATCGTAGGAGCTGGCGGACGCGAACACGCGCTGGCCTGGAAAATCAGTCAGAGCCCGTTGCTGACAAAACTCTACATAACTCCGGGCAACGGCGGAACCGCTCTGCTCGGCACCAATATCGACATCCGGGATGACGACATCGAAGGCATTATTTCCTTTGTCCGCGCAAACGCGATCGAACTGGTGGTAGCCGGCCCCGAGCTCCCTCTGGTTCTGGGTCTGAAGGAAGCACTCGACGCCATTGACGTCCCCTGCTTCGGCCCCGGCGCTTTCGCAGCCCAGTTGGAGGGTTCCAAGGCCTTTGCCAAAATCATGATGCGCGAGACCGGTGTCCCGACGGCCGATTTCCGGGTCTTCGACACCTACAAGGGGGCCCTGGAATACGTCCATGCCCATCCGCTGCCCATGGTTATAAAGGCCGACGGGCTGGCTGCGGGTAAGGGCGTCATCATCGCCCAGACCATGGAGGAAGCCGAAAACGCACTCAAGGACATGATGCTCGACAAAGTCTTTGGCGAGGCAGGACTGACGGTTGTCGTGGAGGAAGCCCTGGTTGGCGAAGAAGCCTCCTTCCTGGCCTTCTGCGACGGCACCACCGTGGTCCCCATGCCCTCCCTGCAGGACCACAAGCGCATCGGTGACGGCGACACGGGTCTGAACACCGGCGGCATGGGCGCCTACAGTCCGGCTCCGGTGCTCCCGCAGGCAGATCAGGCGGCCATGGCCGACCTCGCCATCCGTCCCATCACCGAACATCTCGCAGCCATCGGGCAACCTTTCAAGGGCGTGCTCTACGCAGGGGTGATGATGACCCCAAACGGCCCAATGATTCTTGAATACAACGTTCGCTTCGGGGATCCGGAATGCCAGCCCCTCATGGCCCGCCTCAAGACCGACCTGGTCGAGGTCATGCTGGCCTGCGTGCGGGGCACCCTGGACAGTACAGCGGTGGAATTCCACCAGGAAACCAGCTGCTGCGTGGTCATGGCAGCCGAAGGCTATCCCCAGAGCTACCCCAAGGGCATGGTCATAACCGGTATCAACGATGCCGAACAACTCCCGGGCGTGAACGTGTTCCAGGCAGGCACCCGACTGGAAAATGGAAAAATCCTGAGCAGCGGGGGACGTGTCCTCGGCGTGACCGCCCTGGGCTCAGATCTTGCGGACGCGCGTACGCGTGCTTACGAGGCTGTGGACAGGATAACTTTCGAAAACAGCTACTACCGCAAGGACATAGCCGTAAAAGGTTTGAGGAGGTCATAATGTCGAAAGTCGCCATCTTTATGGGCAGCAAATCCGACGAGGCCACGGTCCGCCCCTGCGCCGACGTGCTGGACAAGCTCGGAATCCCCTACACTTTTACCATCACCTCGGCGCACCGCACCCCCGAGCGGACCGCACGCCTCATCCGCGAACTGGAGGAAGGCGGTGTCCAGGTCTTCATCTGCGCAGCAGGCCTGGCGGCGCATCTGGCCGGCGCCGTTGCCGCCAAGACGGTTAAACCCGTCCTGGGCATCCCCGTCTCTGCCTCCTCGCTGGGCGGGTGGGACGCCCTGCTGGCCACAGTGCAGATGCCTCCCGGATTTCCCGTGGGCACTCTCGCCTTGGACAAGGTTGGTGCGCGAAACTCCGCCTGGCTTGCCGCCCAGATTCTGGCACTGCAGGATCCAGCCTTGAGCGAACGCCTCCAGGCCGAACGCCGCAAGATGATCGAACAGGTCGAGGAAGACGCCAAGTCCCTTTAACACATGGATTTACGCACGAAAAAAGGCGGCCTCAGGGCCGCCTTTTTTCGTGCGTGTGCACATATGTCTACTTGAAGTACTTGAAGAAGTCGCTTTCCGGCGTGAGAACAAACCGGGTATCGTTTTTCATGGTCTTCTTGTATGCATCCATGGTCCGAACGAATTCATAGAATTCTGGATCCTGGCTCAGGGCCTGGGCGTAGATGCCCGTGGCCTCAGCCTCGCCCTCGCCTCGGGCGGCTTCGGCCGCGCGTTTGGCATCGGCCAGGATAATGGTCCGCTGCCGATCGGCCATGGTCGTGATCTTCGCAGCCTCCTCGCGGCCCTCGGAGCGATACTGCTTGGCCTGGCGTTCGCGCTCAGCCTTCATGCGCCCGTAGATGGCCATCTGGTTTTCCTTGGGAAGGTCCGTACGCTTGATACGTACGTCGGTCACGTGAATGCCGTACTCACGAAGCTGCTCATTAGACTTCTCCGTGACCTCCTGCATAATGGTGGACCGTTCGATGGCCACGATCTCGGTCAGGGTATACCGCCCCAGTGCCTCGCGCATCTGGGAATAGACGATATCGTCAAGGCGGGACAGGCCGCCCGGGATGTTTCGAACCGTGCGGTAAAACTTAAGAGGATTCTCAATCTGCCAACGTGAATAGTTATCCACAACCATATTTTTCTTGTCGCGGGTAATGATTTCAGCGGCCGGCGCGTCATACTCGAGCACCCGGGCGTCAAAAAGAATCACATTCTGCACGAAAGGTAGCTTGAAATGCAGACCAGGACCGTAATCGCTCTCGCCCACCGGCTTACCGAGCTGCAAAAGGATGGCCCGCTGTGTCTGGTCAACGACAAATACGCACTGAAGTACAACAAAGGCGGCTACGATGACACCGGCCAGAATAATTTGCACGGATCTCATTGCTTGACGCCTCCTTCCTTGCCCAACTGGGTCATGCCGGAATCACCGGACCTCTGCAGCGGAAGCAAGGGGAAAACGCGCTGCATGGACTCGTTGGAAATGATGACTTTCTCGATCTCGGGTCGGGAGAGAATCTCTTCCATGGTTTCAAGATAGAGCCTCTTCTTGGTGATGTCCTTTGCCTTGCGATACTCTTCAAGGACGGAAAGAAACCGAGAACTGTCACCCCGAGCCTGGAGAATCTTGGCTTCCTTGTAGGCCAGGGCCTTGTTGGTGATGGACGCGGCCTCGCCGCGGGTGCGAGGCAGAAGGTCATTTTCGTAGGCTTCGGCCTCGTTGATGAACCGACTCTTATCCTCCTTGGCGCTGGCCACATCCTTGAAGGAATCAATGACCTGCCGGGGGGGATGCACGTCCTGAAGCTGCACGGCCACTACCCTGATCCCGCAACCGTAGCTGTCCAGAATCTTCTGAAGAAGTTCGCGGGTATCGTTCTGGATGGTCAGCTTGTCATCAGTCAGAGCGGCGTCGATCTTGTTGTAGCCGATGACTTCGCGCATGGCCGCCTCGGCGGCATCCTTGACGGTCTTGTCCTGATTAGCCACGTTGAAAAGGTAATCTTGTGCGTTTTCAATCAGGAACTGCACGATGAACTGGACGTCGACGATGTTCTCGTCACCAGTCAGCATGAGAGATTCCTCGGGCACGAGACGAATCTGGGATCCTGTCGAAACCGTAAAGGCCGTGCTGCCGCGAAAGCCGACTTCCACTCGCTGAATCTTTGTCACCTGGGGCGTAAGCACGGATTCGATAGGAAACGGAAGCCGGTAATGCGGTCCAGGTTCGGTGGTCCGTTCATACGCGCCGAAACGCTTGACCACGCCCACCTCGTCAGGCTGGACGATGTAAATGCCGCTCCCCAGCCACAAAAGCAGCGCCACGAGCAGAATAAGTCGCCAACCTGGCAAATTCATCTGTTTAAACTGTTTGACTTTTTCGTTCAAATCACCAAGATCCGGTCCAGGTATGTGGCCGGGCTGCCTCTGCCGCCGTTCTTGTAGTTTTTCCCAGTCCCAATTCATAATGATCCTTGGTAAAAGAGTCGCATCGGGAGGTCAAGAAAATGAAGAGGATACCCCTTTGAGCACATCCCCACGTAATCCAAAAACCGTCCCGGAGAATGATCCGATCAACGATACTGTCGTAACTGTTTACACTGATGGTTCCAGTCTTGGCAATCCGGGTCCTGGAGGGTGGGCGGCCATCCTCATCTGTGGAGACCTGCGCAAGGAATTCAGCAAAGGATATCTGGAAACGACCAACAACCGCATGGAAATCAGGGGCGTCATTCACGCCCTCTCGGCCCTGACGCGGCCATGCACCGTCCACGTGCATTCGGATTCCCGTTACGTCTGCGACGCCGTCACCAAAGGCTGGATCGCGTCCTGGATAAAAAAAGGGTGGAAAAACGCATCAAAGAAACCCGTGAAGAACAGGGACCTCTGGGAACGCCTCATCCCGTTGCTGCACAAGCACGACGTGCACCTGCATTGGATAAAGGCACACGACGGACATCCCGAAAACGAGCGCTGCGATGAACTGGCAAAAAGAGCGGCCCAGTCTCCTGACCGGGTGCAGGATACGGGGTATAGCCCAGAATCGTAGGATAAAGAATCAGAACATGGCGCCAAAGGCCTGCATGAGCAAAACCACACCGATTCCTATCTTCACCGCAAGCCCGAGTACCTTGCCGAGCATAGCTCCCAGGGCAGCTCGCCGGGCTTCCTTGCCAGGACGACCGTTCATCAGTTCGATTCCAAGACATCCAATATAGGCACCAAGGACCGCACCCACAAGAGCGCCCAGCCCAAAAAAGAACGGCACGCCGAAAATCGCACCGGCAATTGCGCCTGCAATAGCCCCCCAGTTGCCCGATCGGGAGGCCCCATATTTGCGGGCGCCGAAAACCTGAAGCCCGAACTCTATGCATTCGCCGAGTAAGGCTGCGCCGAGATAGACGAGGTACATCTCAAGAGAAATGCTGGCGCCAGGCGTTACCCAGTCCCAGATCCAGAGAATGGCGATGATAATCCAATTGGCGGGAAGACCGAAGACGTGCGTTGTGAACGCGAGGAGAAGAACAAGAAAGATGACTGCGGATATGAAGAGAGACATGACAGCCGCCGGATAAAAAAAAAGTCCTGGCGACGACCTACTTTCCCACAAGAAAACTTGCAGTATCATT
>CAZQYA010000047.1:0-18561 GCA_964597325.1 uncultured Desulfovibrionaceae bacterium
AAGGCCTCTTCTGATTTGTTGCGCAGAATCCCCCCGCACAACACCGAAGCCGAACAGGCGGTGCTGGGCGGGGTTTTTTTGCGTAACGATATCTTTCACACCCTGGTCGACGTCATTTCCGACGAAGACTTCTACTCCCCGGTGCATCGCACCATCTATCAGGCCTTTCAGGAGCTCTACCGGCGCCGTGAGCCCGTGGACCTCGTCACCGTGGCTGAGCATCTCAAGAACAGGGAGCAGCTCGACGAGGTTGGCGGAACCGTCTATCTGGCCTCCCTGGCCGAGTCAGTGGCCTCCGCGGCCAACTCTGTCCATCACGCCCAGATTGTTCGGGACAAGGCCGTGCGGCGAAACCTCATCCAGACCTCTTCGGAGATCCTGACCAGCTGTTTTGAGGCCGGTGAGGAGACGGAGTCCCTTCTGGACCGGGCCGAGCAGCAGATCTTTTCCATCGCGGAGTCCAAGGGCAAACCCGCATTCATGAGCAGCAAGGATCTGGTTCAGCGGGTTTTCGAGCAGCTGGAGCAGCGGGCGGGGCAGGGTGAACTCGTCACCGGCGTCCCTACGGGATACACGGATTTCGACCATATGACCGCGGGCCTGCAGAAGTCCGACCTCATTATCCTGGCGGCCCGTCCCTCCATGGGCAAAACCGCCCTGGCCTTGAACATGGGCTTGCGTGCGGCCATCGGCCACGGTGTTCCGGTGGCCGTATTTTCCCTGGAAATGTCCATGGACCAGCTCATGATGCGCCTCCTGGGCTGCCACGGGCGTGTGGACCTGAGCCGTCTGCGCAGCGGCTACCTCAACGACGAGGACTGGAGCCGTCTGTACCAGGCCGCCGAGGATCTGACCCGCGCGCCCATCTACATCGACGACACGCCGGCCCTTTCCACCATGGAGATCCGGGCCCGCAGCCGTCGTCTCAAGTCCGAGAAGGACGTGGGCCTGATCATCGTCGACTACCTGCAGCTCATGCGTTCCAGCCATAAGAGCGATTCCCGTGAGCAGGAAATTTCCGATATTTCCAGGAATCTCAAGGCATTGGCAAAAGAGCTCAACGTCCCGGTCATCGCCCTTTCCCAGCTTAACCGCAAGGTCGAGGAGCGTTCGGACAAGCGACCCATGCTTTCGGACCTGCGCGAGTCCGGCGCCATCGAGCAGGATGCCGACGTCATCGTGTTCATCTATCGTGACGCGGCCTATAACAAGGCCGAGGATAATCCAAACAAAAACATCGCCGAAGTCATCATCGGCAAGCAACGCAACGGCCCCGTCGGCGCGGTGCGTCTGGGCTACTTCGGCCAGTACACCGTGTTCGAAAATCTCACGGAAGTCGGTCTGCCGTCGGAGGACGGCGGCGCGTACTGATTCTTCCGAGCACCCTCAACTCACAAGCGGATGCCGTCATGAAAGCCTATTGCCCGGAAGAGTTTTTTTCGCGCAGCGAACTCGACAATGTCCAGAAGACCCGCCTGACCGCCACCGTCGAGCGTGCGGCCAGATCGGAGTTCTATTCCCGCCGCTTCGCCGAGACCGGATTCGACCCGGCCTCCATCACTTCCGCCGCGGACATCGTGAAGCTTCCGTTCACCACCAAGGACGACCTGCGCAGCGCCTATCCCGGCCGCATGTTGACCCGCCCCGTGTCGGACATGGTCAGGCTGCACGCTTCCTCCGGCACCACGGGCTCGGCCACGGTCATCTACTACACGAGAAACGACATCGACAGCTGGGCCGACCTCATGGCGCGCTGCATGCACATGGTCGGCATCCGCGCTGAGGACACTTTTCAGAACATGTCCGGCTACGGCCTGTTCACGGGCGGCCTGGGCATCCACTACGGCGCCGAGCGCCTCGGCTGTCTGACCATCCCGGCCGGCGCGGGCAACTCCAAGCGGCAGCTCAAGCTCCTGGAAGACTTTGAGGTCTCGGCCATTCATATAATCCCCTCCTACGCCCTGCACCTGGGCACCGTGAAGGAAGAGCTCGGCTACGGCAATGACCGTCTGAGCGTCCGCGTGGCCCTCATCGGCGCGGAACCGCACACCGAGGCCATCCGTCGGCGCATCGAGGAGGTCTGGGGGATGAAGGCCTACAACTCGTACGGGCTGTCCGAGATGAACGGCCCTGGTGTGGCCTTCGAGTGCCTGGAGCAAAGCGGCATGCACATCTGGGAGGATGCCTACCTGGCCGAGATCGTCGACCCCGAGACAGGCGAGCCTGTTCCCGATGGCGAGGTGGGCGAACTGGTCATCACGACCCTGTGCCGCGAAGGTATGCCCCTCATCCGCTACCGCACCAAGGACCTGACCCGCTTCATTCCCGGCGACTGTTCCTGCGGCCGCGTTCACCGCCGTCTCGACCGCATCAAGGGCCGGGCCGACGACATGATCATCTTGAAGGGCGTGAACATCTATCCCATGCAGGTGGAGCAGGTGCTCATGAGCATCCCCGAGGTGGGGCAGAATTATCTGATCGTTCTGGAACGCGAGGGATACCTGGACCAGATGCGCGTGAAGGTCGAGGTCAAGGAGGAGTTCTTCGTGGAGGATATGCGGCAGCTCAAGGCTCTGCAGCAGCGCATCAGCGCGAAGCTGCGCGACGAGATTCTCATCACCGCGCGTATCGATCTGGTGGAGCACAACTCCCTGCCCAAGTCCGAGGGCAAGGCCAAGCGCGTGCTGGATTTGCGGGAATAGCGGTCGGATCGGGCACGAACGTTTTAAAGGACCGGCCCCGCCTCACGGCACGGCCGGTTTTTTCATTCGTACTGTGTGACGGCGCAGGACAGGCCCTTTTGTTCGGCTTCGAGGCAGTGGTTCAGGGCGTCCTCGCGGGAACGCTCAAGGGCGAACTGGATCTCCACGCCGCTGACGAGCTCGTGTTCGAAAATTTTTCGGGGTTCCCGCAGCCCCATGAGGACGCTGGCGCGTCGTACCTGCTCCCGGTCCGTGAGGGGGCCTATGGTGCCCACGAAGGGCCTGAAGACGACCTGGACCTCTTCCAGTTCGTCCCGGCTTTCGCCGAAGTCCCTGGCATCCTCGAAGTTTTCAAACCGACCGACGAAAAGGGTGAAGCGTTCGGGTGTGCCGGTTTCGCGATTCCAGAAGAGCGGATATTCCAGGTCCGTAAATCGCGGAAGATGCAGAAGCAGCGCCTCCATGGTCGCGAAGGAGCCGAGCTGGACCGAGTAGGGGCCGTCCTTGGTGCGTTTGCGGAAGACGGTCTTGGCAACGGCCTGCACAATGGGGCCGGTGGGTTTGCTTTGGACGCGGCTCGGAGGTTCGATGACGGTTTGCTCGACGACCTCTTCCGTATCGAAGATCAGGTCCAAGATACCCAGGTCCGGTACGAGCCAGGCCAGGAAGATGACGAGGAGCCCGACGATGCCGGCCATGGAGAGGGTCAGGGCGAAACCCGCCCAGGGCGACATCCGGGTAGCCATGCGTTCGGTGGTCATGGTTTCCGGCGCCTCTTCCGTCTCGGGCGCGGAATCGTCGCCCCTGCACTCCAGGGCGTCTTCGGCGTCGCAGGATTCCTGGGAGCTGAGCGCCTTGAGGGCCAGAGTCACCGTCAGCATGCGCAGGATGCCGATGACGCCTGCAGCCCGTCTGACCAGGACTTCGGGGTTGGAGATGAGGTCGGCGGCCAGGCCGGCGTTGTCGAGCAGGAAGGATATGTATTCCCTGGACTGTTCGCGGGTGAGTTTGGGCAGGTTCCGGATGGAACCGAGCATGGCGTAGATGGTCCTGTTCTCCGGGCGGGCCAGCCGGTGCACCATTTCACCGTTGCCCGCCAGAACTACCTGCAGGACGCTTTCGTGCTGCTTGGCCAGACCATAGAGGCTGCCGAGAAATGCAAAGTCGCCGTCCGTCAGGAGATGGGCGTTGTCGATGAGCAGGACGATGCGTTTTTTTTCTTTCAGCAGCTTGCTGAGAACAGGTTTGCCTTCCCCTTCGGGCGTAGTGTGCATCATCAATGCATGGAAAAGTGTTCGTTCCGATGATGCGGCAAGGCTGACGGTTTCAATATCGAGGGTGGCACGAAGCCGTTCGAGAAAGGTCGTCTTTCCGGATTTGGGAAATCCGATGACGCAACTCAAGGGCTTTTGCCCGTCTATTTCAGAGAGAATGGATTGGAAGACGTCCTTGAGTTGGGGCGTTGAAAAGTGCTGGACAGCGCCGGATACGTGTTCGAAAGGTGAGTCGCTCATATGATGGTTGCTTTCCGGATTTTTTCCGTGGTGTCCCGGTTTCGCGATTTTTCAGGACTTCTGCCTTTCCTAACTAGGTGCTGACGTAATTCTATGCAAGCGTTTTTTCAAATATACTGCTATTATGTGTGCTTCGAGGGCTTGAGATGATCGTTTTTCCGGGGCTCCCCATTTTTTCCCTTTCCCTGGCCATGCTCCTGTGGGGCAGCGCCTTTGTGGCCTTCAAATACGCGATCCAGCATTTCGATCCCATCGTGATCGTATTCGCACGCATGAGCCTGTCCGCCCTGCTTTTTTTTCTGGTCTTTCCGCTCTGGCGGCCGCGGACGATCAAGCTCTCCGACACCTGGTTCATGATGCTCATGGCCCTGTGTGAGCCGTGCCTGTACTTCGTCTTCGAGGGGCAGGCCCTGCGGCTGACCACCGCCTCCCAGGCCGGGATGGTGGCGGCCACGCTGCCGGTCCTTGTGGCTCTGTGCGCCGGGGTGCTCCTGGGCGAGCGGCTGACTCGCCGGTCCTGGACGGGCCTGTTTCTGGCACTGGCGGGTGTCGTCTGGGTCAGCGTGTCCGGGGATGCTTCGGAGGTCGCCCCCCGGCCGTTCCTGGGCAATTTCCTAGAACTTGTGGCCATGCTCTGCGCCGCTGGCTATACCGTCAGCATCAAGCGTCTGAGCGCCTCGTACTCTCCATGGTTTCTCACCGCGGTGCAGTCCATGGTTGGGACGGTGTTCTTTTTTCCGTTGTTGTTTCTGCCATCGACCACCATGCCGTCGTTTTTTCCTGCTGGGGCGAGCCTTGCCGTGATATATATGGCCGTGGGGGTCAGCATCGGCGCCTACGGGTTCTTCAACTTCGGCATCAGCCGCCTCCCTGCATGGCAGGCAACGGCCTTCGTCAATCTTATTCCAGTGGTTTCCATCCTGCTTGGCTGGGCGCTTCTGGGGGAAAGTCTGAACGCCGTCCAGCTGGTCGGGGTGGCGGTTGTCTTCGGAGGCGTCATCTTGAGTCAGGACTGGAGCGATGAACGCAAGAACACCCCCGACGAAGTCGTCGAAGGTGTTCTTGCCGATGTCGGCGGAACGCAGCAGGCGGCGGTGCCGGTTCATCGCGGGAAGTGACGCGCCGGCTGGGCGCGGAAGTTCCTAGATGCGCTGAAGCCCCCCCGGGGAGGGCATGGACGTCATTTTCTCCTCGCTGACCTTCCCGTCGCGGGCCGCCACGGCGCGTACGCTCGGGATATCCCGACCGCTTGCGGACAACGCCTGGGCCACGATGCGGGACAATCCCGAACAGCAGGGTACTTCCATCTCGAGGACCGTGACGGAACGGATGGCGTTTTGCGCAAAGACCTGGGTCAGGCGCTCCACGTATTCTGCCGTGTCGTCGAATTTTGGGCAGCCGATCATGACCGTCCTGCCTGTCAGGAAACGACGGTGGAAGTCTGGCACGGCCACGGGGCAGCAGTCGCCGGCAATGAGCAGGTCCGCGTCCTGCAGGAACGGGGCGTGGGGCGGAACGAGGCGGATTTGGACGGGCCAGTGGGACAGGGACGAACCGGTCTGCTCCGTAGGCGTGTTGGCCGTTTCGCACGGGGTCATGCGCATCATGCCCGCGGACGGACAGCCTGTATGCCCGGCAAGGTGCGGGTCTGCCTGGCCTCCGCCCATGCGGCGTACGTGCTCCATGGCGGCATCTTCGTCAAAGGCTTCGGCGTCACGTTCGATGATGCGCAGGGCGTCCTCGGGGCAGTGCCCGAGACAGGCGCCCAGTCCATCGCAATATATGTCCTTCACGATCTTTGCCTTTCCGTCCACGATGGCCAGCGCCCCTTCGGCGCATCCGGGAATGCACAGGCCGCAGCCGGTGCATTTTTCTTCGTCTATTTCGATGATTTTTCGCTTCATGGTTTTCCTCCGCTGTTGATTGCGTGAGTCCTGTCTACGTATCTGCGTGTATGTCCGCTTTGAGCCATGTCAAAAATTGCGGTGTTTTTCGGAAGGTCGGGAAACCGGGCGTCGGAGAGGTGAAAGGTGAATGACTGGTGTTTGGCGACCGGGTGACCAGGGTGTTTCCAGGGCGGTCGCGTGTCGGATTGCTCCGGGCGCGGGCCGTCGAAACTCCCTCGCCGGCCTCGTAACGTTTTCCCGTCGCTTTTTCGGACATACTTCAGCGCTTCGGGCGCCGGGCGACGGGAAAACGAACGATGCCTGGCTCGGTCAGACAGTCGACGGCCCGCGCCCGGAGCAATCCGACACGCTCGGACCGGACTTCGGGTGGGGGAAGGTTGAATGCGGAAGGGCAATTCCGGACCGGACTTCAGGCAGGAAACGGGGGCAGAAGCGGTTCCTGTCGGCTTCTGATGCGTTGAGCACAGCGTCGTTTGCCGCGCACCGCTCGCACTGCCGCACCACTCAGGTCATCGCGAGGAGTCTTCGACGCGGCGATCCATGGCTTGAAATGAAAAAAACCCGCCTGAACCTTACGGTCCGGCGGGCATGGGTCGGCGTATCCGTGGGTAACAGGGCCTGTAACCCTCAAGCCTCAGGCGGGGCTGGCTGGGCTTTGGGCGGCTGGGGTTTCTTGGCCGGGCTCTTGCGCGTCAGGCGTTCCTGGAGTTTCTGGGCGGCCAGCTGCGTGTCGCCCGCAGCGGCCAGGAAGAGCATTTCGCCCTTGGGGGAGAACCAGTGCCAGCCTTCGGGCTTGGTCAGCAGCATGGCGCCTTTCTTTTCCAGGTACTCCAAATGCTTGCCTTCCTCGACGGCGGCCTGGAGCTGAATCTGGAGGTTGTCGGTTTCCAGGACGATGGACGCCGTGCGAAAGAGTTCGAAGGCGCCGTGGGAGATGTCCATGAGCAGACCCTGGTCAGGGGTTTTTTTGGAGCCGAGGGCTTTTTCCAGCTCCAGCAGGTCTTTCTTAAGATCCTTCAGCTCCGCGATGGCCATGTCCCGGGCCATATCTCCCTGTTCCTTGATCGTCTTGGCCAGTTGGTTCTGCAACACCTTACTCATGAATGCTCCTTCTGCCGTTGGCGTTTACTATAAAATCTGCCCCAGAAACTCCTTAGTGCGCTCATGCGTCGGCGCGGTAAAGAAATGCTCCGGCACACCCTGCTCCAGAATTTCTCCCTTGTCCATGAAGAGGACGCGGTCGGCGACCTCCCGGGCGAATCCCATCTCGTGGGTGACCACAACCATGGTCATGCCTTCCCGGGCCAGCGCTTTCATGACGTCGAGAACCTCGCCGACCATTTCCGGGTCCAGGGCCGAAGTCGGCTCGTCGAAGAGCATGATCTTGGGGTTCATGGCCAGGGATCTGGCGATGGCTACGCGCTGCTGCTGGCCCCCCGAGAGCTGGTCAGGCTTGGCGCTGAATTTCTCAGCGATTCCCACCTTTTCAAGGAGCGCCATGCCCTTGGCCTCGGCCTCGCGTTTGGAGCGGCTGCGCACGGTCATCTGGGCCATGGTCAGGTTTTCGAGCACGGTCTTGTGGGGGAAAAGGTTAAAGGACTGGAAGACCATGCCCACTTCGGCGCGGATGGCGTTGATGTCGCATTTGGGGTCGAGGATATCCACGCCGTCGATGATGATGTGCCCCGAGTCCGCGTATTCGAGGCGGTTGAGGCAGCGCAGGAAGGTGGACTTGCCCGAGCCCGAGGGCCCGATGACGACCACCACCTCACCCGAAGCCACGGTGCAGGACACCCGGTTCAGGGCCTGCAGCCGTTCGGGGGTGTAGAAGAACTTGTCGATGCTCTGGACGTCGATGATGGGGGGCGTGTGCATGATTCTCCTTTAGATGGCCTTGCGTTCGAGATACTGCACGAACATGGAAAGGGTGAAGGTCAGGATCAGATAGAGGATCGCGCACAGGATCCAGATCTCGAAGGGCTGCAGGGACGAGGATACGACTTCGCGCGATGCCTTGGTCAACTCGCGGATGGAGATGACGCCCAGCAGCGACGAGTCCTTGATGAGGCTGATGAACTGTCCGGCCAGGGGCGGCAGGATGCGTCGGAAGGCCTGGGGCAGGATGACCTTGCGCATGGCCTTGGTATAGCTCATGCCCAGGGAGCGAGCCGCTTCCATCTGTCCGCGGTGCACGGACTGGATGCCCGCGCGCACGATTTCCGCCGTGTAGGCTCCGGTGAAGATGGCCAGGGCCATGACGCCGAACCACATGGGTGGAACCTGGCCGATGCCGTATTGGCTCAGGATGGAGTTGATGACCGTTCCGACCACGAAATACCACAGGAATATCTGCACCAGGAGCGGGGAACCGCGGATGAGCTCGATATAGGCAACGGCGCCCCATCGCAGTGCCGGGTTGTCCGAAATTCGCGCAAGGCCTGTGAGGAGGCCCAGGATGATGCCGAAGATGATGGCCAGGGAGCTGACCTCCAGGGTCAGCAGCAGGCCCTGGACCAGGATGCCGGGCTGCCATTGGGTGTAGAATCCTACGGTGTCGCCGGGATAGACATAGTCTCCGGAGGACAGCATGAGGGAGCTTTCGGGCATGACATAGCTTTCTTCCTCGCCGTCACCGGTCACGGAGACGATCACCTTGCCCTCGGATTTTTCCCCGGCGGGCTTGATGGAGGTGATGGTGCCTTCGATTTCGGCCCGTATGTCCACTTTTTCATTGTAGACGAAATATTGGGGAACCCGGTTCCATCTCCACGTGTATTCCACCTTCTTGGTGGCCGAGTAGAGCATGAACATGGCGCCGAGGAGTCCGAGCACGAACGCGACGCTCCAGCACTGATAGTAGGCTTTGCTTTTGGGGCGGTCGAGTCCCGTGTAGGTGGTCATTGTCCGTGTTGTCTCCGGAGTCTGGATGATGAATCACGAAAACGGGAAATCCGGCCTGAAGCCGGATTTCCCGAATATTCTACTGTATGTCCTTGAGCCACTCGGTGCCCTTGATCCACTTGTTGTAGATGCGGTCGTAGCGCCCGTCGTTCTTGATCTGGGCCAGGAAGTTGTCCAGCCAGTTCAGGAAGTCGGGGTCGCCTTTCTTCACGCCGAAGCCCAGGGGCTCGTAGGTGAAGACCTTGTCCAGCAGGACCAGGTTGCTGCCGCCCTGCTGGGCCATGAAGACCACGCAGAAGGGCAGGTCGTAGACAAAGGCGTCGGCCTGGCCGTTGACCACTTCCATGGCGCCGTCGGATTCCTTCTCAAAGCTCTTGTACTGGGCCTTGGGGATCATGCGCTGGGCGGCCTGCTCGCCGGTGGTGCCGATGCGGGAAACCACGGTGAACTGGGGATCGTTCAGATCCTTGTAGGAGGTGACCTTTCCTTCGTGCTTCTTGTTCAGCAGGATGGCCTGGCCCACGACGATGTAGGGATCGGCGAAGTTGATCTGGAGGTTGCGCTCCTGGTTCACGGTCATGCCGGAGATGATGATGTCGAATTTGTCGGCCATCAGCGCCGGGATGATGCCGTCATAGTCGGTGTTGACGATGGTCAGTTTGACGCCCATGGCCTTGGCCATTTCCTTGGCCATGTCCACGTCGAAGCCGACGATTTCGCCTTTTTTGTTGGTCGTTTCGAAGGGCAGGTAGCCGGCGTCGAGGCCTACGCGCAGTTCGCCGCGTTTGAGGATTTCGTTCAAGGTGGATTTCTCGGCCAGTTCGTGGTCGGCCGCGAAAGCCGGCAGGGCCGCGAAGGCGGTCAGCAGCAGGGCCAGGAAAAGTGTCGTCACAAAACGCATAATGCCTCCTCAGGATGGTTGCATGGAAAACCGGGGTCAGTATTTGCCCTCGGTCAGGACCTCTTTGATGATCATCTTAACCTTGCAGAATTCGCAGGTCGGGATGTCCTCCTCAGGCACGCAGATGATCCTGGTCTGCTTGCATTTGGGGCACGCCACTTCAACGAATTCGCGCTTGTAACGGTTCTTGAACAGTTCCATATGTGTTCCCTCGCGTTGCTTTCCGTACGCCGAGACGTTGAAAAATTCAAGGAATCTGGGGTTCGAGACGCAGGGACAGGCAGGTCAGGCCGCCATCCATCTTGCGGTATTCGCTGGTGTCCAGTTCCACGATGGGCAAGCCCAGGCCATCCAGCAGCGCCCGTGTCCGGGGAAAGCCGGCCGGCGTGATCAGCGTGCCGTTTACCAGCAGGGTGTTGGCTGCGTATTCCTCGCCGGTCGGACAGACCATCTGCCGGAAGCCTTCGATGGCCGGGTGGCCGGCGAAGTCGGCTGTGACGAGCATGGTGTCGGCCCCGACGTAGTTGAGGCTTGATTTGAGGTGCAGTCCTGCGGCCACCTCGATGACGGCGCTTTCGTAGCCGTGGGTGGCCAGGATGGCCGCCAGCTGCCGCGCGCCCTCAGCGTTGGTGCGGTCCGAGACGCCGATGAAGAAGCGCTTGCCGACCTGCAGGATGTCTCCTCCGTCCAGGGTGCCGGGCGCCTCGATGCGGGCCAGGGGGCGCAAGGTGGCGAGAGGGGCTTCCATGGACGCCGTTTCGCCCGTACGCGATGGTGCGCCGGGACGCGTGATGACGGCGACCTCGCGCACGACCACGGCCGTGTCCTCCACGAAGCAGGCATCGGGATAGCCGGGGGCCGGAGGCAGGACCGTGACGTCCAGGCCGAGGGTCTGGAGGCAGTCCACGTATGCCCCGTGCTGGGCCAGGGTCAGGTCCATGTCCGGGGCCGGCATGGATGAAGTGCTCAGGCCCTTTGGATAGTCCGGGCCGGGGACGCGGGCGATGGCGTGGGTGAACATGAATGATCCTTTCTGCTTGAAGTTTGAATCCGGACTTCCAAGCAAGAAAAATCTTCTTTGGCAAGCTTTATTCGTTGTTGGAAATCCTGTTCTTCCCTGAGAGCAGGTCTTCGCCGGCTTCGTGAGTTGTGCCGGCGGTAACGCCGGCCCGCCCGATGCTCGCGGTTCCGAATTTTTCGCGGATGCGGTCCATGGTCAGATCCAGGTCGCGGTCGCGTTCCCGCTCCGGATCGTGTGACAGGGGCCGCAGTCCCTGCACGGATCGGAAGTTGGAAACCCCGGTGCCAATGAGACGCACGGGGCGGGGGAGTTTTTCGGCGGCCAGCAGGGCCCGTGCAACGTGGTAGATTTCCGAGGTGATGTCCGTGGGCTGGGAGAGGGTTCTGTTACGGGTGATGGCCGTGAAATCGCTGAATTTTATCTTGAGTGTCACGGTCAGGCCCTTCTTGTTCAGGCTGCGCAGCTCGCGGCCTACGCGTTCGGCCTGGGTCAGGAGGCGGCTCGTGAGCTCCTCCCGGTCCAGGGTGTCACGTTCCAACGTGTTCTCGGCACTGCACGACTGAGGTTCCGTGTGAGGTACCACGGGCGCTTCGTCGACGCCGCAGGCCCGATCGTGGAGGAATGCGCCGCGTCTGCCCATGCTTTTTTCCCAGAACTCCCGGGGACGTGCCAGGACGTCCTGTGCCGTGGTGATGTCGAGGGCGGCCAGTTCTGCCGCCATGCGCCTGCCGACGCCCGGGATCTTGTCCACCGGCAGGTCTTGCAGAAAATCCCGGACGTCTTCGGGCCGGATGACCGTCAGGCCGTCGGGTTTGTTCCAGTCCGAGGCGATCTTGGCCAGGAATTTGTTCGGGGCGATGCCCACCGAGCAGGTCAGGCCCGTTTCGTCAAGGATGGACGTCTTGAGCCGTGTGGCCAGATTTTCCGGGGGGCCGAAGAGACGCGCCGTGCCGCTCACGTCCGCGTAAGCCTCATCCACGGAGGCCTGTTCCACCACCGGACACAGGTCGCGCATTATTCCCATGATACGTGCCGAGACTTCGCGGTAGCGCGACATGCGACCGGGCAGATACACCGCGTGGGGGCAGAGCCTGCGAGCCTGGACGATGGGCATGGCCGACCGGACTCCGTATCGCCTGGCCTCGTAGGAAGCTGCCGAGGCCACGCCGCGAAGAGACTGCCCGATGACCACGGGCTTGCCTTTGAGCTCGGGATTGTCGGCCTGCTCTACAGAGGTGAAGAAGGCGTCCATATCCAGGTGAAGGATGGTCCTGGCTGGAGGGGCGGACTGCGTGCCGGTTTTTTTCATGGAGGCGATTGTCTGTCCGGATGTCGTCCCGGTCAAGGGGGGCACGGGATGAAGGAAGTAATTTTTCTTGGGTGCTTTGACAATATTATGCAAAAGCCTTAATGATCGTATTCAAGTTTTTGTTTTTTTTCACTGAGTTCATTTGGAAATTCAAACGAGGAGCAAAGCTATGAAAACAGCGAAACTGATTTTTTTGAGCATGATTCTGGTGGCTTGCGCGGCCTCGGTCGCTCTTGCTGCGGACAACTACGTGAAAAAGGTCGATAATTTCATCATTCTGGTCGATCGGTCCGGTTCCATGGACGATGCGTACGTGGGCGCCAAGGACAGGAAGATCGTTCTTGCCAAATCCATTCTCGAGCGCATGAATGCCATGATTCCCGAGCTTGGATACCAGGGCGGCCTCGCCACCGCCGCCTATTCCGGCCAGCTTCAGGGGCTCGAGCCCTATGCCGCGTCCTCCTACGGTGCCTCCATTGCCAAGGTTCCGACGCTTCTCGGCAGCAACCCCACTCCGCTGGGTGACGGTCTGAAGGCTCTCGAACCGACCCTGCAGGGCGCCTCGGGGCGCAACGCCGTCATCATCCTCTCCGACGGCCAGGAGAACCAGGGTGCCGGAGCATTGCAGATCGCTTCCGAGTTTTCGGAAAAGTACAACGTGTGCTTCCACACCATCAGCTTCGCCGATCCCGTGGGCGGCAACCAGGCGCTCATGGACGAACTTTCGGGCATCAAGTCCTGCGGCGTGGCCGTCACCGCTGCACAGCTGGCCGATGACGCCGCCATGCAGCAGTTTGTCAAGGATGTCTTTTACGATATCGATGCCGCGGTTGATCCCTGTTCCCTGGATGACGATGGGGATGGCGTGAACAACTGTATCGATAAGTGCCCCGACACCATCAAGGGTCTGGCCGTTGACGACAACGGTTGCCCGATTCCCGATGTTGTCAGACTCAAGGTCAACTTCGATTTCGACAAGGCGGTCGTGAAGCCCGAATTCCATGACGATCTGGCCAAGTTCGCTTCCTACATGCGGCAGCAGCAGTCCTTCACCGTGGTCGAGATCGCCGGTCACACCGATTCCATCGGTACGGACGCCTACAACCAGAAGCTCTCCGAGCGCCGCGCCAAGGCCGTTCGCGACTATCTGGTCAACAATTTCGGCATGGATGGCAAGCTCTTCTCGGCCGTGGGTTACGGCGAGAGCCGCCCCATCGCCGACAACAAGACCGATGCCGGCCGCGCCGAAAACCGTCGCATCGAGGCCGAGCTGAAGGGCGTGTTCAAGAAGCAGTAATCCTGCGCCTTTCTTGAAGAATACCGGGCGGCTCCTCGCGGGGCCGCCTTTTTGTTGTCAGGACGGACAAAGCCGCTTACTCACAGATACGGCCGCGACAACCCGTGCGCGCCGGTAAAAAAAAACGGTCTTTCAGGGCCGGTCAGGATTCGCATCATGCAGGAAATCGTGGAAAAGGCACAGGCCGCCGACGGAGGGCAGCGACTCGACGCATTCTGGCAGGGCATCCTGGACGAGGATGGCGTGACGCGCAGCCGTATTCAGGG
Organism: uncultured Desulfovibrionaceae bacterium; assembly: GCA_964597325.1. Classification (GTDB taxonomy): domain Bacteria; phylum Desulfobacterota; class Desulfovibrionia; order Desulfovibrionales; family Desulfomicrobiaceae; genus Desulfomicrobium. The sequence goes on from CAZQYA010000047.1 coordinate 13,819, forward strand.
CTGGATTCGCGACGGCAGGGCCCTTGTGGACGGGCGTGTCTGTTTTAAATCCTCGACGCGCATCGTTCCAGGGCAGACCCTGACTTTGGCTCCCGATTTTCCGGATTCGACCATTGTTCCCGATGAAGGACCCTTGAGTATCCTGTACGCCGACGAAGATTTTGCCGTGGTAGACAAGGTCACTGGGCTGACGGTTCATCCAGCCCCGTCCGTGAACGGGACGACCCTGGTGCACCGGGCGGCTCATCATTTTCCGATTCTTTTGTCCCAGGCGGGCGAACGTCCCGGTGTGGTGCACCGTCTGGACAAGGATACCTCCGGCATCATCGTCCTGGCGTTGTCCGAGGCGTCTCGGTTGAGTCTGACACAGGCTTTTGCTTCGCGCCAGGTATATAAGGAATACCTGGCCCTTGTGGCCGGCGTGCCCCCTGTCGAAGGCACCATTGACCAGCCGCTGGGACGCCACCCCGTCATCAAAACACGTATGGCCGTGGTCGAGCGGGGCGGACGTCAGGCCGAAACACGGTATCGGGTGCTCTGGTCAACGCGTGACGGGAGCGCCTCTCTGCTCAGGATCCGGATTCTCACCGGGCGGACCCACCAGATCCGGGTGCACATGGCCTCCATAGGGCATCCTCTGCTGGGAGACGCCGTCTATGCCGACAGGGAGACGGCCGGGCGCGCGCCGCGCCAGATGCTGCACGCCTGGCATCTGCGCTTCGACCACCCCCGAACGGGGCATGACATGGTTTTTACGGCTCCGCCGCCCGCGGATTTTCTCGGCGTGCTGGACGGTCTGGTGCGCGAGCGGGTCTGCATCGGCCTGACCGGAGCCCTCGGCTGCGGCAAGTCCACGGTGCGCGAGGTCGTGGAGGAGACTGGCGTGCCGGTCTTCTGTGCGGATCGCTTTGTGGCCAGTGCGTATGCTCCTGGCGGTGAGGGGTGCGCCATCATGGAACACAATTTTGGCCGTCGTTTCACGGCCTCGGACGGTAGCGTGGACAAGGCCAAGCTGCGCCTGGCCATGGAGGACCCGAGTATGCGGCGCGAAGTGGAGCGTCTCGTGCATCCTCTTGTCCGCCATGGTCTGCGCGCTTTCAGGGAAAGCAATGACGCCGACGTGACCCTGGCCGAGATTCCGCTGTTGTGCGAGGCGGGCCTTACGGGCGAAACGGATCTGACGGCCGTGGTCTTCTGTCCCGAATCCCTGCGCCACGAGCGCCTGCGGGGCCGCGGCTGGGACGACGGCCGCATCGTCGAAGTGGATTCCTGGCAATGGCCGCAGGACAGGAAGGTGCGTGCCGCCGACCTGCTCGTGGACAACTCCGGCTCCCTGGATGACCTGCGGGTCCGCGCCCTCGCCCTGGTTTCCGTGGTGCGAAGCCTCCTCGATTCCCGCGCCGCCCGGACCACGGAACGGCTTCTGCGCATCTTCGAAAATCCCGACACCATCCATCAAACGGACTGACCATGTTCCCTCTGCGCGACAACATTCCGGCCCGGCACAGGCCCTACGTCATATGGACCCTGCTTGTGGTCAACGTGCTTGTCTTTCTGCTGTTCCTGGGCCTCTCGCCCGCCCAGGAGTTCAAGCTTTTCCATCTTTTCGGCGTGGTTCCGGCCCGGTACTTCAACCCCGGGTGGGCCATGTGGCAGGGCTATCCCGACGGGATTGTCTGGCCCCTCTTCTCGCACATGTTCCTGCATTCGGGATGGCTGCATCTCATCGTCAACATGTGGACGCTGTGGATTTTTGGTGACAACGTCGAGGACGTCATGGGCCCTGTGCGCTTTCTGGTCTTCTATCTGCTGTGCGGGCTGGGGGCGCTTGGCATGCACATGATCACCAGTCCCGACTCCACTGTGCCCGTGGTAGGAGCCTCGGGGGCCATCGCCGGAGTCATGGGGGCCTATTTTTTTCTGTACCCTCACGCTAAGGTGGTCACGTTCCTGCCCATTCTCATCATACCCTTTGTCTTCGAGATACCCGCGGTGTTTTATCTCGGAGCCTGGTTTTTGACTCAGGTCTTTTCCGGTATGCTGGCTCCGGCCGGGGGCGGCGGCGTGGCTTGGTGGGCGCATATCGGCGGCTTCGTGGCCGGAATGCTCCTGCTGCGCTTCTTCAGGGACGAATCGCGTTGCTACTATTGCTATCGTTCCGAGACCTGGAAAGAGTGGAAATAGGACGTCTGGACTTTTGGGGCGGCCTCCATTAAGCGCAATTTCTTGCTTTGACGCGCCTTCGGCGTCGCACCACATCACCAAAGGGATGCCATATGCTTCAGATAGAAAACCTGCATGTCAGTATCGGTGACAGCGAAGTCCTCAAAGGGATCAACCTGACCATCGAAGAAGGCGAGACCTTCATCCTTTTCGGCCCCAACGGTTCGGGCAAGACCACGCTGCTCATGACCCTCATGGGTTTTTCCGGTTACAGGGTGACTGCCGGCAAGATCATTTTCAAGGGGAATGATATCACTGAAATGCCGACCTACGAGCGCGCTCGCCTCGGCCTCGGCATGTCCTTCCAGCGGCCTCCGACCATTCACGGTCTCAAGACCAGGCATCTGGTCTCCATGTGCGCCCGGGAGCGTCAGGTGGACGTGGACGCCATGGCCAACGAGGTCAATTTTTCCGATTTTCTCGAGCGCGACATCAATTCCGGTTTTTCCGGCGGTGAGATCAAACGTTCGGAGCTGCTGCAGCTTATGGCCCAGAATCCGAGCCTCATCCTCTTCGACGAGCCCGAGTCCGGCGTTGACCTCGAGAACATGGCGCTCATCGGCAACACCGCCAGGACCCTGCTCGACGGCGCCTCGACGCCCTGCCCAGAGACCTGCATGCGCGACCTGCGCCGCCAGCACAGGACTTCGGGCCTGATCATCACCCATACGGGCTACATCCTGGATTACGTCAACGCCGACCGCGGGCAGGTCATGTATAACGGCCTGCTGTGCTGCGACTCGCGGCCCACCCGACCCCGCGACATCCTGGATCACATCAGCAAGTACGGCTACAAGGAGTGCATCAGATGTCTGAACTGAACAAAAACCTGGTGGACCTCAACTCCTACGCCTTTTCCGGCCGGCAGAGCGCAGATCTCGACGACTTTTCGACCCTCTCCGAGGAAAACAAGCGCGAGTTGCGCATGGTCGGCGTCGACGTGGACGCCGAAGGCGAACGCGCGGGAACCTTCCTGCAGTTCGACCATTCCACAGTGCACTGCAAGACGTCCGCCAAGGGCGTCGAGGTCATGGGCATCCGCCAGGCCCTGGAGAAATACGACGGCCTGCCGGAGTATTTCTGGAAGGCCATGGACCGCGACAAGGACGACTTCACCCGCGCCGCAGCCCGCGAAGAGCTGCACGGCGGTTATTTCATCCGCACGGAAAAAGGCGCCAAAGTGGCCGAACCCGTGCAGTCATGCCTGCTCATCAAGGGCCAGAACGTGGGACAGAACGTGCACAACATCGTGGTGGTGGAGGAGGATTCCGAGGTCCACATCATCACCGGCTGCGCCACGTCCCACGGCGTGACCTCGGCCCTGCATCTGGGCATCTCCGAGTTCTACATCAAGAAGGGCGGCAAGCTGACGTTCACCATGGTCCACAACTGGGGCGACGAGGTCATGGTCAGGCCGCGTACCGTTGGCATCGTGGAAGAGAATGGCGTTCTGCAGAACAATTATATCCTGCTCAAGAAGGTCAAGTCCGTGGAGTCCTACCCGACCATCCACCTGAACGGCGAGGGCGCCGTGGCCCGCTTCAACTCCGTCATAGTCACTCCCGAGGGATCCCATGTGGACACGGGCAACCGCATCATCCTGAACGCGCCCAACACGCGCGGCGAGATCATCTCCCGTACCATCACCACGGGCGGAACGATCGTCGCCCGCGGCGAGATTATCGGGAACGAGGTGCCGGCGCGCGGTCATCTGGAGTGCAAGGGGCTCATCCTGGGCGAGGGCGGCGTCATCCACGCCATCCCCGAACTGCAGGGCTGCAAGCCCGGCGTGGAACTGTCCCACGAGGCCGCCGTGGGCAAGATCGCCCAAGAGGAGATCGAGTACCTCATGGCACGTGGCCTCGACGAGGACGAGGCCACCTCGACCATTGTGCGCGGTTTTCTGAACGTGGAGATCATGGGACTGCCCGAGGAACTCCGCGAGTCCATCGACAAAACCATCGCGGAGCTGGACGCCAGCGACGCCATGTAGGAAGCAGGCCCGGCTCAGCCGGGCCTTTGCTTTTCGGAGGGTGTTTCGTGCCTGGATACAAGGGACATCTCATCGGCGGGGCCGTGACCGGAGCGGTGGTGCTGGGCGGTCTGGTCTGGACCGGGACCTGGATTCCGGAAATGCCCCAACTGGCGGTCATGGGCGCTCTTGTCCTTCTGGGAAGCCTCTTCCCGGACGTGGACACGGATTCCCGCGGACAGCACATCTTTTACCTGACCCTGGCGGTCCTGGACTTCGCCCTCATCATCCAGGGGCTCTACAAATGGGCCGCCATCCTTGGATTCGCCGCCATGTTTCCGGCCATCGGTCCCCACCGGGGCTGGACGCACACCTGGTGGGCCATGCTATTCATCCCCCTTCCCCTGGCCGCCCTGCCCATATGGCTGTACGGAGCGGCGCCCATGGCCATGGCCCCCTATTACGGGGCGGCGGTGACAGGGTATTTCTCGCATCTCATGCTCGACCGGAAGTGGCGCTGAAGCGTCCCTGACTGCGTGCCCTGTACT
>CAZQYA010000048.1:0-18222 GCA_964597325.1 uncultured Desulfovibrionaceae bacterium
GTTTCGCATTCCACCTCGCCCCATGTTTGAAACGGCGTTTGAAACAAAGTTTTGCTGCAGTCAAGACAAAATCCGGACTGCTGCGCGATTGTCACTCGCGCCCCGGAACCGGCCCAAGAACGGAGATCTGGTCTGCGGAGAAATTCAGCGCCCGCTCATGAAAACCCGCTGAAATTCCTCGACAACCGCACCGAGATCACGGGGCAGGGAATGCATGACCCTGTCCCGGACGGTGTCCGGCACCCCGCCGTAGAAGGCTTCGGCCACGGCCCCGGCCATGCAGGCCTGGGTGTCGCTGTCCCCGCCCAGGGACACGGCGTTGCGCACGGCTTCCTCCCAGTCCGCCGAGTCGAGAAAGCAGACCAGGGCCTGGGGCACGGAACCCTGGCAGGAAACATCGAAGACGTAGCCGGGCCGGATGGCTTCGACGGTCGTGTCGAGGCCGTATCCGAACCCCTCGGCGATGCGGCGGCGGATCTCCTCGCGGGAACTGCCGGTCCGGGCCAGGAACACGGCCAGGGCGACGGCCTGGGCGCCGCGCACCCCTTCGGGATGGTCGTGGGTGATGCTCGCCGAGAGCCGGGCCTGTTCGAGAACCTCGTCCTCGCTGCCGAAGGCCCACCCCACGGGGCTGACGCGCATGGCCGACCCGCTGCCCCAGCTGCAGTAAGGCCTGGGGTCGCGGGCCTGGAGCCAGCGCACGAAGGAGCCCCCGTACCCCGCCCGGGGGTAGCGGTTCCCGAAATCGTGCACGGCCTCGGCATACCCCCGGCCGGACAGAACGGCCTCGGCCACGGCCACCGTGAGCACGGTGTCGTCCGTAAACCGGCACCCCGACGAAAAAAGCGGAAAATCCGTGGTCTTGATGGGGCTCCCTTCGTAGACGGAGCCGATGATGTCCCCGGCAATGGCGCCAAGCATGGAAGACCTCCCTGGTTGTGTTGTGCGGTGGCGAAATTTTGTCCGTGTCAGTCCATATCAGTGCATACCACTCCATGTCCCTGCCGGTCCATAACCTCCCAGTCTAGTCCATCTGGTCCATTCCGTCCATCCACCCCCCGGCCCCAACTGGCTGCCATTGTTGCCGCCATCACCAATTTGTGCCAAACATGCAGGCATGTCATACAGAACCCTCCTTGCCCTGATCCTCACCTTCTGCAGCCTCCTCCCCATGCAGGCTGCCGGTTCTGACAATCTCGCCGGTAAACGGGTGCTCGTGGTCCACAGCTACGACCGCGGCTTCGCCTGGACGGCGGACATCGACGAAGCCCTGCAGCGCGTCCTCCTGCCCGCCAAAGTCCGCATCCGCACCTTCTTCATGGACACGAACTTGAAACCCGACACGCCGCACCTGATAAAAACCAGGCGCCAGGCAGAGAAACTCATGCAGGAATTCCGGCCCCACGTCGTCATCACCAGCGACGACAACGCCCAGAAATATTTTGCCGCGCGCTTCGCCGGAAACGCCACGGCTCCGTCCTTCGTCTTCTGCGGCGTGAACAGCGACCCGGCGGAATACGGGTACCCGGCCGACAACGTCACCGGCGTCACCGAAAACCTGGCCTGGGTCGGGGGGCTCAAGCTCCTGCGCAGGCTCAAGCCCTCCATCCGCACGGTGCGGGTTCTCATGGATGGCAGGCCCTCAAGCTACGCCGGTGCCATGAGGATGAAGGAATTGACACCGCCGAACATCGAGGCCGAGTGGGTCGTCGCCCGGTCCTTCGCCCACTGGCGCGAGAGCGTCCTGAACGCCTCCCAGACCTGCGACGCCCTGGCGATCCTGACCTACCACAACCTGACGGCCAACGACGGGAGCATCATGCCCTCCCGTGACGTCATCTTCTGGACCCGCGACAACGCCGACCTGCCCACCCTGGGCTTCTTCGACTACACCGTGGCCGACGGCGCCCTGTGCGGCGTGATCCAGACAGGCTTCGAACACGGCACCCTGGCTGCGAAACTGGCGCTGCGCATCCTGGCCGGAGAACGGGCCGGAGACATCCCCATCATCACGAGCACCCAGGGGCTGACCATGCTCAACGCCGCCACGGCCGAAAAACTCGGCATCGAAATTCCCTTCCTTCTCAGTCAGGAGGCAGCGGCAATTGTTGAATAGAATCCTCCTGCTCCTCCTGCTCGTAGCCTGCCCTGTCCAGGCCGGAACACGACCGAACATTCTCGTGCTCCATTCCTACAACCCCGGCCTGAGCTGGACCGACGACATCCACGCGGGCATCATGGACACACTCGGGCAGTCGCCCATGGCCTGCAATGTCGCCACCGAATATCTCGACGCCAAGCGCTATCCCGACCGCGACCTCCAGGACATGCAGTCCGAAGTGGTCGCCGCACACATCAGCGCCACGAATTTCGACCTGGTCATCGTGTCCGACGACGCGGCCTTCAACTTCGCCATGGAAAACCGCCACGACCTCTTCGAGAATGTTCCCATCGTGTTCTGCGGCGTGAACAATTTCCAGGAGGAGATGCGACGCGGGGAACCGCTTATCACCGGAGTCTCGGAAATCATCTCCGTGCCGGAGACCCTGGACACGGCCCTGGCGTTCCATCCCGAAACCACCGACGTGGTGATCATCGTCGGCGACATCGGCAGCACGGACCGCTCCAACCGCAGCCAGTTCCTGCGCCTCATGCCCGCCTACGCGGAGCGCGTCCGTTTCCATTTCTGGCAGAACATTCCCACAGCCAGGCTGCAGGAAAAGCTCGGCAATCTGGGCCCGGGCAACATCGTCTTCCTGTGCCAGGCCCTGCCCGACACGGACGGCCGCATGCTCGACTTCGGACCCAGCGCGGCCCTGGTCCGCAACAACACGTCCCGCCCCGTCTACGGGTTCTGGGACTTCTTTCTGGGACACGGCATCGTCGGCGGGAAGCTTGTCAACGGCAAGGCCCAGGGCAAACTCGCGGCGACCATGGCCCTGCGCATCCTCTCCGGAGCCGACCCCGATACGATGCCCGTGGTCAAAGGGTTGGCCAACAGGTTCCTTTTCGACCACAACGAACTGGTCAGGTTCCAGGTCAGCCGCACCGCCCTGCCGCCTGAGTCCACGGTGATCAACAAGCCCCAGAGCCTGTTCGAGGCCAATAAGCGCCTCTTTGTCATCTTCGGGGCGATCGTGGTCTGCCTGCTGGTCGTAATCATCTTCCTGGTCGCCGTGGTGCACATCCGCCGACAGACCTTGAAAGAACTGCGCAAGGCGCGGCGCAAGGCCGAAGAAGCCAACGAGGCCAAGAGCCTGTTCCTGGCCCACATGAGCCACGAAATCCGCACGCCGCTGACGGGCATCATGGGGCTTGCCGAACTGGCCCTGACCAATCCGTCCGCGCCGGGAACGCGGGACTACCTGGCCCTTATCCGCCAGTCGGGGCAAAATCTGCTGCACATCATCAACGACATCCTTGATTTTTCCAAGGTCGAGGCCGGCAAGCTGGTGCTCAACGCCACGGATTTCAGTGTCCGCAGGCTGCTTGAGGCGACCATCTCCCTGTTCAAACCACGGGCCTTGGAAAAGGGAATCGCCCTGTCCCTGACCCTGGATGTCGAGCCGCCGGAACTCCTGCACGGCGATGAACTCCGGCTGCGCCAGATCCTCTACAACCTCATCGGCAACGCCATCAAGTTCACGGAAAAAGGCGAAATCGAACTGCGCCTGACCGCGGCGGAACACTCCGCGTCCGGGACGACCCTCGGCTTCGAGGTCCGCGACACCGGGTGCGGCATCCCCGCAGACAGGATTCCCAGCATCTTCGACCGCTTCACCCAGGCCGACAGGTTTCCCACGAGATCCCATCAGGGTACGGGCCTGGGGCTGGCCATCGTCCGCCAGCTCGTCGAGGCCATGGGCGGCTCCATCGAGGTCCGAAGCCAGGAGGGAGCGGGCTCGACCTTCAGCATCTCCCTGCCCCTGGAACGGGCGAAGCTCGACGCCGTGCCCAAACCCGCCGAGTCGACCACGCAGGACGCCGGGCGCCCCCTGTCGGTCCTGGTGGCCGAGGACAACCCCGTGAACCAGCTCTTTCTCAAACGGACCCTGGAAAAACTCGGGCACAGCCCGTACTGCGTGGCCGACGGCCGGCAGGCCCTGGAAACCCTGCGCTCCGCATCCTTCGACTGCGTCCTCATGGACATCCAGATGCCCCGCATGGACGGCACCGAGGCCACCAGACGCATCAGGGAGGACCTCGGCCTGACCGTCCCCGTCATCGCCCTCACGGCCCATGCCATCCAGGGCGACCGCGAAAAATTCCTGGACCAGGGATTCGACGAATACCTGGCCAAGCCCCTGGCAATCGAGGAACTGGAGCGGGTTCTGGCCAAAGTGGGGAAGTGAGGAGCCTGGGTGAACTGGATGAACGATATGGACGAGGTGGAAAATGGCCTGAAACGAACGGACACTGACGAACGCTGATGCGCCCTGCCGGGCACGCATGATTGTCTTTTGTCCGTGCCATTCAGTGTCAGTCCGCTTCAGTCCATTTTCCCATCCATTTTCTTCATCCGATCTCCCTCCTCCAGCTTCCGGCAGATGCGCTCCACCCTCTCACGCATCCGTTCGAGGTGCGAGCCCGCCCAGTAGATCCCGCCGCAGCGCGGGCAGCGGCGGAAGTCATGGTAATACTTGCGGGTCAGGGGCAGCAGGCTGTCCAGAATATCAACCTTGGACACAGGCACCAGGGGATCGTTGCAGCGCAGACAGCGGGAAAAAAACGTGAAAGGGGGACGCAGGCCGAAGAAGCTGAGCACCTCCAGAAGCTGCGCCTCGGGCTCCACGGCCCGGACCAGCCTGGCATAGACCACGACGCCGCGCTTGAGGAGCAGGCGGTCCCGGCTCAGGAGGATGCGCCCCTCCCCGGCCGCACGCCGGGCCAGCTCCGCGTCGGTCCATGACGGGTCGTGGGCCGTATCGAATCCAAAGGCGCGCAGGAGCCCGGTCAGCCTGGCCACGTTGACGTCCACCAGGAAGGCCATTCGCGGGAGGGGATCGGGGCGCAAGGGGGAAGGACGCAGCACGTCAAAGGGCGCGGCCACGGGGCGAACGTCGATGCGCTCGCCCGCCAGAACGAGGTGTTCAAAGCCGACGGCCCGCCCGTCGGCCTCGATCCCGCCCACTTCCGTGTGCGGCGGGCCCAGGGCCTCGATGGCGTCCTTGACGGATGCACGCCGCGTGAGGGGATACACGACCTCGGCACTCCGCCGCCTGCGCGCCATCAGGTCCACCAGGTCGCCGTGAAAGACGAAACGCGCGGCAGGCCCGGTCATGCCCGCCCGCCTTGGCCGTATCGCCGGGCGGCCTGCCCGACAGACGCGTGTCCCATCATCCCTCCGAAACGAAGTTTCAACGGAACCCTACGACCTTTTCCCCCTCCGGACAACGCGCACACCGGATGCCACGGCCCTTCACAGACACGAGAACGAGTTGCCGCCCGCAGGCATTCGTGCTAGTTCACAGCCGTTTGTTTCGCCAGACATTTCAAACCGTTCCAGGCATACATGGGCAAACGACTCTGCATCCTCCACGCCAACTGCCAGGGCGAACCCCTGCTGGCCAGGCTCATGGCCTCGCGGGAATTCGCGGCCGAATACAAATGTGCTCTCTTCACCAACTACACGCGCGAGCCCGTGCCCGCCGACATGCTTGCGCGCTGCTCCCTTCTGCTCCACCAGCACCTGGGCGACCAGTGGGGCGACCTCGCCTCAAGGAACCTGCAAGGCAGGCTGCCGGCCACGGCCGTAAGCCTGTGCATCCCGAACATGTTCTTCATGGGCTACTGGCCCACCTGGAGCGGCCGCCCGGGGTTCAACTTCAGATGCTCCCACCTGGACGAGCTCATCGACCTCGGCCTCTCGCCCGAGGAGACCACCCTCCTCTACCTGCACGCCGACATGGCCGGAAAACACGATCTGCGGGGAATCCTGGAACGCACGCTGGAGCAGGAAGAACACAAGCAGCGCCTGACGCCCGTCGGCTACGTCGATCTTCTGAAAGGACGGTTCGGAACACGCAGGATGTTCAACACCGTCAACCACCCCGGCGCAGGACTCCTGGACCGCGCGGCCAGGGGCATCCTCGATCATCTGGGCCTCGAGGCGCCCGACGAGGCCGCCCTGGCGGCCCTGGGCGACCCGTTCCCCGAATTCGAACAGCCCATCCACCCCGGCGTGGCCGCCTTTTTCGGCTGGGATTTCGCGGGCCAGGATACCGTGTACCACGTCTTCGGCCGGGAGATGACCTTCGGCCGCTACGTGGCCCATTATGTCGTGGCCCGGCGCGAGGGCGTCTCGGACTTCATCAGCTTTCTCCAGGGGTACATGGACGAATGAACCGCCCCCTCTTTTCGGGCGCCAAACACCATCCGCTGCACGCCAGCGCACACATCGGAGGTTTCCCATGGACGAGCCCACCCGCGCATTCCGGCGCATGACCGCCGAACGCCTCATCAAGAAATTCAACCAGCGCCGCATGCACGGCAGCTACGCCGAGACCGCCGAGGAAGCCCGCCGCATTCTGCTGTCCCTGATCCAGGGGCCGGGCACCGTGATCCGCTGCGGCACCGAATCCGTGGGGTCATTGGGGCTGTGGAAGGACATCGCCGCCCTGCCCGGAATCGAGGTCATCGACCCCTACGTGCCGGGCCTGACGCCCGCCGAGGGCGACGAACGCCGCCGCCGCGGCCTGACGGCCGACTACCAGGTGACCAGCTGCAACGCCGTGACCCTGGACGGCAGACTGGTCAACCTCGACGGCACGGGCAACCGCGTCTCGGCCATGATCTTCGGGCCCAGGAAGGTCATCCTGCTGGTGGGCATGAACAAGGTCGTCAGCGACCTGGACGCCGCCATGGACCGCATCCGCGACTTCGCGGCGCCCATGAACAACCTGCGCATCAAGGCCCTGAACCCGGCCCACGAGCCCCCCTGCACCCAGGACGGCCGCTGCCACCGCTGCTCGAGCCCCCAGAAAATCTGCAACGCCTGGACCATCATCGAGGGCCAGCGCGACGAAGGCAGAATACATGTGGTGCTGGTGGGGGAGAGCCTGGGATACTGAAGACGCAGGAGTGCATGAGATGGTCTGACACGGTCTGACACGGACTGACATGGACGGGCACGCATCGTGTCATGGCGGGTTGTCTGTGCCGGCCCGTGTTTGTCCGTGCCCGTCCATCCCGTCCATCCCGTCCATCCCGTCCATTCAGCCCACTCAGCCCAGCCTAAACCCCATGGGCAGCAGTTCGGCCACGCTGAAGACCCGGTCCACGCCCATGACCAGGACTTCCGCCTGCGGGGCCAGTTCCAGCAGCCACTGGCGGCAGGCGCCGCAGGGCATGCGCTGCTCCGCAGGGGCGTCCGGGGCGGCGTCGATGCAGGCCACGGCCACGGCCAGGATGTCGCGTTCGCCCGCGGCACAGGCCGCGGCCAGAGCCGCCCGCTCGGCGCACAGCCCAAGGCCGTAGCTGGCGTTTTCAACATTGACGCCCGTGTACACCCGGCCGCCCAGACCCAGCACGGCCGCACCCACGCGAAAGTTCGAGTACGGCGCGTGGGCGCGCAAAGCCGCATCCTTCGCCGCTTCCAGAAGCCTGCGACGCACACCGGCCTCAAGGCTGGCGTTAACGTTGTCTGTGGTCATGGTCTCAGTCCTGCGCGCAAAAGGTTCTCGATGACGGCCGCTGCCCCGGCAAGGGCCGCATCGCCCCAGTATCGCCCGACGCACTGCAGCCCCAGGGGCAAGCCCGCCGGTCCCCGTCCGCACGGCAGGGAAATGGCGGGCATCCCGGCATGGGTCCAGGGCAGGTTCATGGCCGGGCTGCCCGTGCCGTGGAGCCCGGCGGGCGCCTCGCCGAGGGTCGAGGGGCATATCCACAGGTCCAGGCCGTGCCTGTCCATGAGCCCGGCCATCTCCCGGCGCAGCGCCTCGCAGGAGCGCCCTGCTTCGGCGCGCCTGGCCGAAGAGACCTCCTGCCCCCTGCGGATGATCTCCGCCGTTTTCTCCCGATACAGATGGGAATACCCGGCAAACCAGTCCGCGTGCTCCAGGGCGACTTCCGCGGCGATCAGGTCCGAATGGTTGCGCGCGATCTCGCCGATGTCGTCGAGACAGTCGACCCGGACCACCTCAACGCCCCCGGCCTCAAGAACGCGCACGGCCGCCTCGAACCGCTCCATGGCGTCCCCGGGAACCTGGGCGAGGTACGGGCCCGCGGGTATGGCGGCCCGCAGCTTCCCGGAAGTGTCGCATGGGGACCAGTCAGGATCAAAGACGGCCATGACCGGATCGATATCGACCGCGCTCCCGCAGAAAAAGCCGACATGGTCCACGCTGCGGGAAAAATAGACCAGCCCGTCCGTTGGAATCCTGCCGAAGGACGGCTTCACCCCGACCACGCCGCAGAAAGAGGCCGGCCTGATGACCGACCCCACCGTCTGCGTGCCCAGGGCCAGGGGGAAGAACCCGGCGGCCACGCCCGCGGCCGACCCGCTGCTGGAGCCGCCCGGCGTGTGGCCGGGGTTGCGCGGGTTCCTGGTGGCGGCGGGCTCGAAATAGGCAAACTCCGTGGTGGCGGTGCGGGCGAGAATGATGGCGCCGGCGTCGCGCAGCATCCGCACGCACCGGGCTTCCTCACCCTCGAAGAGGACCGGCGGCAGCAGCGAGCCGCAGCGGATGGGCGCCCCCTGGACCCGGATGATGTCCTTGACACCCACGGGCACACCGAAAAGCGGCGGCCGGGCGGCCGGATCCGGGAACCGTTCGAACAACTCGTCGATGCGGCGCCAGGCGGCTCCGGCATCAATGCCGCCCTCAAGCACATGAAGCTGCGGATCCAGGCTCCGCGCCAGGTCCACGTGTCGGCGAACCATGTCCCGAAGGACGCCTTCCGAAGCCTGGCCATAGGCCGAAATCAGCCGGTGTCCGCCGGCCGGGAAATCATGATGCATGGTCTTCCTCCCGAATCATACGGTAGCAGCCCGGAAAACGGCTGCCCAGAAAAAAACGGTGGTCCGTCCGGCCGTACCGGACGAGGCCACCGCATCCCCAGAAACGCCCAACCGGCAACGTCACATGCCTTCGCCCAGTCTGCCCGTCCCGCAGGACTCGGGGCGATACCAGTCCCTGATGATATTTTCGTAAAAGCCGCAGGCCTCGTCGAGCTCCCGAACCGGACAGGCTTCGTCCGTGGAATGGGCTTTCTCGGTGGTCGCCGGGCCGAGAATAATCATGGGCACATGCGGGAGCACCTGCCTCAACGCGGCCGCGTCCGTGAAAAACTGAACGGTGCGCACCCGGAAAGGCTCCTCCCGACCGGCCCCCTGCCGGAGTATCGACCAGACACGGCCGACCCATGGATCGGCGGGATCGGTCCAGAACGGCGGAACGTCGAGGAGCACCTCCACGTCGGCCAGATTGCCGATGGCCTTTTTTATCGTGGACGAAATCGCCGTGGCCTCCTGACCGGGAACGGTTCGCATGTCCACGGTGAAGCTCGCGCTGTCCGGAACGGAATTGACGTTCAGCCCCGAATGAAAGGTGCTGACGACTTTGGAGAAGCTCCCCATGTGCGGATCCTCGGCCACGATGTCCAGATCCTCGATGGCCGTAATTGCCCTGACCGCCTTGACGAGGGCGTTATCCCCCTCGTGGTGCATGGCCGCGTGGGCCGTTCTGCCCCGGGCCGTGCCTTTGAGCCAGAGAGCGCCCTTGTGACCGACCAGCAGGCGGTTCGAGGTGGGCTCGGCCACCACGGCCGCACCGATACGCGCAATGTGTCCGGCATGGGTCGCCACGCTGAAGGATCCCTCGCAGCCTGTTTCCTCCCCACCGTAACAATGCAGCACAAGATCCTGATCCGGCCCCACTTCCCCTGCACGGCGGATGGCGGCCGTCAGGAAGGCGGCGACCCCGCCCTTCATGTCCACCGCCCCCCGGCCGTACAGCAGGCCGTCCCGGACTTCCCCGTCGAAAGGCGGGACCGACCAGTCCTTGGCGCCCAGGGGAACCGTGTCGATATGCCCGGCAAAACACAGGGCGGGCCCCCGGGCCTTTGGGTGCAGCCGGGCGACCAGACTGCCCCGGCCCGGACCCAGGGGAACCCTCCAGACGGTGAATCCGGCCTGGTCAAGCAGGCCCTCGATAAAATCGAGACAGCGGTCCTCGCTGCCCTCTTCGCGTATGGTGTTGAACGCGATCAACTTCCTCGCCAGGGATACGACATCGCTCTGCATGAATTCCCCTTACCCGAAATAGGCTTGCTGAACTTCCTGGGACGACTTGAGCTCCTCAGCCGTCCCTTTGGCCACCACCCTGCCCTGGGAAAGCACGTACCCGTAATGGGAGATGGCCAGGGTCTGGCGGACGTTCTGCTCAACGAGAAACACCGCAGTTCCGGTCTCGTTGATCTTGCGGATGATCCGGAAATTCTCGCTGACCAGGGCGGGCGACAGCCCCAGGGACGGTTCGTCGATGATGAGCAGCTTGGGGGAGCTCATCAGCCCCCGCCCGATGGAAACCATGGCCTGCTCGCCGCCGGACATGGTCCCGGCGAGCTGGTCCCGGCGCTCCCCGAGGCGCGGAAAGATTTCAAAGACCCTGTCCATGTTCTCCCCGATCCGTTTGTCCGAACGTTCCAGGTAGGCCCCCATGAGCAGGTTGTCCCGGACCGTCATCTTCGGGAAGACTTTCCGGCCCTCGGGAATGCAGGCAATGCCCTTGCCGACGATGGCATGGGTCGGGTTGCCGCAGATGGAAAACCCCTCGAAGAGGATGTCTCCCTGACGGGGAGGCGTCAGCCCGAGGATGGATCTGATCAGCGTGGATTTTCCCGCGCCGTTGGAGCCCAAGAGACAGGTGATCTTCCCGGGATGGATTTCGATATTCACACCGATGAGCACATCCGCCTTGCCGTAGGCGGTGTACACGTCGCGGATTGACAGAGCTCGCTGCATGTTACGCAACCTCCTTGCCGAGATACGCTTCCTGGACATCCGGGTCGGCGATGACCTCGGCGTAGGTGCCCTCAAACAGCTTCCGCCCGAAATTGAGGACGACGCAGCGGTCGGTGACGCGGTTGATGACGTTCATCTCGTGCTCGATGAGCACGATGCCAAGGCCCTCGGCGTAGCTTCCCATGTTGAGGATTTCATCCATGAGCTGGCGGGTCTCCTCGTGGGTCATGCCTGCAGAGGGTTCGTCGAGAAAGAGCAGCTTGGGCCTGGAGATCAGGGCCCGGCAGATCTCGATCCGGCGCCGGTCAATCATGGGCAGATCCCCGACCACGTCGAAGAGCCTCCCGGCCAGCTCGGGACTCAGGGCCGCGAGCAGGTGCCTGGCACGTTCAAGGCCATCCTCGTATTCCTCGTAAAACCTGCGACGCGAAAAGACGTTGGCAAACAAGCCCAGGCCAAGGCGCTTGTGGTTCCCGATCATGATGTTGTCGAATACCGAGAGTTCGAGACACAGGCGCGAACGCTGGAATGTGCGAGAAATGCCGAAATTGTAAATATCCTGCGCCGGCCGACCCGTGACGTCCTTGCCGTCGAACAGGACCGTGCCGCTGGTGGGTTTATATATGCCGGAAACCACGTTGAAAAACGTCGTCTTTCCGGAGCCGTTCGGTCCGACAAGGCCCAGGACCTCGCCGCGGCCGACATCCAGGTTCAGTTCGCTGAGGGCCGCCAGGCCCCCGAAGTGCATCGTGAGCCCGGTACATTGCAGCAGACTTTCGCTCATGACGATTCTCCAAGCCGGTAGATCCTGGTTTTTCTCGGCAGGATCCCGACGGGTCGATATACGATCATCAGAAGGACCAAGGTCGCGTAGATGAGAAAGCGGTATTCCTGGATGACCTGAAACTTTTCGGGAAGGACCACGACGATGGCCGTGGCGATGACGGTGCCCCAGAGGTTGCCGATGCCGCCGAGCAGGAGGATCGACAGAAACATGAGGGAGTCGCCGAAGGAAAAATTCGCCGGGCTGATGTAGGCGAGAATCATGGCGTACAGCGCGCCGGCCAGGCCCATCATGAAGTTGCCGATGGTAAAGGCCACGACCTTCCAGCGCACGACGTTGATTCCGAAGCAGCCCGACGACACCTCGTCGATACGCACGGAATCAAGGCACAGCCCGATCCACGAGCGCTCGATGCGCCGGGTCACGAAAAAGACGATGCAGGCCAGCGCCAGGCAGACCAGCACGTAGGGAAAATAGAAGGACACATCCACGCTCCCCAGGGAAACGTCGCTGCCGAATTCGTAGCCGAACAGGCTGAACGGCCCCACATCCACGCCCTGGGCTCCGCCGAGGGAGTCATTGACATCCAGGAACACCCGGAAAAGGAGCGAGAAAGCCAGGGTGACCAGCGCGCTGTAGTGACCGGACGTCCGGAGCACCGGAAGCAGGAGTGCGGAACCCACAACCGCCGCGAGTGCGCCGCCGACCACCAGGGCCAGCAGAGGCGGAAAGGCCTCGTAACGCAGCAGGACAGCCGCCGTGTAGCTGCCGACTCCGAAAAATGCGGCGCCACTGAAGTTGATCAGGCCGGTATATCCGAGCTGGACGTTCAGTCCGAACACCGTGGTGCTGTACAGCAGGATGGTGCACAGGATGAAAAGGACATAGTGGTCCTCGTGGAAAATCGTTGCGATACAGAGCACCGCCAGGACTGCCAGCCCATTGGAATACAACTCGTTCCGGGCCAGGGCCTCGGTGATCCTCCCCGTAAGACCGGTCTTGACGGAAACAGCCAGCAGAACCGCCGTCCCAACGAGGACTCCAGCGATGAGCAGCTGCGACTCCGCGACGAACACGGCCGAGGCAAGGGATACCACCGCCAGAAAGAAAACCGTCACCAGCGCCTTAGAAGGCGCGATCTTGTCTGTGATATTCATGGCTACACCCTGTCGCTTGTCTTCTCGGCGATGAATCCCGTCGGCTTCCACGCCATGATGGCGATGACCACTCCGAAGGCGAAGACATCCTTGTAGGCGCTGGCAAAAGGCATTGCCACGGCTCCAACGGTCTGCAGACCCGCGAAGATGAATCCGCCGAGGATCGCTCCGTAAATATTTCCCAGCCCGCCGATGACCGCGGCGCTGAATCCTATGGCGCCGAGAAGCAGCCCCATTCCGAAGTTTATCTCATTATAGTACAGGCCGTTCATGATCCCCGCGAAGGCCCCCACGATCGAACCGATGGCAAAGGTCACGAGCACGATCAGGGTGAAGTTGACCCCCATGAGTCGCGCGGTTTCCTCGTCCTGGGCCACTGCCTGGATGGCCATCCCCAGCTTGGTGCGGTTGATGAGCAGGTGCAGCGAGATGATGATCAAGGCCCCGAGGACGAATAGGATGACGCTGTCGAGGCGGAGCGTGAAATTTCCGTAGGAAACGCTCAGGTCCGAGAGCAACACCGGAAAGGGCTGGGGATTGGAGCCGCCGGGAAAGAACAGCCTGATGGCCTCGCGCAGGATGGTGCCGAGCATCATGGTGGCCAGCAGCGTGTTCAGGGGCGAGGCCGACCGCAGCCGCAGGATCATCGTCCGGGCCATAACCATGCCGAAGGCACCCACCGCGGCGACACTGATGAGAGTTATAAAAAAAAGTTCCGTCCAGAGCGATATGTCCGGATAGATCTCGGTAAGCCAGTAATGACCGGTGAGGGCGGCAAAGGCGCCGACCATGACGACGTCGCCGTGTGAAAAGACGATGACATCAAGCACACCGAAAAAAAGTGTGAAGCCCACGGCGACCAGGGCATACATCATCCCCAGCATCAACCCGTTGATAACGAACTGGGCCAGCAAGCTCATATCCATGTTGTTCTCCCTTATGATGCGGCAGCAGGGGCCGCGCTGTCCTGCCGGACACGTTCCGGGCCAAGCCGACGAGTTCCCAAACCTTTGCCAGGTGCGTGAGGGGCTTACGAATGCGGGGCCGGCACGCGGCCGGCCCCGTCAGGCGTGATGCTTATTTCACCAGACTGCGCGTGCCGCTGGCGTATTCACTGTCTTCCCAGAGAACCCACTTTCCGTCCTGCACGACATACTTCGAAATGACGGCAACGGTGTTCTGTCCGTGCTCGTCGAAGTCGATGCCGCCGATAATGCTGTCGACGGCGCCCTGGGAATTGAGGGCCTTGACGATAGCCTTACGCTTCGGGCCGACCTTCTCGATGGTGTCGATGAGCATGTTCATGCCGGCATAGGCAAAGGGACCGTAAGCTTCGGCGGGATGGTCGTAGCCGGCTTCCGTGTACTTGGCGTTGAAGAATTCGCCGCCGGGGAGCTTTTCCGTGGGCGCGCCTTCGATAAAGGAGAGGGAGCCCTCGGCCAGTTCACCCAGGCCCTCGATGTACGCGTCGGACTTGATGCCCGAAGTGCCCTCGAACTGGGCGTCGATGCCCAGCTTGTTCATCTGGGACCGGATGCGGACGCCCAGCGGCGTCAGACCGCCGAAATAGACGACCTCGGGGTCAAGCTGCTTGATCTGGGTCAGTTCGGCCGTAAAATCCTGCTGGTCCATGGTCACGCCGAAGGATTCGATGATCTCCCCGCCGTTTTCCGTAATGAACTTGCTGAAGTATTCCTTGTGTGCCTTGCCGTAGTCCGTAGTGTCGTTGATGATCACGAACTTTCTGTACCCGTTGGCGATCATGAACTTGGCGGCGGTCTCGTTCTGGTTGATCATGGTGCCGTTGACGCGAAAGATCTCGGGAAACATGTTGCCGTAGGTCACGTCGGGATGGACAGCGCCCCAGACAACGGCCGGCAGCGCGAAGCGGTGATAGATTTTGACGGCGCTCAGGGCCACCGCGGAACAATAGTGGGTGACGGCTCCGGCCACGTCCTTGTCGGAAGCCAGCTTGGTCGCCACCTGCACGCCGATGTTCGGCTTGCACTCGTCGTCCATGCTCACGAATTCATATTCATATTTGGTGTTCGGATCGGCATTGCGCACGGAGACTGCGAGCTCGGCGGAATTTCTGCCGCCCAGGCCGTTGGCGCTGACGCCGCCCGTCAGCGGTCCGATGAAAGCGACCTTGACGGTTTCCTTGGCCTCGGACGTGCCGGGCAGCGAAACCGCCGAAATGGCCAGACTGGCCGCGAGCAGACATACCACTGTCATTTTCCTGCTGAAATTCTTCATGAAATCTACCTTTCTTTCCTCATGTTCCACGTGCGTTACTGTACTGAGATCATGTTTTCGCCAATCCCGACCTCCAGGACTCCCCATGCTCAGCGGCCCCAATGCCTTCGGGCGTCCGGCACTCCTGAGACGGAACTCGCCCCGGAGCACCGGCATCCGGGTGTCCGAATTCCGCCATGCCGCATTCACCCGGCCTCGACCTTGAGCAGACCTTGAATGAAAATTTCAAAATTTACTCATAGTCAAAATTAGCAGAAAGCGTACCAAGCTGTCCGAACCGCTGCATCATGGTGCAGAAGCTAAGAATATTCATTTTATTTTAGTATGATGTGATTACAAGCACGTCTTACAAGTCGAAGACATTTTTATACATAAATGTAAAATAATTACCTTTACACTTTGCAATGGTGGAAAAAAATTTCTTTGGAGAAATTTTTTATTTCACTTTTTTCCTAAAGGACAAAAATGTCGGTACACGAACACAAAAACAGGACCGAAGCCGGGCTGCTGGGACGGGAACGCAACGATGATGAAAGAAAATAGCCAATAAATTCAAAGAGTATCGATGAGCCGAAGGGCATCCTCCCAGGAAGGGAGGTCGAGCCGGGCATCATTCCGGGGAACACCGCGAAACTTGACGAGACGGCGTGACAGGCAATAATAGCGATCTCTATCAGTACTGTAGGGAAAGATAGCGAATAAATTTTACTGAAAAGCAAAGTTCATTACGCCGCCTTCCATGGGAGCGTTCCCGGACCCGGCTTTTCAAGGAGGAGAAGCGATGAGCCAAAGCAGCCACGAGTTGGGCAGACGCCTGAAGCACATGAGGCGGTCCGCCGGACTCAGCCTCAACGTCCTGGCCCAACGGGCCGGCTGTTCGGAAAGCGCCATATCAAAAATCGAAAACGGGAAGGGAAATCCTTCTCTGAACCTGCTCCATCGTCTGACCCAGGCACTGGACATCTCCATCGGTCACCTTTTTGCCGAAGACGCCGGGCAGGAAATGGTCATGCGGCAAGGCGAGCGCCCGATAATCAGCACTTTGAGCCCGAGCCACGGCGTTTCCCTGGAAGCGCTCATGAGCGACCAGCAAAAACACCTGTTGCAGGCGCACATCCACATTGTTGAAGCCGGAGGCGGCAGCGAGGTCGCCATCAGCCACGAGGGCGAGGAAGTCGGATATGTTCTGGAAGGAGAGCTCGAACTGACCGTGGAGGGCAGGACCGTGCATCTCAAGCGGGGGGACTCCTTCTTCTTCAAATCCGAGCGGCCGCACAATTACGTTAACAACGGCTCAAAGCAGGCAAAAATCATCTGGGTCAATACCCCTCCGACATTCTGATACATCTTATCGGCAGTTCGGTTCCGGCGCACCGTTCTCACCCCCGTGACGCGCGAGCCTTCGCATAGAACACCCCCCGCTCGCTGCGTACGGGAATGATGGCGCCATTCTTCTCCAGAGCCTCGAGATACTTATTGATCTCATTCACGTGCAGCCCCAGGATGGCGGACATGTCCTGAACCGTGCACGGCCTGCGCGAGACGGTCTCCAGGATGGCGGTCTCGATGTCGGTCCTGTAGCCGGCCAGGCCCGTGCGCTCCTGTACGGCGGCCACGATTTCGGCGTTGTCAAGGTCCAGGGCATCCAGAACGGCGCGCAATTCCTCGTCGGTGGCCCTGCGCAGGCCCTCCACCGCGCCGGGCCGGTCCAGGGTATTCAGATGGACCTGGTTCGGCCGGATCTCAAGCACGGCGCGCCGGATGGCCGCAAGCTCCCCCGGAGAGTCGTTGTAGCCGGGCAGGACGAAGATTTCGAGCCGGATCTCCCCGGCATACTCCCTGCGAAACGCCGCCAGCCCCGAAATGTAGTCCTCGATGCGCAGCGAAGCATGGGGTCTGTTGATCTTCACAAAAACGTCCTGCGTGGCGGCGTCCAGGGACGGCAGCACCACATCGGCGCCCAGCAGCTCCCGGCGCACGGCCGGGTCCGAAAACATGGTCCCGTTGGTCAGGATGGCCACGGGCAGGTGTGGCCTGAGGGACTTTATGTACGTAACGAGCCTGCCGATGCAGGTGTTGAGCGTAGGCTCGCCCGAACCCGAAAAAGTCACGAAATCCGGGTCGGGACTGGATGCGAAATACGCGTCCAGCTCTGCGGCGACCCGTTCGAACCGGACATACTCACGGCGATCGACGGTCAAAAGCGTCGTGGGTCCGACCTCGCAGTAGACGCAGTCCAAAGAACAGACCTTTCTGGGCACCAGATCGACGCCCAGGGACATGCCCAGACGCCGCGAGGGCACCGGGCCGAACAGACAGGAAAACATGGCAACTCTCCCGGAAGACGCGGCGGATATCCCAGCACGCCCTTTCACCGGCTGCCGGCGCAGGCCCGGTGGATGGAAATTCATAAAAAAACAATCGTCCTCCTTTCCGCGGTAAACTTCAATAATGCGGGAGCAAAAAAATGAGCAGGTCCGGATCAGGACAAATTCATAAAGAAAAATCGCAACAACTTTACACGGAACACTATTCGGAACTATACACGACATATTGAAATTCCCGCCGCTCCGGGCGGCACACCATTTCCCGCCATTCATGAACGGAGCGCCCCGATGCCTTCACCGCCGAACAAGATCAACGGCTTTGCCGGCCCCACCGCTGAAGAACAGATTTCCTTCAGAAACCTCATCAACGTCCCTGAACTGCAGAATCTGGTTGAAGTCAGCTACGCGGCCACAGGCATGCCTTCAGGCATCATCGATGCCAAAAACGGCGAAGTTTACGCCGGTGCGGGCTGGCAGGACATCTGCGTCAAATTTCACAGAGTTCATCCCGAAACCCTGAAAAATTGCATAAAAAGCGATACGGCCATCGTAAAAAACATCAAAAGCGGAACACCCTTCAAGTACAAATGCGCCAATGGCCTCTGGGACATCGGCATACCCATCTACTGCGACAAGATGCATCTCGCCACGTTCTTCCTGGGACAATTCCATTTTACCGAAACAAGGAGCGTTTCAGTCCCATCATCTATGCCCTGATTGCAGCATTCGCCATTA
>CAZQYA010000049.1:0-4675 GCA_964597325.1 uncultured Desulfovibrionaceae bacterium
CTCCGCCGTAGGGGTCCAGGGCCGAGGGGCTGTTGTGGGTCTCGACCTTGATGCACACGTTCATGTCGTCGCTGAAGCGGATGACGCCGGCGTTGTCCTTGAACACGGACAGACAGAAGTCGTCCTGACCCATGCGCTCGCGCAGCTTTTTCGTGCTGCCCTGGATGAACGTCTTGTAGAGGCTGTTGATTTCGGCAGAGGTGCCGTTCTCGCGGTTCTCGTAGGCGATGCGCGAACTGAAGATCTTGTGCTTACAGTGCTCGGACCAGGTCTGGGCCAGGCATTCGAGTTCGGCGTCGGTGGGCGCGGCGGGCAGGTCCTTGGCCTTGCGGTGCGCGACAACTTCGGGGAGGGCGTAGTAGTCCTTAATGCAGCGCATTTCCTCGAGGCTGAGCGCCAGAGTGTTCTCACGGCTTAGACGCATGAGGGTTGCGTCGTCCATGACCGAAAGGTCGATGATCTCCACGTCGCTGGAGGATTCGCCTGTGACTGCGGCTGTGCGGGCCGGGAATCCGGGGTTCTGGGTCCAGGCGGCCTTGTCTGCGATCTGGAAGCGCTGGATCAGTTCGTTGGCCAGGAGGTCCCTGGCGATATGTTCGACCCGGTCCCGGTCCAGGTCGCCGGAGATGAGAAACTGGGTGGACGTGTACACGGCGATGTCGGCTTTTTTGTCGAGGCCGAGGACCGTTCGCAGCGTTTCCCGGGCCGTGCGGCCCTCGTTGTCCGTGACGCCCGGGCGGAAGCCCACTTCGATGACCCAGTCGAAATTCGAGGCGGCCGGGGCTGTCTGTGCCGTATGCAGGACCGGGTCGTGCAGGGCGCCGGCATCCATGGCCTGTCGGACCTGGTCGTCGTTTAGGCCTTCGACTGTGTAGATGCGGATGATGCGAACCTGCTCCACGTGAATGCCCAGTTCGCTGTGTATCTTGTGGGCGGTCTTGTTGCCCTGGGTATCCGTGACTGCCTTGCGCAGAGCCACTTCGACTCGGATCGGCATGGTATTCTCCCGGCTGAAGCCTAATGTTCTGGTGTGTTGGTCTGGAGGTGCACAATGGTGTTTCCGCCCTGCGCCTTGGCCTGATAATTGGCTTTGTCGCAGCGTTCAAGCAGGGATTGGGCGGTATCGTCGGGTTCGAGGAGGCTGGTGCCGATGCTCAGGGTGACCGAGCCGTTGTGCTGTGCGGTGAATTCCCGCTGGATGCGTTCGGCCACGGTCAGCAGACTGGTGGCGCTGGTATTGCTTGAAATGATGACGAATTCATCTCCGCCGAAGCGGCAGGGAAAGTCCTGGCCCTTGCGCAGCACGTTGCGCAGCAGAAGCCCCAGTTCGCGCAAAGCCTTGTCGCCGCCGTGATGGCCGTAGGTGTCATTGAAGACCTTGAATTTGTCGATGTCGAAGAAAATGACGCCCAAAGGTGTTTCGGTGCGGCGGGAACGGGATAGTTCGCGCTCCATCAGGGGCTGGAGGTGGTGGCGGTTGAAGACTTGCGTCAGGGAATCGAACAGGGCCTGTTCCCGGATCTTGCGCTCCAGCCTGCGGATGGTCGAGATGTTGCGGCCAACCACGAGCCCGTACTCCGCACCAAAGGTGAACCGCGAGAAGACAAGCTCCAGCTGGAGGTGCTCGTCGTCCAGGACGATCTGCACTTCCACGGCCGTCGGGCTCTGTTCCAGGAACTCCATGTCCCAGGTTTCCTCAATGGCGCCCATGGGCCGGGTGAGCTGGAAGAGGTTGCGTCCGGTCAGAAATTCGGCGTGACGCCCCGAGGCAAAGGTGATGGTGCCCTTGCGGTCCGTGGTTATGACCATGTCCTGCATGGTGGTGAGGAGGTTGTTCAGGAAATTCCGTTGGTGCAGGGCTTCGAATTCCAGAAAGCGAATTTCGCTCAGATCCTGGACTACGGCCAGGACGTTGGTCCGGGTGTCCTGATGGAGCTTGTAGCTGGACAGGGCAAAGGGCGCGCTGTCGGACTGTCTGGGGCCCAGGGCACTGTGTATGGCGCAGTGGGAGGTTTGGGACGGGTCAAGGAGAAACATGCGCCACGAGTGCACGGCGTTTTGGAATTGTTCGGGCTCCATGTCCATGCGCAGCCTGTCCTCGAGTTGTGTCGCCGGACCCAGGAAGCGTGCGAAGGTCGGGTTGGCCCGAAGGATCCGGCCCTCTTCGTCGAGCAGGGCGATGCCGGTGGGCAGGATGTCCAGGAGTTCGGCTTTGACCTCCAGCGGGGCCACTGTAGTGATTTGTTTCCAGAGGCTTCGGGCCAGGAGCCGCGCGTAGAGGTTCGCTTCGGCACCGAATGTCTGGGAATCCGGAATTCGGTCCATATGCAGTTCTCCGGCCAGGCCGTACTCGGTCGCCAACTGCAGGACGTGTCCTCCGTTTCTCTTGAATTCTGAGGGAGACGTACAGATGTCGGGCCCGGTCACGCCGTCGTTGTCGAGGATGAACCGCTCCCAGTGCCTGTTGGTTGGTGCTCCGAGAATGATTTGCGCGCTGCGGCAGTTCCAGTTCCAGCGCAGGTGCCGGCCCACGCAGGCGGCGATGGCCGCGTTGCCGCCCGTAAGCCCCTCCACCTCCTTGGCCTGGAAGTGAAAGTCCTGAATGGCCTGCAGGGAATGGGCGTAGAGCCTTTCTTCCGGCGGCAGTTCCGTGATGTTCATGGCCGACGACATTTCGGCGAAACGGTCGGAACAGCGCTTCCGGAGGCCTTCCAGGCCCTCGGTCGGCAGGGCTCCGGCCTTGCCGAGCAGGAAATTCAGTTGTGAGAGCTCCACAGGCGACGGGTCGGAGCGAAATTCCACCTCGGCCCATCTGGTGCCGAGGATGACGGCCTGGGTCATGGGCGGATGGTCAAAGACGTTTTCGAGGTCGTGATGGGCGGTGATGGCCGCGATCATGTGCGGCGGGAAGTTCCATTCCGTCAGGAGTTCGGCCGTCAGGGCGCAGTGGTCGGTGGGAAGGAGTTCCTGCACGGACATGAACGACGGGCCCGTGTTTACGAAGTCGGGCCTGGTCGTCTGCGGATGCATGTCTTCGGGGAAGGTGGCGGCGTACAGGAGCAGGGACAGGTCCTTGACCAGGGCGCAGACGTAGGCCGCCTCGGCCTCTCTGACGCACAGTCGCTTGGCAATGAGCTCCGCGCCCAGGGCGGCCCAGATGATGACCCGCCAGTTGGCGAAGGTGTCGAAGCCACTTTTTTCCAGGGAAGTGTTCAGATTTTTTTGCAGGGACAGGGACAGAGCGATGCGCAGGATTTCGTTGTTGCCGAGGATGATGGCCGCGCGTTGGAGGTCGGAAATCTTACCGCTTTGTCCGTAATAGGGTGAATTGACCAGGGAGAGGATGGCCGTGGCCAGGGCGGGGTCCGCCTTGAGAATGGAGGCGATGACGCCGAAATTGGAGTCGGGCTTGACCGCTTCCTGGAGAAGCTGGGCGGTGGCCGGGGAAAAGGTCGCTTTCAGGCTGGCGCGCAAGGATGTTGCGAAATTGCGTGTGTGAAGGCGATCCTGAACATGCATGTTATTTGTCCCGGGTCAAAACGAAATCGATCATGGCGCCGAGGAGCTCTTTTTCCGGACACACCGGTAGCACGTCCAGGGCCCGGCTGGCTAGTGCCAGGTAGGATCTGGCCTCGTCGCGGGTCCGGTCGGCAAAGCCGCTGGTTGCGATTTCGGAGATGATGCGGTCCTGACGGTCCGGAAGGAGGTTGACGTCGGTCAGTTCGCGGATCGTGGCGCCGCGTTCCGCTTCGGGGAGTGATTCGAGATAGAGGAGCAGGGGAAGGGTGAACTTGCCTTCCCGCAGATCGCCGCCCAGGGGTTTGCCGGAGGTGTCGGTCCCGGAGGTGTAGTCCAGGGCGTCGTCCACCAGTTGGAAGGCGATGCCGAGATTCAGGCCGAAGGATCTGGCCGCGTCACGCTGCCGTGTCGATGCCCCGGCGGCGATCACCCCGAACTCGCAGGCCGACTGGATCAGGTAAGCGGTCTTGCCGGTGATGATCTCGATGTATTCGGGCCGGCTGATGCCGGCATTGCGCACGGCCGCGATCTCCATGATCTCGCCGCTGGCTGTCTGCATGATGGCCTTGGAGATGCACGAGGTCAGTTCTGCGTCGCCTGTGCGGGCGACGATCTCATTGGCCAGGGCCAGAAGCACGTCACCCGCCAGGATAGTCGGCGTTATGCCGAACTTCGTATGGGCGGCAGGCTTGCCGCGGCGCAGCTCTGCGTTGTCCAGGATGTCATCGTGCATGAGGGTGGCCGAATGCAGGAATTCCAGGGAACTCGCCAGGGCGTGCAGGTCGTTTCCCCTGAAAGCCAGGGCGCGGGCGAAGAGGATGGTCAGCATGGGCCGTAGCCGTTTGCCGCCGGCGTCCATGACGTGTGCGGCGACGGGCCTGACCAGCGGGTGCAGGGCGCTGACTTCTCTGGCGATGGCCTCATTGATGGCCGGAAGCTCTTTGAGGAAGGCAACCTTGAGTTGAGCAAAAGCGTCGTTCATGAAAGATCCCGGAATGTTAGCAGCGTGTTGAGGGCGGTTTGGCCGTCCGCCCCCATGTCCAGACTGAACTCGTTCACGTAGGCGGCAATATGTTGTTCCAGCGTGGCCGCGTCAAGCTCTCTGGCGCGGGAGGCGATAAACGGCGTGACTGAATACCGGTCCGAGCGGGCGCGC
>CAZQYA010000049.1:4685-18189 GCA_964597325.1 uncultured Desulfovibrionaceae bacterium
TCCTACATAGACATCTGTTGTGACAAGTACATTTCTCAAGGCGATGTGCACGCAATCAGAACGGACGGAAGTCCCGGTCCGAGCGGGCGCGCAGGATGCTCGCCCGGATGCATTCGCTTAGCGCGTCGTGCACATCGACTCCCAGTTCCCTTTTGGCCACGATACAGCCCAGCGGCAGGGGTAACCCGTCCGTATGGCGGCGCCACCAGTCCCCGAGGTCCGTGTGCAGGGTCAGGTCGTAGCGCTCGTGGATCAGGGCGGTTTCGTGAATGAGGAGGCCGGCGTCGACCTCACCTCCGAGCACGGCGTCGACGATGGAGTGGAAGATCATGGGCACGGGGGTGAAGCGCCCCTTCAGGGCCGCGTTCAGGACCAGCATGGCCGTGGTGTCCAGCCCTGGTACGGCGATTTGGCGGGGTTCGCCTCTGAAATCGCGGCGCGTGACCAGCTTGGGACCATGTTCCAGGCCGAAGGCGCCTCCGCACGGCAGGATGACGAAGCGGTCCTGCAGGCGCAGCGCTGTCGCGGCGCTGACTTTGATGACGTCCCAGGATCCGGCAAAGGCCCCCTGGTTGAGCTCCTGGACGTCGTGCCAGAAGAACCGGCTGTCCAGGCCCGCGGGCGGAGGCGTGAGTCCCAGCACCCAGGCGCCGAAGATGAAGGTATCGTTGGGGCAGGGCGAGACGGCAACGGTGAGGGCGTTCATGCTGGCGCTCCGGCAAGGGTCGGCAGGATGGTTTGCAGGGTTTTCAGGGCAAGACGGAAATTCCATTTTTTCTTGTCGCGGATCCCCACCGGGTTGGAGATGGTCCGAATTTCCAGGAAAGGCAGGCCCTTCAGGCGCGCGGCCAGGGCCAGGCTGAACCCTTCCATGTTTTCCGTGTCAGCGGCGTGACGGGCCATGAGCTGTGCCGCCCTGGCCGGGTCTCCGCTGACTCCGGCGACGGTGACGCTCGGTCCGCGCGCCCATTTTTCCGGCAGTTCGAGGCCCATGGCCCGGGCCGCGGCGTCGGGTTCGAGGTCCACGCGGTTGACGGGGGCCAGGGGCAGGTCGGGAAGCATCTGGAAGGAAAAGGGCTCCTCACTGCCGTCCGTACAGTGCACGCCGTATTCGGGCCAGATTTCGGCCGTGGCCACACAGACTCCGCCCAGGGGGCTGTGCGGGTCGAAGCTGCCGCAGATGCCCAGGTTCACCACGCCCTTCGCACAGGAGTGGCGTTCGAGAACGGCGCCGATGCTCAGGGCAGCGGCCACGGGGCCGACGCCCGTGATGCAGGGCAGGATTTCGGTTCCGGATATGCGCAGGGGCGCGTCCCCATCCTGCACGCCGCCGGCCCTGGCAAGGGCGTGGCGGCATTCCAGTTCGGTGGCGCAGGCCAGAATGATCACGGGCGCCTCATCCCTTACAGCCTCCAGTAGCTGAAGCGTTGCGACAGGCTGTCCCGGTCCAGGAAGCCCTTGACGTCGATGACGATGCCGTTTTCCGGGTCTTTGAACATGCCCTCGAGTCGCCGGACGTCCATATCGGCGAATTCGGCATGGGAGACCGCCAGGACGACGGCGTCCAGGCTGTGCAGATCCTCCAGGGGCCGGAGGTAGACCCCGTACTCATCTCTGGCTTCGTCCGGATCGGCCAGGGGATCGTGCACGAGCACGTCCACGTGATAGTCGACCAGTTCGTGAATGATGTCCTCGACTCTGCTGTTGCGCAGGTCGGGGACGTCCTCCTTGAAGGTCAGGCCCAGCAGGCCCACGCGCGCTCCCTTGATCTGGCATCCGGCCTTGATCATGGCCTTGATGGCCTTCTCCGCCACGAATTTGCCCATGCCGTCGTTGATGCGTCGTCCGGCCAGGATGACCTGGGGATGATACCCGATGGATTCGGCTTTGAAGGTCAGGTAGTAGGGATCCACGCCGATGCAGTGCCCGCCGACCAGCCCGGGTCTGAAGGGCAGGAAGTTCCATTTGGTGCCGGCGGCCTGCAGGACCTCGCTGGTGTCGATGTCCATGCGGTCGAAGATGAGCGCCAGTTCGTTCATGAGAGCGATGTTCAGGTCCCGCTGGGTGTTCTCGATGACCTTGGCGGCCTCGGCCACCCTGATGCTCGACGCCGCGTGGATTCCCGCCGTGACCACGGTGCCGTAGAGGCGCGCCAGGAGGTCCGCAGTGGGCTGGTCCTGGCCGGCCACGACTTTGACGATGGTCTCCAGGGTGTGGACCTTGTCGCCGGGATTGATGCGCTCGGGAGAGTACCCCACGGTGAAGTCCCTGCCGCAGGTCAGGCCGGACTGCTCTTCCAGCAGGGGAACACAGATTTCTTCGGTCAGCCCGGGGTAGACCGTGGACTCGTAGGCCACGACGCAGCCGGCGCTCATGTGGGCGCCTACGGTGCGGCTGGCGCCCACAACTGGGCGCAGATCGGGCTTGCGGTTGCCGTCGATGGGCGTGGGTACGGCCACGACGATGACGCCTGCTTCGGAAAGGCGGGTCGGGTCGTCAGTGTATTCCACCCTGGCGGAGGCCAGGCGGGAGGATTCCACTTCGCGGGTTGAATCCTCGCCGCGGCGGAGCTCTTCGATGCGTTCCCCGGAGATGTCGAAGCCGATGACGCGGAAATGGTCCCCGAGGGCCACGGCCAGGGGCAGGCCCACATAGCCCAGGCCCACCACGGCCACGGCCTTGCTGCGGGATGAGATGTCTTGGAAGGTGATCATGATCTGCTCGGTATGAAGATGCGTTTCGAGAAGGTGTCGGCGGTGCTGCCGGTCTGCCCGGGTCAAAGGGGTTTGCAGGCCACGTGGATGTAGACGATGCCGGAGCACAGGGGCTGGCAGCCCACCCGGTCGAACCCCGCATTGGCCAGCTCTTCCGCCAGGGCCCTGGCGTCGGGAAAGGCCAGGATGGTGTCGGCCAGGTACTGGTAGGCCTCGGGGTTTTTGGAGAAGAATCGGCCGATGTGCGGCAGGACCGTGCCCAGATAGAAATTGTACAGCCCGCGCCAGATTTTGGCCTTTCCCGTGCCGAATTCGAGGATGCACAGCCGTCCGCCTGGGGCCAGCACGCGGAAAATTTCGCGGTAGGCGTCGGTCCTGGGCAGGATGTTGCGGATGCCGAAGGCGATGGTCACGGTGTCCACGCAGCCGTCGGGCAGAGGCAGGGTCCGGCCGTCGGCCTGGACCGGCAGGATGGACGGATCCCCTTTGATCTTGCTTTTTCCGCGACAGAGCATGGGGCGCGAGAAGTCGAGGCTGAGCACGCGGAGCTCGGGGTGCTGACGGCGGATTTCACGGCTGACGTCGAGGGTGCCGGCGGCCAGGTCCAGGACCGTGCGCGTGTTGCCGGCGCGAAGATAGCGCACCAGGCGGCGACGCCAGTAGATGTCCTGGCCGGCGCTCAGGAAGTGGTTGAGAAAGTCGTACCAGCCCGCGATGTTGTCAAAGAGGCCCGAAACCCGTCTGCCGTGCTCATTCGGATTCAACGGCGTCGTCCTTGTCACGAGGTGCTGTCGGGGATGTCTTGGTCACGGTGCGGTAGACGTCATCGTAGATGGGCTCGAAGTGCTCGGAGAAGTTGGCGGGTGAGATGCGGCCCACCTCGATGAACTTCACGATGATTTCCTTGGCGACCTGCAGGGCCTGCTTCTGGATCTGATCCATGGATTTCTCTCTGGTTGAACATGGCAACAAAAAAAACCGCCCGGGGGGAATGGTGTCGACCTGCTTTGGGGAAACCGGGCGGTTCAAAAAAGAAGGAAAAACCGTGGAGCCCTCCCTTCATTGTTTTCAAAAACCTAGCACGTCGCCGGACGCGAGTCGAGAACCGGCAGGACGGGGAAATCGGCCTCAGCCCTCCATTTCCTTAAGCAGGCTCTGGATTTCCTTGCGGATGACCCGGGCGACCGTGGCCGGGACCTGCTGCCGCACGTGTTCCTCCAGGTCGTTCCTGATGCTTGCCGCATCGGGCTGAGCATCCTGGCGGGCGCTCAGGGCTTCAATCTCCTCGCGCATTCTTTCTCCTTCCTCACGCATCAGGGCGATGGTGTCGTCCCGTTCCGCCAGTGCTGCTTTCGTCTCCGCAAGGCTCTGCCTGAGTTCCTCTACGAGGGTGTTCAGAGAGCCGACGCCGTTTTCCAGATCCTTCAGGGCCGGGGCCGTGGATGCCGACAGGCGTGCAAGGGTCTCGGGCATGGCGTCGACCTGTTCCTGGACGGACGTCAGGCTGCTGCGCAGTTCCGCGACGGTTTCGGAGGACGCGTGCCTGGCAAATCCCTCCTCGACTTTCAGAATGAGTTCATCACGCAGAGCCCGTGTCAGGGGAAGTTCCTCGGGGGATTCGGGCAGGGCTGCCAGCACCTTTTCGGGGGCGAGGTCCACTTCCGGTGCCGGGGCGTTTTCCAGGGCGTCCAGGCGGGCGGCTGCGCCTTCGGCCATCTGTCGGATTTCCGGAATTTCCTGGGCCACGTTGAGCGCTGCGATCTTTTCGTCCATGACCTGCATGATCTCATCGCGCAGGGCCCGGGCCAGGGGCAATTCCTCGGGGGATTCGGGCAGGGCGGCCAGCAGCAGCTCGGGGCGGATTTCGGGGGCGGATTCGGGCCTCGCCTCCAGCGCGTCGATGCGGCTGCTCAGAATCTCCAGGTGGGATTGGGCAAAATTGGTGTATTCCAGCGTCGTTTCGGCTGGCGCGGCAGGCTCGCCAGGCTTTGCCGGTTCAGTTTCGAAGGGTTCCTGGGCCAGGGGCTCCTCGACGGGCGCGGCCTGGAAGTCTTCCGGAGCTCCTTCGGGGCTTTCGGGCACAAAGATGGCTGAACTTTCCGGCGTCGTCGGTTCCGTCGTTTCCGCGGGGGAGGCGAGAACGGTGTCCGGAATGTCGGCCAGCAGGTCGTCGGTGAGCTCCAGGAGGTCAGGTTCGGGTGCGGCAGGCTCCAGGTCCGGGATATCCAGATCGAGATCGATGGTGTCCTCTTCGGGCGTATCCGGTGGCCCCTGCTCTCCGGCAGACAGGGATTTTTCGTCCAGGAGCATGTCCAGGGAGCTGAGGTCGTCGTCGTTGTCGTCGAGCTGGAGGGAGTCGAAAAGATCGTCGAGATCCGAGAGGTCGTTGAGTTGCGGCTCAGGCGTGGAAATGGGTTCCTGGGTGGGCTGCGTGACCTGTGTGACTGCCGCGGCGTCCATCAGGGAGTCTTCGGGCGCTGGCGGTTCTTCCCGGAGGAGGTCGTCGAGTTCCTTGTCCAGGCTTTCGGCGTCCACGGCCCGGTCCATGGCGAAATCATCGAAGTCCGTGTCCGCAGGAGAGCCTTCCTCAACGATGTCGGTGAGTTCTATGACATCGTCCATCGGGTCGTACTGTGTGTTCATGGCGAGATCCTTTCTTGGCGTTGGGGCATCGTGCTTTTTAGCAGGAAGCGCTGTCAAGGGCAATGCAGGTGCGGGCTATCCGATTCCGGGCCAAAAAAAAAGCCCCTGCCGCAGGGTCTGCGGCAGGGGCGAACCAAAGGCCGGCCTTTGCTTGTGCTGTTGCGAAATCTTAAGCGAAAACGCTAGTTGGTGTGGCACTTTCCACAGGCGGTGGGGCCGGTGGGTTTCTTTTCTTTTTTCAGGGCCTTGTGGCAGCTGATGCACTGGCCGTGAAAGGCGTTTTCAACAAGCTTGA
Organism: uncultured Desulfovibrionaceae bacterium; assembly: GCA_964597325.1. Taxonomy (GTDB): domain Bacteria; phylum Desulfobacterota; class Desulfovibrionia; order Desulfovibrionales; family Desulfomicrobiaceae; genus Desulfomicrobium. The sequence continues at coordinate 10,338 of CAZQYA010000049.1, forward strand.
CGTCCTTGGCGTTTTCCTTGGAACGGAATTCCAGGGAGTCGTGGCAACCGGCGGAAGTGCATTTCTGAACTTCGCCGTCGGCTTCCAGGGTGTGGTGACATTCCACGCACTCGTAGGCTCCGTGCTTGGAGTGGGGGAAGGGCACGGTTTTCTGCAGTTTGTCCTTCTTCGACTTCATGCCCTCGGGAGCTGCGATGATGTAGTCATCGCCGGGGGCGTCGGCTGCGAACAGGACCGGGGCGGCGATCAGGGACAGGAAAGCCGCGCAGATCACGCTCATCAACAGTGATTTTTTCATCCTCTTTCTACCTCCAGAAAGAAACGTTACAAAAAGCACAAGCTGGTCTGTTTATATCGACGGTCTTGGTCTTCAGTCAAGGAGGCCGCAAAAACCAGGGTGCCCGTTCAGAACGTGACCCTGCGCGCGGCTTCCAGGGTTCGCTCCAGATCCTCGTCCGTGTGGGCGAAGGATGTAAAGGAGCATTCGAAGCCAGAGGGTGCAAGATAGATGCCCTGCTGGCGCATTTGCTGGTAGAAGGTCACGAAAAGCGCGCTGTCGGCCGTAGAGGCCGACGGAAAGTCCGTCACCGGCCCGGCTGTGAAGAACAGCGTGAAGATGGAGGCGATGTGGTTGCGCGTGACCGGGACGCCTTTGCTGTGCAAAATGTTCTCGAGTTCCCTGGAGAAGGCGTCGGTACGCGCGGCAAGCGCCGCGTAGTCTTTTGTGGCGAGGGCCTTCAGGGTGGCCAGGCCCGCGGCCATGGCCAGGGGGTTCCCCGAGAGGGTCCCGGCCTGATAGACATTGCCGCTGGGGGCGATGTTGGCCATGATGTCCTTTTTGCCGCCATAGGCGCCCACGGGCAGGCCGCCGCCGATGATCTTGCCCAGGCAGGTCAGGTCCGGATCGATGCCGAAGGCCGACTGCGCCCCACCGAAGGCCACGCGGAAGCCGGTGATGACCTCGTCGAAGATCAGCAGGGCGCCGTGGGCCGTGGTCAGCTCGCGCAGGCCTTCGAGGAAGCCGGGCTTCGGCAGCACGAGGCCCATGTTGCCGGCCACGGGTTCGACGATGACGGCCGCGATGTCGTTGCCGTGCGCGTCAAAGATGGCCCTGACGGCGTCGAGATCGTTGTAATGGGCCAGGTGGGTGTGCCTGACCACGTCCTCAGGCACGCCGGGTGTGCCCGGGATGGACTGGGTGGCCACGCCCGAGCCGGCACTGGCCAGGAACGCGTCGGCATGGCCGTGATAGCCGCCGTGAAATTTTATCACACCATTGCGGCCCGTGTAGCCGCGGGCCAGGCGCAGGGCGCTCATGGTCGCCTCGGTACCGGAACTGACCATGCGGACCATCTCGATGCCGGGCACCGCGTCCACCACGGCCTGGGCCAGCTCGATCTCGAGCCGGCAGGGTGCGCCGAAACTCGTCCCGTTGGCGGCCGTTTCCGCGACGGCCGCGGCCACCTCTGGATGGTTGTGCCCCAGCAGCATCGGGCCCCAGGACATGACGTAGTCGATGAGTTCCTGGCCGTCCTCGGTGGTCAGTTTGCTGCCGGCGGCCCTGGCGATGAAAAGCGGGTCGCAGTGCACGCTCTTGCAGGCGCGCACGGGGCTGTTCACGCCGCCGGGGATGAGGGCGCCTGCCCTTTCGAAAAGTTCCTGGGATCTGGTCATGTCTCTCTCCAAAGTCCGGGCTAGAAATATTCCATGGATGTCTTCTTCAGCTCCTTGATGCTGAAGAGCATTTCGTACTGGGTCACGCCGGTCTGCTCCATGAGCTCCCGCACCACCTGCATGCAGTCCTCGCGGCTCTTGCCGTGGATCATGGTGTACATGTCGTAGGGCCAGTCCATGCAGCTGGGGCGCAGGTAGCAATGGGAGATCTCGGGGCGGGAGGCCATGGTCCGTCCCACCGTGTCCGGGTCGAAGCCCTCCTCGATGTACCAGGCGACCATGGCGTTGAATCCGTAGCCGGCCTTCTGGTGCCGCAGGGTGGCGCCGAAACGGCGGATCTGCCCGCCGTCCTTGAGTTTCTTGAGCAGGGTCAGGACCTCGTCCTCGGTGCTGCCGGTCATGCGGGCGATGTCCGCGAAGGGCGTGGCGCTGTCGGGAAGGGTGTCCTGGACGATGCGCAGGATTTCATGTTCGGTCTGGGTGAAATGCACGTGTTTTCCTCTGGTTGCACCGGTGGTTTCCGGGTTTGTTTCGAGGCCGGTTCATACCCCTTTCGCCATATCCTTGCAATAGGACCCTTTACAGATCCCGGGGCATCCTCGATAGTGGGGCACCCGCTTGATTGAAGAAACCCGGAGGTTTGCGTGAAGACAGCCGTTCTTGGAGGAGGCAGTTGGGGCACGGCCCTGGCCGATGTGCTGGCCCGCAAGGGAGAGCATGTCCGGTTGTGGGCGAGGAGGGAGGACGTTGTCCGCGATATCGAGGAGAGCGGCCGAAATTCGCGTTATCTGCCCGGGCAGGCCTTGAGTCGGAATCTTCGGGCTGACTCGGACTTGTCGGCCGTGTTGCGTGACGCGTCGTGCGTGGTCCTGGCCATTCCCAGCCAGAGTCTGGCGGGCTTCCTTTGTGAGAACCGCGAACTGTTTCCGGCCGGGATGGGCTTTGTGTGTGCGAGCAAGGGCGTGGAGCTCGGAACGTTTCGGACCATGCGGCAGGTGGTGGAGCAGGAGCTGGCCGGCCTGGAACCCCGCTACGCCGCGTTGTCAGGCCCTTCCTTCGCCACGGAGGTGGTGGCGGGAATGCCCACGGCTGTGGCGCTTGGCTGCGAGGACGGGGATCTGGCCGACCGGGCGCAGGCCCTTTTTTGTACCTCGACCTTCCGCGTGTACGTCAACAGCGACGTCACGGGCGTTGAACTTGGCGGGGCCGTGAAGAACATCATGGCCATCGCCTCGGGTATTTCAGACGGGCTGGGATTCGGGCAGAACGCCCGCGCCGCTCTCATCACCCGCGGCCTGTCCGAAATGTCCCGCCTGGGCGAGGCAATGGGGGCGCGGGCTTCGACCTTTATGGGGCTTTCGGGCATGGGGGACCTGGTCCTGACCTGCACCGGCGATCTGAGCCGCAACCGCCGGGTGGGCCTGGCCATCGGCCGGGGACAGACCCTGGACGAGATTCTGGCTGGCATGCACAACGTGGCCGAGGGGGTCAAGACCACGGAGTCCGTGCATGCTCTTGGGGAGCGCCTCGGCATCGAGTTGCCCATAACGGGCCAGGTTCACGCCGTGCTGTTCGAGGGCCGGAACCCGGCCGAAGGGGTGCGTGAGCTCATGACGCGCCCGTTACGCGGGGAGTGAGGCTTCAGGTGAGAATTTTGACGCGGAGGGTGCGCCGCCTGGGGCCGTCGAATTCCCCGAGAAAGACGCGCTGCCAGGTTCCGAGCGCGAGGCGTCCGCCGTCGATGATGATTTGTACCGAAGATCCGAAGAGGCTGGCCTTGATGTGGGCGTCGGAGTTGCCTTCGGCGTGTCGGAAGCCCGCGTGCCGGGGGATCATGGTCCGCAGGTGCCCCAGAATGTCCCGGCACACGTCCGGGTCGGCCCCCTCGTTGATGGTTAGTCCTGTGGTGGTGTGCGGAGTGTAGATCGTCATGATTCCTGAATTCGTTCCTGCCTCGCGCAGGAGATCCTCAAGACGGGAGGTGATGTCCACCATGGCCTCCCTGGCGTCGGTCTCGACGTGAAAAGTCAGCATGGCTCCCCCCGGTATTCCAGCGTGATGACATTGCCCCGCTCGTTGTAGCGCACGGATCGGGCGTAGTTGCGGTAGATCTCGTGCCCCCTGCCTTGCACATCATTCAGGTTGCTGCTGGTTCCCACGCGGGCTTTCCAGTCGAAGCCCGGCCCCTCGTCTTCGACCTCGAGATCGAATCCGTCTTCGCACGCCCGGAGGCTGAAGTGGACATGCTTGGCAGGGTCCTGGGCATTGCCGTGCATCATGGCATTGTTCAGGGCTTCCCGCGCCAGGAGTGAGAGGCTGAAGAGATGGTCGAGGGCCTTTCTTTGTTCCAGAAAATCCCGGATGCGTTCCACGCAGCGGTCCACGTTGAGCAGATTCGTGTCCATTTCAAGGGCAAAGCCTTGGGGCAGGGGCGTGATGTCGAACATATCAGACCTCCAGGGCCAGCAGGATGGTGTCGTCTTCTCGCGGCGTTCCGGGCGGAACCAGGGCTGCGTGAATGGCTTCCACGGCGCGGGGCAGCGGCAGATGGCGATGGGCGGCGCAGGTCGACGCCAGGCGGTCCAGTCCCTCCTCGCGCGTCATCTTTTTCTCCCCGAACCCCTCGATGAGTCCGTCCGTATATATGAAGAGACGGTCTCCCGGGTTGACGGAGCACACCGCCGGCTCGAACATGACCGAGTCGAAGACTCCGAGAAGGTCCCCCTCGGTCTGGAGAATCTCGATTTCCCCGTCGGCGCGCAGCAGGACCGGTGACGGATGCGCCGCGTTGACGTAGTGCAGGGTGCGCTGCTCCCGGTTGAGGCGTGCGAACCCGGCCGTGATATGCGTTCCGTCGGAGAGAATGCGGCACAGGACGCTGTTGGTCATGGTCAGGCTCTCGGCAGGCGAGGTGACCACGTTGCAGTTCTGGCTGAAAAGGGCCTTGAGGGCCGAGGTTACGTAGGAGGTGCCCAGGTCGTGCCCGCTGACGTCGGCCACGATGTAGTCAAAGGTGGAGCCGCCCACGTGCAGGACATCGTAGAAATCACCGCCGGCCTCCAGCACGGGTTCGAAGTGCACGGCAAACCCGGCGTCGGGGAGGTCGTGCGGCTGCACCAGGAGGGATTGCTGGGCGTCCTGAACCTGGGCAAGACGCTGTGCCTGGGCTTCGATGAGTGCCCTGTAGGTCAGGCGCAGCTTGAGGTGCACCCGGACCCGGGCCAGGACCTCGGCCTTTTCAAAGGGCTTGGAAACGAAGTCCACCCCGCCGACCTCCAGGCCGCGAACCTTGCTGGAAGTATCCGTCAGGGCCGAGATGAAGATGACGGGAATGTCCGACGTTCGGGGATCGTGCTTGAGCAGTTCGCAGGTTGTGTACCCGTCTTCACCGGGCATGAGCACGTCGAGCAGGATGAGGTCGGGCTCGCGTTCCAGGGCGAGAGCGCGCGCTTCGGGGCCGCTTGTGGACGGGATGGTTCTGTAGCCCCCCTTTTTGAGCACGATGTCGAGGAGCTTGATGTTCAGGGGCTCGTCGTCGACGATGAGGATGCTGGGTGTGGCGTCTTTCACGGTGTGCGGCCCGGGATGAGGGTGTACGGCATGTCTGCCGGATAGCGGAAAACCAGGGGATTGCAAAGGCGCTCAGCGCCCGCGTCTGCCGTTTGCGGCCGAAAGGGCGGCGATTCGTTCTCCCAGGGGCGGATGACTGTAGTGGAAGAGAACGTACCACGGGTGCGGAGTGAGATTGGCCAGGTTCTGGGCGGAGAGCTTCTTCAGGGCCCGGACCAGCGGTTCGGCGGACGCCAGCAGGTCCGCGGCGAACCTGTCGGCTGCATATTCGTGGCGGCGGGAAAGGTGGTTGAAGAAGGGCGTCAGGACAAGGGAGACGGGCGAGTAGAGCAGCAGGGAGAACACCAGCCCGGCATGGACGGGCATGGCGTTCATCCCGAAGGCCTCGTAGAGCCCGGGCAACCTGAGTGCCTGGCCCATCAGGAAAAGAAGGATGCCGGTCTGGAGGATGGACAGGACCAGCCCCCTGGTGACATGCCCCAGCCGGTAGTGGCCGATCTCGTGGGCGAGGATGGCTTCGATTTCTCTGGCGTCGTGTTGGGCCAGAAGCGTGTCGAAGAGGGCGATGCGCTTTCTGCGGCCAAGCCCCGTGAAAAAGGCGTTGCCTTTGGTGGAGCGCCTGGAGCCGTCCATGACAAAGATTCCGGAGATGTCGAAGGAGGCGCGGCTGGCCAGGCTTTCGAGCCGTTTACGCAGCTCTCCGTCCTCCAGGGGGGTGAAGGTGTTGAACAGGGGCAGGATCAGGGAGGGCGCCAGATAGGTCAGTCCCAGGGAAAAGAGGGTGACGGCCAGCCAGCACCAGAACCAGGCCGTGTCGCCCAGGGCCGAGAAGAACCAGAGCACCACGGAGAGCAGGGGCAATCCGAGAGCCGCAGCCAGCAAATATCCCTTGAGCCTGTCGAGGATGAACGTCCGGACCGAGGTCGCGTTAAAGCCGAATTTTGCCTCGATGAAGAATGTCCTGTATATGGAAAAGGGAAGGCCCAGGACTTCCGCGGCCGCGAAAAGGATGACGAAGAATGTCAGGCCTGTGAGAATCCTTTCTCCCCCGATGCCTGCCAGCCTTTCCACTGCCGGAAAGCCGCCTGCCAGAATGAAGGCGATGGTGACCGGCGTGCTTACGGCCTGCTCGACCATGTCCAGGGCTCCCCGGGTGCGGGCGTATTCCTGGGAGCGCTTGTACTTCACGGGATCATGAACGTCTGCCAGATCAGGCGGGGCCGCGGGTGCGAGGGATTTGAGGTTCAGACGTTCAAGGTACAGGCTTAAGGCCCCTGCGGCCACGAGGGAGATAACGACGAATACAAGGTACGGATTCATGGTGGTTCCTTTGCTGGTAATAGGCGCAGCGCCACGGATGGCAGTTTCAAAAAAAATGCGCAATATGCAAAAAGAGCTGTTGACATTCTCGCGGGAGCGGGGATATATGCGGCTCTCCATTTAGGCGCGTAGCTCAGTGGGAGAGCACTTGCTTGACGTGCAAGGGGTCAGGAGTTCGACCCTCCTCGCGCCTACCAAAAAGAACTCATAGGGAGGCACAGCCTCCCTATCGTGTTTGTGAGGCAAGGCATTATGGTTCAGATTCAGGGACAGGACATCGAGGTTCAGGCGGGGCAGACGTGCGCCGACGCACTGCGCGGCGCGCTTTCCGGCAAGAAGATGAAAGCCACTGTGGCATGCGACTGTGACGGGACCGTCATGGACCTGGCGCAGCCCGTTCCGTCGGGCGCAAAGGTCCTGGAACCCGTGTTCCTTGATTCGCCTCAGGGCCTCACCATTCTGCGGCACAGCGCCGCCCATGTCATGGCCGAGGCCGTGAAGGAACTCTTTCCTTCGGCCAAGGTGACCATTGGTCCCGACATTGAGAATGGCTTCTACTACGATTTCGACTTCGAGCGTCCCTTTACCCCGGAAGACCTCGAAAAGATCGAGGCCCGCATGCGCGAATCCGTGGCCGCCAACCAGCCTTTCTCCCGCGAGGAGATGAGCGCGGGCGACGCCAAGGCCATGTTCGCTTCCATGGGCGAGACCTACAAGCTTGAGATCATCGACGACCTCGGTGAGAATCGCGTCTCGGTCTACCGCCACGGCAATTTCACGGACCTTTGCCGCGGGCCGCATCTGCCGTCCACGGGCTTTCTGCAGGCCGTGAAGCTGACCTCCGTGGCAGGCGCCTATTGGCGCGGCGATTCGGATCGTCCCATGTTGCAGCGTATTTACGGCACGGCCTTCGCCACCCCCAAGGATTTGAAGGCTCATCTGGCCATGATCGAGGAGGCCAAGAAGCGCGACCATCGCAAGCTCGGCCCCCAGCTCGACCTGTTCAGCTTTCACGAACAGGGCGGCGCGGGCATGGCCTATTGGCACCCCAAAGGCACCCTGTTGCGGACCATCCTCGAGGATTTCGTGACGAAGGAGATGCTTCGCCGTGGTTACGGCCTGGTGCGTACTCCTCAGATCCTGAAGCGCGATTTGTGGGAGACGTCCGGCCACTACGCCAATTACCGTGAGAACATGTATTTCACGGAGATCGACGAGACCCCGTACGGCGTGAAGCCCATGAACTGCGTGGCGCACATGCTCATCTACAACACGAGCCAGCGCAGCT
>CAZQYA010000050.1:0-18038 GCA_964597325.1 uncultured Desulfovibrionaceae bacterium
TTGTTCTTCTTGTAAACGTCGACGCCCGCATGGACATTGTTGTCCGTGGGGTTCGGGATGGTTTCGTCGTATACGGCGTACTTCATTCCGGCAGCGTCCAGCAGGTCGGTGATCTGCTTGGTCAGGCCACAACCGGTGATACCCTTATCGGTGACGACCAGAGGTTTGCTGCCGCCCAAAGCTTTGATCTTCGCAGGGATTTCATTGGAAGCACCGATACCGATCAGAGTAACGCTGGGAATAAAGAATCCGTACACCATTTCTTGAACAGCCATGATTGCACCTCACTAAAAATTTGTTGAATAAAAAGGACCCTAGTTGACTCTCGTGACACCCCTTGAGGCAAGAACGGGGCCAGAAAGCCCAAAAAGAGCTATTTTTTCTTTTTTTTCATGCTAACGCACTCAAATCATGCTGTCTTCTGAAACGCGCTCAACCCCCCGCCCATCCCCTGCGCACGATCCGGCTGCGCTCCTGGCCCCAGCTGTATCACTTTGATCCTTGCCCACAGGCCTGTATTGGGTCAAAACGACCCAGGCGCCTGATTTCGCCCAAAATCCAATCTTTGCCAGTACGGATTTTGTGGGGTAAAAAGAAGGCGTTTTCTAAATAATTATGCTTAGTTTCAACGTATTATGCCGATCCAGCAAAGAATCGTCCCACCCGGCGCCGCGTATGAGTTCCGGTCATATTCTTGCAAACCGACAACAGTGACCACATCAACGCAAGACAATCATTTCGCGGAATCATCTCAATGAGGACAATCATGGACATACGAAAATTTTCCCTGCCGGAAATCATCTTCGGACATGGCAGCATGGAGTACATTGGCTCCTACGCACTGCAACTGGGCGCAAAGAAAGTCTTCGTCGTCAGTGACCCGGGTCTCGAAAAAAGCGGCTGGGTGGACAAACTGCTCAAGATTCTCGAGGCCTCGTCCCTGAAGTGGGTCTATTATTCCAATGTCAGCTCAAACCCCAGGGATTACGAGGTTCATCTTGGAGCGGAGCTGTACAAGGCGGAAAACGCCGACGTCGTCATAGCCCTGGGGGGCGGCAGCCCTATGGACATGGCCAAAGGTGTGGCCACTGTGGTGAGCAACGGCGGGACCATTCAGGACTACGAAGGCGCCAACCTGATCACGAGTCCCCTGCCACCCATGATCTTCCTGCCCTCCACCTGCGGGAGCGGCTCGGACATCTCCCAGTTCGCCATCATCACCGACGTGGGGCGCAAAGTGAAGATGTCCCTGATCAGCCGCTCCCTGACTCCCAACGTGTCCATCATCGACCCGGAACTGCTCTCCACGGCCGACGACGAGCTCTTGATTTCTTCGGCCGTGGACGCCCTGGCCCACGCCGTGGAATCCTACGTGTCCCTCATCGCCCACACCCTGACCGAAACCCAGGCCCTCAAGGCCGTCCATCTCATCCTGGACTATCTGGAGCCGGCCCTGAAGACGCGCGATCCCCAGGCCCTTGAATACCTGTCCATCGCCTCCACGGCCGCGGGCATGAGCTTCAGCAACGCGAGCCTGGGGGCCTGCCACGCCATCGCCCATTCCCTTGGTGGATTCTTCGACACCACCCACGGCATGGTCCACCCGGTCCTGCTGCCTGCGGTCATGAGCTTCAATCTCCCGGCATGTGAAGAAAAAATGGCCACCATCGGAGAAATCATTCTCAAGAAACGCCTGTCCTCCTCCCGGCAGACCGCCGAAGGCGGCATCATACGCTTGACCGAAATCTTCGAGGAAATGGGAACGGACACGCACTTCAGACAAATCGTCGACGATCGAAGCGCATTTCCGCAAATTTGCGAAATGGCGACCAAGGACGCCTGCCTCCTGACCAACCCCAGGACGGCAACGGCTGAGGAACTCCTCGGGATCTGCGAAGAGGTCTGGTGATGCACAAAACCCAACTCACCGATATTGTAGGACCGGAATACACCAAGCTCGGCTTCTTCCGCGAAGTGCAGGATAAGATGGCCGAGCTCGAAACCTACAACGCCGAGCTCGAACGCAAGAAACAGGAAATCCAGAATATCCTGAACGGAATCATGGACGTCCTGGCCGTAGTTTCGTGCGATTATCGCATTGTCTATGTGAACAAAGTCTTCACGGACTATTTTGACATCGCGGGTCCCGAAGGCATGCTCTGTTACGAAGTTTTCCGGGGCAGGAGCACTCCCTGCCCGATCTGCCCCCTGCGCACAGCCCTGACGACCGGCAAGCCTGACAGGGCGTCCTATATAGATCCCCGTTCGGACCGGAACCTCCATTTCGAGGTCGTTGCCTCGCCCATGTTCGATGACAAGGGGAACGTCCGCAACATTCTTGTGTCAAAACGCGACGTCACCATGGAGAAAGAGTACCAGGCCAAATACTATCAGGCCGAAAAAATGGCCACCATCGGCCTTCTGGCCGCCGGTGTGGCCCACGAGATCAACAATCCCCTGGCTGCCATCAGCGGCTTCTCCGAGGCTCTCAAGCGCCGCCTCCCCTTTCTCTCGACCCTGCTGGACAAGGAGGCCGATCAGACCCTGCTGGAGGATTTCACCGACTACACGTCCATCATCCTCGAAGAATGCAACCGCTGCCGGGACATCGTCGGCAACCTTCTCTCCTTCAGCAGCCAGAAGAGCGTAAAATTCAGCACTATAGATCTCAACAACCTGATCAATGATTCCATCAAGATTCTCCATCACCAGATCAAGCTGCGCCCGGGCATCAACCTGGTCCTCGACCTGTACCCGGAACCAGTCACCATCCAGGGGGCCCAGGGCGAACTCAAACAGGTGCTCCTGAACCTGGTACTCAATGCCATGGACGCCATCGAGTCCGAGGGGACCATCACCATTCGCACCAAGCAGGAAAGACCCGGTTTCGCGGCTTTCATTGTCGAGGATACGGGACAGGGCATCGCCCCTGAAACCCTGAACAAACTTTTCATCCCATTCTTTACCACCAAAACCAAGGGACACAGCATCGGTATCGGCCTGTCCATCTGTTACAACATCATTAAAATGCACGGCGGAGAAATTCATGTCTGCAGCGAGCAAGGCTCAGGCTCGACCTTCAGGGTCATGCTCCCCGCCGGACTTCCGGAGAACAAGGAACCGTCTTCATGAGCATCTTCAATTCCATAGAAATCCTCGTCGTCGACGACGAGGCCAACATACGCAAACTCTTCTCCAGGGAACTCACATCCCCGGGACGAACGATACATACTGTGGGGAGCGCCACCGAGGCCCTGGAATTCCTGCACAGGCACGTCTGCGACATCATCATCCTGGACATCAGGCTGCCCGATGCCAATGGGCTGGAGCTGATGAGCAAGCTCCTTGAAACGGTTCCCAACGTGGCCATCATCCTCATCACGGGCTACGCCGACGTGGACAACGCCGTGGAGGCCATGAAGAACGGCGCCTACGACTACATCACCAAACCCTTCTCCCTGGAGCGCATGGAGCTGGTCATCGAAAAGGCCTACCAGCGCGTCCGGCTGCAGAGGGAAAATGAACTGCTGCGCCACAACTCCGAGCACCGGAAAATGCCCAAATTCATCGGGCACTCCAAATCCGTACAGGACGTGCGTTACCTGATCGAACGGGCCGCGCCCACGGACGTGCCCGTGCTGCTGACTGGCGAAAGCGGCACGGGCAAGAACGTGGCCGCATCGGCACTGCACGCCAAGAGCAACCGGGCGGACCAGCCACTGATCATCAAGAACTGCGGAACATTCGACAAGGAACTGCTTCGAAGCGAACTCTTCGGGTACTGCAAGGGCGCGTTCACCGGCGCCGAACGCAGCACGGACGGCCTGCTGACCCTTGCCCACAAGGGCACGCTCTTCTTCGATGAGGTCGGGGAACTGAGCCTGGAAGTCCAGGGTGCCCTGCTGCGTGTGCTGGAAACCCAGCACTTCCGCCGTGTGGGCGACAAGGAGGAGCGCTGCGTGGATGTGCGGTTCATCTTCGCAACGAACAAAAATCTGGCCAAAGAAGTGGAGCAAGGGCGTTTTCACGACGCGTTCTTCCACCGCATCAACGTCTTCACCATCGAGCTTCCACCGCTGCGCGAACGCCGCGAGGATATCCCGGCGCTGGTAGAGCACTTCCTCATGGCCCTGGCCAAGGACGGACAGGAGTACAAAATCTCACCCCGCGCCCTGCAGCAACTCATGGACAACCCCTGGCCCGGAAACGTGCGGGAACTGAAAAACATCATCGAGCGCGGCATGATCCTGTCCGAGAACAACCTCATCAACGTCAAGGCTCTGCCCTTCTGCCAGAAAAGCTGCCAGGAACCGCGCGAACAGGGCTTCTCCACGCTGGAAGAAGTGGAGCGCTCGCACATCAGCATGGTCATGCACGCCGTCCAGGGAAACAAATCCAAGGCCGCACAGGTCCTGGGCATAGGTCGCAAGACCCTTTACCGCAAACTCGAAGAATACCGGCTGACCGATGCCGGCGGCCAGGATATACGCTCCCTCCAAAAATAACCAGCTCGCTTCGATACACGCCGCCGCCCGCGACTTCCCCCTGCGAGGAAGTAAACCGTGCGGCGGTTGTCTTTTTGCGCTCCATGCCCTAGCCTCACAAATTGCTCCAGAGGCACCCCCCCCCCGAATGCCGGGCCAAAGGCCCAACCCATGGAGGATGCGACGATGCCTACGGTTATGCTCTTTTGCGATGCCACGGGCCGAATTATCGAAGGCCCCCCCCCGCACTGCCCCGACTGGGACATGCCCGCAGGCGACAGCCTGTGGGACGCTCTGAATATGGATGCCGGAGATGCCCAAGCCCTGCTGCAGGCATCCTCCAAGGATATGCATTCGGCAAACGACCGCAAAGGCCGGCCCGTTCTTCTCCAGCTGCACCCTCTGCCCGCTCCTCTGGCGCCGTCAGGAGGTTTCCTGGCCGCCGTGACCCTGCCCCCGACAACGGGCGAGGGACAACAGGCGTCATTCCCTGCGGCCACAGCGTCCACTCTCGACTACACGGTATTCAACGCCGCCTTCCACGACGTCGCGGAAGCCATCCTCCTGACGGACGAAGAGTTTCGAATTCTCTCAGCCAACCGCAAAGCCCTTGAGCTATACTCGCGAGGCGAGAACAGCATCGAAGGTTCAGCCCTCCCGAACATCCTCCGCCCCTCTGACAAAGCCAGGATTCTGGCCGCGGCCGACGCCCTCACAAGCGGAGAAGTGTGGCGAGGGCGCCTTACCTCCCTGGGCGCCGGAGGGCAAAAGGTACCTGTAAACATTACCATCCGATGCCTGCACGTCAAAAATGTTCGCCTCTTTCAGTTCATTCTGGAGGACCTGCGAAAACACCTGGCCCTTGAACGCGATTTGGCTAAAAGCCGCATGCAGGTCGAAGATATGAACACCGCCCTCAAACAGGTTCTGCGCAACGTGGAGGAGGAACGGCAGGAGCTCAAGGACGAACTGGCGCAACAGATCCGGGAAGGTGTGCTGCCCACCATCGAGCGCATTGTCCAGGAGGATTCACAGCTGGTTCGGCAGGCTTACCGATCGGCTCTGGAAGAAAGGATCGCCGACATGGTCGAGGCCTCCTCCGAGTCGGAAAACCTCTTCGCGCTGCTGACGCCACGTGAAATGGACATATGCCGTCTCATCCAGCAGAGTTGGCAGGGCAGGGCCATCGCCGAACAACTGGGAATCTCCTTCGAAACCCTGCAGACCCACCGCAAAAACATCCGTCGCAAACTCGGCCTGAAAGGTGGCCCTGTCTCCCTCTCAGCTTTCCTGCAGCAGCACCCGCCGCTCTGACACGTCGGGTATATAGACATACCCGATATATCCCCGTTTTATCCCCTTGCCCCCCTCTGCTTTTCCCCTATTCTACTGAATGCTGAAAAAAGGTCTGCCTCAAACGAGACAGCCTCTCGCTAACCAGGAGCCAAGGAGCTTTAATGGCTAAAATAGAAGTGGAAGGATTGTACAAAATTTTCGGGCCTCACCCCAAGAAAGCCATGCATCTGCTTTCCCAGGGCAAGACCAAGGACGAAATCATGGCCGACATCCGCCATGGAGTAGGCGTGGACAACGCCTCCTTCAAGGTCGAAGAAGGCGAAATCGTGGTCGTCATGGGCCTCTCCGGCAGCGGGAAATCCACCCTCGTACGCTGCCTCAACCGCCTCATCATGCCTACAGCGGGCAAAATCCTCATCGACGGATCGGACGTCCTGACCATGGGCGACGACGAACTCAGACAACTTCGCCAGCGCAAGATGGGCATGGTCTTCCAGAATTTCGCCCTTTTCCCGCACCGTACCGTACGGGAAAATGCGGCCCTCGGCCTTGAGATTCAGGGCATGGAACGGGAAGAACGGCTCAAGCTGGCCGACGAAGCCCTCGCCATGGTTGGACTGGAAGGCTGGGGGGACTCCTATCCCCGGCAGCTTTCCGGCGGTATGCAGCAGCGCGTGGGTCTCGCCAGAGCCCTGGCCCTGAGCCCCGACATCCTGCTCATGGACGAAGCCTTCAGTGCTCTCGATCCCCTTATCCGCAGGGACATGCAGGATGAACTCATCAATCTGCAGGAAAAGATGCACAAAACCATCGTCTTCATCTCCCATGATCTGGACGAAGCCCTGAAGCTTGGTGATCGCATCATCCTCATGAAAGACGGCGCCATCGTACAGATCGGGACGCCCGAGCAGATTCTGACCTCCCCGGCTACCGAATACGTGGCCCGCTTCGTGGAGGACGTGGACATCACCAAGGTACTGACCGCCGAAACGGTCATGAAACGCAGCGAGGCCGTGGCCTACCTGCGTACCGACGGACCCAGGGCGTGCCTGCGCAAGATGCGCAAGCACAACATCGCCCATCTCTTCGTGGTCGACCACAACCACCAGTTGGTTGGCATCGTTTCCGCTGACGAAGCCGCCGCCCTGGCAGCCAGAGGGGATGAAAAGATTTCCGAGGCCGTCTGCACGGACATCAAAACCGTCTATCCCGACTCGCCGGCCCAGGACCTCTTCAACATTATGGCCGACCTGCCGTATCCCTTGGCCGTGGTCGACGAAAACAACAGATTCAAAGGGGTCATCGTTCGCGGCACCCTGGTCGCGGCTCTGGCTGAACGGGGAGGTGCCGCATGAACCAGTTTAGACTGCCCATAGGCGAAGTCATCGAAGGCGGCATCGATTTCCTGGTCAAACACCTTTCGTTCATCACCAAGGCCAGCGCAAGCGTCATTGAGGCGATGCTGGGTGGAATGGAGCATGCCCTACTCCTGATCCCCATCCCCATCTTCATCCTCCTGACCGGCGGAGCCGTCTGGCTTCTGACCAAGGAGCGCAGGCTGACCATCGGCAGCGCCATCGGTCTGGCCCTGATCTGGAACATGGGTCTGTGGACGGCCACGGTCAGTACCATCGCACTGGTTCTGGTAGCCACGCTGTGCGCCATCGCCATCGGCGTGCCGCTGGGCATCCTTTCGGCCATCAGCAAGCGCATGTATCAGATCGTCATGCCCGTCCTGGACGTGATGCAGACCATGCCGGCCTTCGTCTATCTGATTCCGGCCATTCCCTTTTTCGGGCTCGGAAAAACTGCCGCCATCTTTTCCACGGTCATTTTTTCCATGCCGCCGGCCATCCGCTTCACCTGCCTCGGGATTCGCCAGATTCCCACGGAACTCGTGGAGTGCTCCACGGATTTCGGCGCGACGCGCATGCAGCGCCTCGAGAAACTCGACCTTCCCCAGGCAGCGCCGACCATCATGGCCGGCATCAACCAGACGGTCATGCTGGCCCTGTCCATGGTCGTCATCGCAGCCATGATCGGCGCCAAGGGCCTTGGCGGCGAAGTGTGGAAGGCCATCCAACGCCTGCAGATGGGTCGCGGCTTCGAGGCCGGCATAGCCATCGTCATCGTTGCCATGATCCTGGACCGGGTGCTGCAGAAACTCGGCACCCGCAAAGATAAATAACAACCACAAGGAGATTCCCATGAAAAAAATTCTACTTACTCTGGCATGCCTCATGCTCATTGCTGTCCCCGCCCTGGCGGGCAAAGGCAAAGTCCGCATCGCCTACGTGGAATGGGATTGCGCCACGGCCAGCACCATGACCGCCAAGGCCGCCTTGGAATCCATGGGTTATGAAGTCGAGACCCTCCCCGTGGCCGCCGCCGCCATGTGGCAGGCCCTGGGCACGGGCGACGTTGACGCCATGGTCACGGCCTGGCTGCCCGTCACCCACGCCGACTACTACGCCAAGGTCAAGGACAACGTTGAAAAGGTTTCCGTCATCTCCGGCGGCGCCAAGCTCGGCTGGGCCGTGCCTGCCTACGTGACCATCGACTCCATTGAGGAGCTCAACGCCAACGCCGACAAGTTCGACGGCAAGATCATCGGCATCGATCCCGGCGCCGGCCTCATGAAGCTCTCCGAGGACGTCATCAAGGAATACGGCCTGAAGCTCGAACTCATGGAAGGCAGCGGTGCAACCATGACCGCGGCTCTGGACAACGCCATCAAGAACAACGAGTGGGTCGTCGTGACGGCCTGGTCCCCCCACTGGATGTTCGGCAAGTGGGAACTGAAGTACCTGAAGGATCCCAAGGGCATCCTCGGTGGTGAAGAGCAGATCGAGGGCATCGTGCGCAAGGGCCTGGATAAGGACATGCCTGAAGTCTACGAATTCTTCTCCAACTTCAAATGGGATTCCCCGAGCCAGTTGCAGATGGTCATGGCCTGGAACCAGGAAGGCGGCTCCCCCGAGGAAAACGCCGAGCGTTTCCTGAAGGAATACCCGGACACCGTGAAGAAGTGGACCGGCAAGTAGACTCGATCTAAAGAGCAAAGCAAAACGGCGCGGGCCGGGGAGTATAATCCCTGGCCCGCCTTTTTTTTCATCCCCCACCGACAAAGGACCCTGGCCAGGCTATACGTGGTCGGGATGCAGGGTGTGGTGCTGGCTGACCGGGATTGCTTTGATGAAGGGTTCCGAAGGCGCGAGTCAGCGCGGTTTGGATAAGAGGTGCTTTGGGCGGTTGGCGCGGTTCGGCGTGGTCCGGGCACGGCCTGCCGGAACTCCTTCGCGGGCCTCGTAATGCTTCCCGGCCTTTCGCTTTGGCAGGCTGCGGAGCGTTGCCCGGACCACGCCGAACCGCTCGAGGTTACCCGTCATGCCGTGGAAAATTGCAGAACTTGACGCACACAACTCGTGGGATCCATCCCCTTGTGCCAAACCGGCTCCGTCAAACCATCCTCCCCCCTGACCGGGGTGCAGGGAACGCGTCCCCTGCCCGCCGGAGGCACTTCTTCCCTCCTCCCCACAAACGAAAACCCCGGCTCTCACCGGGGTTTTCCTGTCAGCCCTGCTTGCCGCAGCACTTCTTGTATTTTTGTCCGCTGCCGCATGGGCAGGGGTCGTTGCGGCCGACCTTGGGGTCGGCGCGGCGCACTGTGTCGGGCTTTTTGTCGGGGGCGGCGTCTCCGCTGCCCGCGTATTTGACGTCCTCCTGCTCCTCGTGCTTGAGCTCCTCCTGACGGACGATCTCAATGCGCAGGTGCATGAGGGCCTTCAAGGTGTTTTCACGGATGCGGAAGAGCAGGTCCTCGAAGAGTTCGAAACCTTCGCGCTTGTATTCCTGCTTGGGGTCGCGCTGGGCGTAGCCGCGCAGGCCGATCCCTTCCTTGAGGTAGTCCATCTGAAGCAGGTGATCCTTCCAGTTGCGATCCAGGGCATCGAGCAGGAAGAAACGCAGCACCTCCTGGTACTGGTCCGGAGCGGACTCCTTGTGCTCTTCCAGGACCGAAAATACGGCGGATCGGGCATCATCCTTCTCCACGTACTTCCCTGGTTCGATCTTGCGCTCCATGGCAAAGATTTCATCCAGCTTGGAACGCACCATGGCCTTGAGTTCGTCAGGGGACTCGTCGCGCCCCTTCTTGTTGTCCATGGGCTCGTAGATTTCGGTCAGCAGGTCGTCGACGAACTCTTCCACGGTGGGCTGGAGGTCTTCGGTGGTCATGAAATCCCGGCGCAGGGAATAGATGACCTCGCGCTGCTGGTTCATGACGTTGTCGTAGTCCAGGAGCTGTTTACGTATCTCGAAGTTGTGTCCTTCAACGCGCTTCTGAGCGTTCTCGATGGAGCGGCTGATAAGCGGATTCTCGATGGTCTGACCGTCTTCCAGGCCGAGCTTCTCCATGATGCCGGCGATGCGCTCGGATCCAAAGAGACGCATGAGTGTGTCGTCGAGGGCCAGGTAAAAACGGGAAGAACCCGGGTCGCCCTGGCGTCCGGAACGTCCGCGCAGCTGGTTGTCGATACGCCGACTCTCGTGGCGCTCGGAGCCCAGGATGTGCAGGCCACCCAGTTCGCGTACGCCTTCGCCCAAGACGATATCCGTTCCGCGACCAGCCATGTTGGTGGCGATGGTCACGCGCCCTTTCTGTCCGGCCATGGCCACAATTTCGGCTTCCTTCTCGTGCTGCTTGGCGTTCAGGATCTCGTGAGGCACGCGCTTCTTCTTGAGCAACGTGGATATATGCTCGGACTTTTCAATGGAGGTCGTGCCCACCAGGACGGGCTGACCCTTGGTGTGCAGTTCACGGATCTCCTCGACGATGGCATCGAACTTTTCCTGCTGGGTCTTGAGGATGACATCGGGAAAATCCTTACGGACCATCGGCTTGTTCGGCGGAGCCACGATAACTTCGAGGTTGTAGATCTGCTGAAACTCCACGGCTTCGGTGTCGGCGGTACCGGTCATGCCGGACAGCTTCTGGTACATACGGAAAAAGTTCTGGAAGGTGATGCTTGCCAGGGTCTGATTCTCGGCCTCGACCTTGACTCCCTCCTTGGCTTCCAGGGCCTGATGCAGGCCGTCGCTGAAGCGCCGGCCGGGCATGAGGCGTCCGGTGAATTCGTCGACAATGACGACCTGACCGTCCTTGACGATGTAGTGGTCGTCGCGCGTAAAGAGAAAATGGGCTCGCAGCGCCTGCAGAATGTGGTGCTGCAGGGTGATGTTGGCCGGATCGAAAAGATTGCCGACGTTCAGGATTTCTTCGCAGTGGACCACGCCCTCGTCCGTGAGGACCACGGTGCGTGCCTTCTCATCGATGGTGAAATGCTCGTCGCGCACAAGCTTGGGCACGATGCCGTTGATGCGTCCATAGAGGGAGGTCGACTTTTCACCGGGACCGGAGATAATGAGCGGAGTACGGGCTTCATCGATAAGGATGGAGTCGACTTCGTCCACGATGGCGAAGTTGAGTGGCCGCTGCACGAGCTGATGCCTGTAAAACTTCATGTTGTCGCGCAGGTAGTCGAAGCCGAACTCGTTGTTGGTGCCGTAGGTAACGTCGGAACCGTATGCGGCCTGACGCTCGGCATCGCTCAGGCCGTGCACGATAACGCCCACCGAGAGGCCCAGGAACGTATAGAGCTCTCCCATCCAGGCCGCATCTCGATTGGCCAGATAGTCGTTGACCGTGACCACGTGTACGCCCTTGCCGGAGAGGGCGTTGAGGACCACGGCCAGAGTGGCGACCAGGGTCTTGCCTTCACCTGTTTTCATTTCCGCGATCTTGCCCTGGTGCAGGATCATGCCGCCCATGAGCTGCACGTCGTAGTGACGCATGCCGAGCACCCGCTGGCTTGCCTCGCGGGTCAGGGCAAAGACTTCCGGCAGGAGGGAGTCGAGTTCACGCCCGCCGGCCACTTCCTCGCGCCAGGCGGCCAGCCGCGCCGGAAAGTCGGTATCGGACAGGGCCTGCATCTGCGGCTCGAGGGCGTTGATCTGCTCCACGGCGGGGCGCAGAGTCTTGAGAAATCTGTCGTTTCTGGAACCGAATATCTTCTTGGACAAATAACCGATCATGAATACTCCGGACTCGTTGGTCCTGGGGATACAAAGATTCTTGCCGGGCATCGGGGCTCCGGCTAGGGTCGCAGGCGCCTGCCCGCGTTCACGCACTAGGGCAGATTCGAAACAATGACAACCGCAAGAAGGATGCCATGAACCACGCCCTGCTCATCATCGACATGCAGCACGATTTCGCTGTTCCAGGCGGGTCCTGCGAAGTGCCCGACGCCCATGCCACCATCCCGTCCATTCGCCGCGTTCTGCTGCGCTTCAGGGAGGCGGGGCTGCCGATATTTCACATCGTGCGCGAATACCGCGCCGACGGTTCGGACGTCGAGATCACGCGTCTCGAAGCCCTCAGAGAAAAAAACATGGTCGTCCCGGGAACCCAGGGCGCTCGCATCGTCCCCGGACTTGAGCCTGAGGAGGGCGAATACCGCATTGTCAAACCGCGGTTTAGCGCCTTCATGTTCACGGAACTGGACCTGATCCTGCGCCGCAGGGAAATCACGCACCTTGCAGTTACAGGCACTCAACTGCCCTTCTGCCTGCGCGCCACGCTCTTCGACGGCCTGAGCCTGGGCTACCGCATGACGCTGCTGACGGACGCATCCTCGTCCCGCACGCAGGACATCCATCATGCCAACATCCGGGACATCCGGGACGCCGGCATGGCCTGCCTGACGGTGGACGAATATCTGGAAGGGTTCCGGGCCTAGAACCTGTTCATCTCCCGTTCCGTATCCCTGTTCACGGCCCGCTGCTTGAGGTCCTCGCGCCTGTCGTGAACCTTCTTGCCCTTGGCCAGGGCCAGCTCAACCTTGATCTTGCCGTCTTTGAAATACATCTTCGTCGGGACCAGGGTCAGCCCCTTCTGCTCCATCTTGGCCTTGAGGTTGTGTATTTCATGACGGTGCATGAGCAGCTTGCGCTCGCGGTCCGGGTCATGCTGGGCATAGCCCGCGTTGGCGTAGGGCGAAATATGCACACCCGTGAGATATGCCTCCCCGTTGGTCATGCGCACATATCCATCCATGAAGTTGACCCTGCCTTCACGCAGGGACTTGACCTCGGAACCGGTCAGCATGATGCCGGCTTCGATGAAGTCGAGAAGTTCGAAAAAATGGCGGGCCTTGCGGTTGGCCGCGATGATCTTGATGCCTGCTGGCTTGGCGCACATGGGAAATTCCTTGAAATTGAAGGCTATTCGTCCACGAGGGAGGAGTAAAACATGAGTTCCTCGGGAAAACGGCGAAAAATCATCTCCCGGACGAGCTTGTTGTTCCGAGCCACGGAATGGCTGGTCATGACCTGCTTTAAGAGGGCGCTGCACTCCTCCATGGAGGTCTGTCGGACGATACGTTTGATGCCCGGAATGGCGTGGGGCCCGAGGCTGATGGAGTCCACCTGCATGCCCATGAGCACGGGGATACAGAAAGGATCTGCCGCCAGTTCGCCGCACAGGCAGACCTCGATGCCCGCCCGGTGCGCCGAATCCACGACCCACTTGATGGAACGTACGATGGCCGGATGCAAAGGCTGGTACAGGTAGGACACGTCCTTGTTGGTACGGTCGATGCCCAGAGAGTACTGGATCAGGTCGTTGGTGCCGATGCTGAAGAAATCGACCTCCCTGGCCAGGAAGTCGGCAGTAATGACGGCGCTCGGCACTTCGACCATGATACCCATGGGCATGTCCTCGCGAAAACAGATGCCCTCTGCGAACATCTCCCGCTGGACCTCGCGGTAGAACTTCTTGACTTCGACGAGCTCCTGCAGCCCGGAAATCATGGGAAACATGATGGACACGTTGCCCAGGACGCTGGCCTTGAGGATGGCCCGCAACTGCGTACGGAACACGTCCCTGTGCCGCAGGCAGTAGCGTATGGCCCGCAGGCCCAGGGCGGGATTGGGTTCGCCAACGGTCTGCTGACGCATGAGCTTGTCCGCGCCCACGTCCAGCGTGCGGATGACAAGCTTCCGGGGTGCCACCAGCGAGGCCATGTCCATGTAGATCTCGGTCAGCTCCTCCTCACTGGGCACTCCGTCGCGACTCAGATAGCTGTACTCCGAGCGGTAGAGCCCCACTCCTTCCCCGCCGTTGTCGTTGACCGCCACGACTTCTTCGAAAAGCTCGATGTTCGCCAGGACCTGTACCCTGTAGCCGTCGATGGTCTCGGCGGGAAGGTGACAGGACCGCATGATGGTCGCGGAGTAGCTCTCGAACTGGGTCTGCAGATCCGTATACCTGGCCAGCTCCTCCTCGTCGGGGTCGAGGATGATGCGACCGTGAAACCCGTCGAGGATGATGATAGTGCCTTCGGCCAGGTCGTCACCGAGACCTTCCACGCCGACCACTGCCGGAATCTGCAGAGATCTGGCAAGAATGCCCGCGTGGGAGGTCTTTCCACCCTGGGCCGTGGCAAAAGCCATGATCTTGTTGACGTCCAGTTCGATGGTATCGGCCGGAGAGAGATCGTGAGCCAGGAGGATCGCCCTGTGGGTGATGGCCGTAAGGCCTCCTGCCCCACCAACCAGCTTGCCCAGAACACGCTCGGCGACCAGGCGGACATCCTGGATGCGCTGCCGCAGGTACTCATCGGCGATGGCCGAAAAAATCTCCTGCAAATCTCCGACGGCTTTCTCCAGGGCCCATTCGGCGTTGACCTTGGTCTGCTCGATGTGATCAAAAGCCCTCTTCCTGAATTTCTGATCTCTCAGCATCATGAGGTGGGATTCGATGATGGCAGCGTGCTCCTTGAGATCCTCGGGCACCACGCTCAGAATCCGCTCCAGATCCTGCAGGGCGGCGTCAAAAGCACATCGCAGGCGCTCCATCTCGCGAGGCACATCCTCGTCGTTCAAAGTCTGGCGGGCTGTGCCGGAAAAATGGCTCTTGTTCAGGAAATACGCCCTGCCGATGGCGATGCCTGCGGAAACCGGAATGCCGAAAAGCGTGCGGGAGGGCATCAACAATCCTCTCTGAACATATCTTCAAAAAGGCGCGTCAGGCTGATGATGGCCTGAGCCGCGTCGGGGCCATGGGCACGCAGTTTGAGTTCCGTACCCTGGGGTGCGGCCAGGGACAAAAGGTCCAAAATGGACTTGGCATCGGCCTCGCTCTCGCTTGAGTGCACCGTGATGGTTGCTGCGTAGCGCTGGGCCTCCTGGGAAATCTTACCCGCGGGCCGGGCGTGGAGGCCAAGGCTGTTGCCAACCCGGATCGTCTTTTCCTGCACGTCGTCCATATGCGTCACCTACATGGATACAAAAGAAAGAATTTTGTCCCAAGGGGCGAACAGGCCGCCCAGCACCAGAACCGCCAGAATCAGGGCACGATCCCTGGACCGCAACATGCCGCAAACTGCCAAAAGGACAGCCAGACCGGCCCAGGCTGCAAGCCACACCCCCTTCTGGGGCGCGACCTGAAGAACAAACAGGGCCAGAAGAACGGCGTTGACCAGCTTGAGCCTCCGCCCCCAGTTGATGAGGCCCCAGGACTTCAGACGCTGGAGAAAGGCCAGACCCTGGGCATAGCCGCGTCCAAAGGTAAAGATCTTGAAGAGTTGCAGAGCCGCCAGACAGAACAGAAGCCAGATGGCCAGGAGGGCGATATTTCCCGCAGCGGCCAGATTGACCCCGACGAGGGACCACGTGACCAGAAAGCTGCCGCCGAAAAACGAATCCCCGAGGGCGGAAAGTGTGTAGACGGTCGTGGAGCGGAGCTTCGGAAGAATGTCGGCCGCGAGCATGCCCGATGCGATCTTCCTTTCCATGGAGAGAAATATGCCGGCCAGCAGGGGTGTCCAGTACGGATGGGTATTGTAATGCTTCAGGTACCTGCTGCGGGCGCGCTGCAGGGCCGCCGGATCGTCAGCGTACAGGGAACGGAGTCCCGGCTCCATGATGAAGGCCAGGCCGACATTCTGCATGCCCCGGGTGTTGAACGTGGCCCCGACCATGTAGGTGCGCAGGTAAACCTGCAACAAGATGCGCGTATCCAACCTCACGTGGCGTCCTGTTCTACCATCAGCTCGTAAATCCGTTTGACCGACCAGCCCTGCGTCATCCCGCGCACGGCGCGGGCGGCGTCCTTGGAACGCATGCCTTCGCGGACCTTGTCCCTGACCAGCCGCAACACCTCTGCCTCTTCCGTGGGGGTGATTTCCTCGGGGGGGCCGATGACGACCGTCACCTCCCCCAGAAGCTCGCCCTCTGTCTCCGGTGCCTGACCGAGCCTTCCGTTGATAAACTGCTCATGTTTCTTGGTCAATTCCCGAGCAATGCAGAATTCCCTCTCCCCGAGAACCTCGTGAAGAAGTTCCAATGTGAACGCGACCCTGTTCTTTCTCTCAAAAAAAACAAGAGTGGCCGGAACCTGCGCATAGACCCCAAACAGGGACCTGGCCTCACCGGACTTGCGGGGCGGAAAACCCAAAAAGACAAAGGGATAGGGAGGAAGACCACTGGCCATGAGGGCTGCGATAGGCGCACACGGACCGGGCACGGGGACAACACGGACACCGGCCCTGCGGCAGGCCGCAACGAGGCGGTACCCGGGGTCGGCGATGAGCGGCGTACCCGCATCGGAAACCACAGCCGCGTCCGTCCCCCCGGCGAGCAGTTCGAGGATCTCGTCGATCCGGGCGTTTTCATTGTGCTCGTGCAGGCTCAAAAGACGCTTTCCCGTTATGCCGGCCAACTGCAGGAGGTGCCCGGCTCTGCGTGTGTCCTCGGCAAGGATAATATCCACGGCCTCCAGGGTCTGGCGCGCCCTGGGGGAAAAATCACCAAGGTTGCCAAGAGGCGTGGCCACGATCCAGACCGTCCCGAACATCGATGATATCCTCCCAGTGTTCGACGAGGGTTTCCCCGTCCAGAAAAAGCACTCCGACAAGATCGAACCGACATGGCCTGCTCCAGGCCCTACGGCGGCTCAGATACAGGGAAGCGGCTTTGACCAGCCGCTTCTTCTTGGCCGGCCCAACGGCTTCGCCGGGCTCGCCGCGCGTAGCGCGGGAACGCGTCTTGACCTCAACAAAGACCAGGCTCTTCCCGTCTTCACAGACAATGTCGATCTCTCCGCCTGCGCACCGAAAATTGCGGTCCACGACACGGAAGCCCTTCTCGACGAGAAAGGCCGCGGCCAGTTCCTCGCCCTCCTTCCCGATGATCAGATGCCGGGCAGGCACAGCGTCCTCTGCCGCGGTTCGGGGCGCACGCCCCGGAACGTCCTGCGGTGGGCGGGACTCGGGCCGAGCCTGCCCAGCGCCTCGAGATGCTCCCGGGTCCCGTAGCCCTTGTGAACGGCCAACCCGTATCCCGGATAACGCGCGTCCATGAATTCGAGCAGTTCGTCCCGGAATGTCTTGGCCAGGATGGAGGCGGCCGAAATACAGGGGTGAATGGCATCCCCCCCCACCACCGTCCGAAGCGGCACGGAGGCGGCAAAGGCGCGGTTACCGTCGACCAGCACCACGTCGGGGCGGACCTGCAGGGCATCCAGAGCGCGCGACATGGCCGCGAGGGTGCTCTGGAGGATGTTGATCCTGTCGATTTCCGGGGGCCAGGAAAAACCTAAGGCCCAGGACACTGCCTGGGCCTTGATGGCTTGTGCAAGTTCCGCGCGACGTCGCGGAGTAAGCTTCTTGGAATCGGTCAGTCCCGGGAGGTCGTATTCAGGGGGCAGGATAACGGCACCCGCCACGACCGGACCGGCCAGGCATCCCCGGCCGGCTTCGTCGATGCCGGCCCGAAGCCCGTCCGGCACCCGGAGACAGCCCTGCTGGCTGAGCAATGCGACCTACCAGGCTCTCTTGGTCTTGATGCGGGCAGCCTTGCCGCGGAGGTTACGCAGGTAGTAAATGCGGCTCTGACGCACCACGCCTTCGGACACGACCTCGATGAGGTCAATGGTCGGGGCGTGCAGGGGGAAGATGCGCTCCACGCCGACGCCGTCGGAAACCTTGCGCACGATGAAGGTGCTGTCGGTGGTGCCTCTTTTCAGGCGCAGGACAACACCCTGGAAGACCTGGATGCGTTCCTTCTCGCCTTCGATAATGCGGGTATGCACATTGACCGTGTCGCCGGCCCGAACACGGGGATGGTCGGCACGCAGGTGCTCGTTTTCAATCTTCTGGATGATGTTCATGATTTTCTCCTTTATCTGAAGCGGCCTTG
>CAZQYA010000051.1:0-5447 GCA_964597325.1 uncultured Desulfovibrionaceae bacterium
GGGGATGTTGATGAGGATGGAGGCGTAGGATCCTCCGTAGACGGCTCCAACGTACATGGCCAGCAGGGCGATCAGTGCCACGTCGGTGTCCATGCCGTAGGTCAGGGTGGTCAGCAGGGCGACGCCCAGGGTGGCCGTGAGTCCAGGAAGGGCCCCGAAGACGATGCCGAGCAGGATGCACGAGAAGAGCAGGGCGATGTCCAAGGGACTGACCGCCATCTGGGCGAGAATGCCGAAAAAGGTTCCCAGTCTCTCCAGGATGAACATGTACGGTCTCCGGTGGCGTTAGAATTCGTTGTAGCGGATGCGGTCCATGAATTCGATGATGGTGCCTTCAGTGGGCAGCGGCACCAGAAGGAAGAACCTGAAGCATATGGCGAGGATCAGGGACGCGGCGATGCACAGGGCCAGGACTCGTCCGAATGCCGCTCCTGACCCGTGGGCGGAGATCACCTGGCGGGCGCGGAGGACGAAAACGACAGTGCAGGCCAGGGTGAGCAGGTCGACGCCCGTTTGAGCGGCATCGCTTTGCAATGACGTAATAAGGGGGACGGCCACGCAGAGAAGCCCGGAGCCGAGTGCGAAAGTGGCGCGCAGTTTCCTGAACCCTTCAACATCGACCAGGTAGAAAAGCATCATGTACGACCACAGGAACAGGACGGATGCAATGCAGAAATCGACCCTGGGGATCAGGATGTAGATGAATACGGCCGGGATGGCGGCCGCTGCGAGGAAACGTTGGGCCGGCATGGACAGCAGGGTGTCCGGTTCGACGGCGATGCGCAGGACTCGCCGGATTTCCGCGCTTCCGGCATCGCGAAGACCGATGGAACAGAGCAGGGCGCCGAGAAGGATCATGCCCGCGCCGACAAAGATCGGTGAGAGTGCCGGCGAGACGTACCAGACGTTGCTGACGCCGCCCCAGGAATCCTTGAGGGGCATGCCGAACCCTTCATAGAGCACGAAGGCGCCAAAGAGCATGATGGCGATTCCGCAGTAGAAATCGATGCCCCGCAGCCGGATGTTCTTGTCTTCCATGGATCGTTCTCCGGGATTTCCTCCCGGCGGCTGGAGCCGCCGGGAGAGGGACTGCCGTTAGGGTTTGGGTATGCCCAGGGCTTCGGGGCTGACCTTGGTCGTGTTCAGTTCGAACAGGGTCCAGGCGAACAGGGATTCGAGCTTGGCGAATTCCTTGCTTGCCTCGGCGCCGGTCTTGCCGTTGATGACGTAGTAGTTGTCCTTGGCCCACTGCTGGACCTTGTCGGTAGCCAGCGCCTTGGTGAAGGCGTCGGAAAGGGTCGCCTTGACGTCGTCGGGCACGTCGGCCGGGACAGCCATGCCGATGGCCTGCATGATGGGCAGGTATTCGGACAGGCCGGGGTAGTCGGTGAAGGCGGAGGGGATGCTGATGGCGTCGAGAGCGAAACCGTCGGGGGTCAGCATGGCCAGGGGGCGCAGCTTGCCGCCGCGGATAAGCTGAGCCTGTTCGGCAACGGAGGTGACCACGCAGCTGATTTCACCGGTCATGGCCGCGTTCTGGCTGGGTGCGGAGCCAGGATAAGGGAGGAAGTTGAGGGCAGGGCCGGAGCCCTTGTCCAGGGCCAGCAGGTTCGGGTGGTGGATGGAGCCCGAGCCGCCTGCGCCAGCCTTGATGGTCTTGGGCGCGGCCTTGGCGGCGTCAAGGAGTTCCTTCAGGGTCTTGTAGGGGGAATCGGGGGTCACGGATATGACGTCCGGGGATCCGGCCACGATGAAGGGGTACCAGACGTCCATTTTCTTGTCCCAACCGCCCTGCACGCCTGCGGTGACGCAGGATTCGGACAGGCCGCAGATGGTGTAGCCGTCGTGCTTCATGGAGTATGCTTCGGCCATGCCCAGGGAGCCGGCCACGCCGCCGGGTTTGTTGACCACATTGATGTTCACGCCGAGGATTTCCGCCATCTCAGCC
Source organism: uncultured Desulfovibrionaceae bacterium (assembly GCA_964597325.1). GTDB lineage: Bacteria > Desulfobacterota > Desulfovibrionia > Desulfovibrionales > Desulfomicrobiaceae > Desulfomicrobium. Next base: position 1,949 of record CAZQYA010000051.1, read on the forward strand.
GACACGACGCGGTTGCACACATCGGTTCCGCCGCCTGCACCCCAGACCACCACGTTGGTGATGTCTCTTTTGGGGTATTTCTTGGCCATGGCGACGGGCGCCGCGACGAGCAGGATGAGACAGATCAACAAGAGTTTTTTCATGCATTCCTCCAGAACGGATAAAATGTGGGATGAATCGGAACCCGGCCTTCATCGTGTGACATGCGAATGTCACATCAGCGCATGAGCAACGGGTGTGCCGATCCTTCAGCAGGCGTGTTTCGAAGCGGGGGAAGCTGGGAAATTCAAGGTGTTGCGGATGAAGGAATCTTCAAAATTGTAGGGAGAGTGTGCCGGAAAAAAAGTGTAATATGTTACATCTTGTCATGAACAAAGTGTAACATATTGTCTTGAGGCGGGGATCAGGCGAGGCCGAATTCGTTCATTTTGCGGTAGAGGGTGGTGCGGCTGACGCCCAGGAGTCTGGCAGCTTTGCTCTTGTTCCAGCGGACGCCGTCCAGGGCTTCCACCAGGCTTTCCCGCGTCAGGACGCCCTCGTTCTGGCGCGGCGACGTGTTGCGTGGAGCATGGGCCGGGCTTGACCGGGAGGTCATGACGTCGGGAGGGAGGTGCTCGACGCGGATGGCGCCTTCGGGGCAGATGATGCAGGCGTGTTCGATGACGTGTTTCAGTTCCCGGACATTTCCGGGCCAGTTGTAGCACATGAGGGTGTTCATGGATTCGGGTTCGAAACCCCGAATTTCCTTGCGAAAGCGTTTTCCGTACATTTCGACGAAATGTTCGGCCAGCAGGGCGATGTCGGATCCGCGGTGGCGCAGGGCCGGCATGTTCACGACCATGACCTTGAGGCGGTAGTAGAGGTCCTCACGGAATTGCCCCTGGCGGACCTTTTCGGCCAGATCCACGTTGGTGGCGGTGATGACACGCACGTTGGCCTTGCGCGTCCTGCTTTCGCCCACGCGTTCGAATTCCTTTTGCCCCAGGAAGCGCAGCAGTTTGAGCTGGATGGCCGGCGAGATGTCCCCGATCTCGTCCAGGAAGATGGTGCCGTCCTCGGCCGCTTCGAACCGGCCGACCTTGTCCCGGACCGCCCCGGTGAAGGCGCCGCGGACGTGGCCGAAGAGTTCGCTCTCCAGGAGTGTCTCGGGCAGGGCCGAGCAGTTGACCTTGACGAAGGGGCCGTCCTTGTTCTGCCCGCCGTAGTGGATGGCCTCGGCCACGAGTTCCTTGCCCGTGCCGGATTCGCCCTGGACCAGCACCGTTGCGTCGTAGTCCATGAATTTCTCGATGGCCGAGAAGACGCGCTGCATGGGTTCGCTGGCGCCGATGAGATTGCCGAAGCGCGAGCGCTCGTGAAGTTTGTTTTCCAGTTCCACGAGGCGGCTGATGTCGCGCACTTCAAGGACGGCGCCCGAGATGGTGCCCTCGTGGTCGAGGAACGGGGCGGTGCTCAGAATGAACGTTGCTCCGCCCTGCTCGCCGTCGCCGCAGTGTACCCGTCGTTCGGTCACGGCCTTGCCTGTGGAGATGGTCTGCTGGATCATGCTCAGACTTGCCGCGACGCAGGGCAGGCCGGTGTCCGTCAGGTGACTGCGCAGCAGCCGCACGCGCGACTGGCCGCAGTGGCTGACGAAGGATTCGTTGGCCTCGATGATGCGCATCTGGGTGTCCACGGTCACGATGGCGTCGGGGAGGCTGTCGAAGATGGCCTGCAGGTTGCGGTAGTAGCGCTTCTGATGGCCTTCGAGCATTTCCAGGGTGCGTTTGTGCTCCTGGATCTCCCGCAGCAGGCTCTGGTTGGCCGACGACAGGGCGGCGGTGCGGTCCTCCACGCGCTGTTCCAGTTCCCGGCGCGATTGGCGCAGGGCTTTTTCCGCGGCCTTGCGGTCGCTGATGTCGTCCAGCACCCAGATGACGCCTTTGTCCAGGACTGGCGGTTCCAGAGCCTTGCCGGAGATTAGACACCATCCCGGGCTGCCGTCTTTGCGCCGCAGGCGGACCTCCACATGGATGAGCTCCTTGCGCCGGAGTCGTTCGTAATAGAGCTCCCCGAATCTGTCCGCGGCTCGCTTCGAGAGATGCAGGACCGATGCGTCATGTCCCGACAGTTCTCCGTGTTCGTACCCCAGGATGTCACGGATGCGCTGGTTGACTTTGGCGATGCGGCGACCCTTCTTGAGGAAGATGATGCCCACCAGGGAGTTGGCGAGGATGGCCTCCAGTTCGCCTTCGGTCCTGCGGCGATGGGCGATGTTCACGCCCAGGACGCAGATGATAACCGCCAGGAAGGCGAAGAGGCCGGCGGCGCCCCAGATGAGATTGCGGTGCCTGTAGTAGAAGGTTTCGGGCTTGTTGATGACGACGCTGGCTGCGGGCAGAAGGGTTTCGTTGATGCCGAAGCGTTGCAGCTGGGCATAATCGAACATGTAGGCGTTGGGGCTTTCGCGCAGAACGGGAATGGCCTCGGCCGATTCTCCGTGGAGTATGCGCAGGGCCATGCCCGCTGAGAGCTCTCCCTGCTTGTGTCCGCTGACCACCAGCCCCCCGACCACGCCATGTCCCATGTACCAGTCCCAGGCCGTGAACATGGGGCGCGAGGTTGCCTGGGCCACGAGTTCGATGGATTCGCGATAGTTGAAGATGTGTCCGCTGCTGTCCCGGAAGAAGTTGAGGTGCAGGATGATGCTGTCATCGGGGAGGTCGCGAACGGCGGAGACCAGTTCCTCGGCCGTGATGTTCGAGAGTTCCGTGAAGCTCACCCGGTCTTTGTACTGCGGCATGATTTCGCGCAGCCGGTTGATGTTGGCCAGGCTCGATTCCGTGGAGTCGTTGATGGAGTAGACGCGCCGCGTCTCAGGCAGCAGGCGCAGGGCGATGTCCAGGGTTCCCTTTATGTCGAAATCCTCGATGACACCGGTGGTGTTGCTGCCGGGGCCCAGAGGGTAGATGGTCGTGTCGTTGATGCCGCAGAAGACGATTGGCGTGCCCGGAAAGAGCTCTCGGCGCAGGGACAGGACAAGGGCCAGGGCGTTGTCGTCGGAGGTGATGATCACGTCGAAGCTTTGATCGCGGTATTTGGCGCGGAAGAGCGGTTTCGTCGTGGCGAAGAGGTGTTCGGGGAGGAAGCGTTTGGTGTCCAGATATTCCACCGAGATTTCAGCCTGCGGTGCATTTATCGCAAGCACGGTGTTCAGGCCTGTCCCGATGTTGTCGGTCCAGCGGTTGCCCTGATGGTAGGAGTGGACGATGAGGATACGTGGTGCAAAGGGTTCGGCCCGGACCGCCGCGGCAAAGGCGAGGAGCACCATGAGGAGGGGAAAAACGCTCCGGAAAAGGTGCAGGAAGGGTCCTCTGGCTGTGGTGGTCATGAAGCTCCGGTCGACAAGGTTTTCGCGGCTGTTCACCGGAAGCAGAAAAAAATGCAGTGTCACGGAGGGCGGGAATTCCGAAGAGGCCCATGAGCCAGTACAGCCTGGGCAGCACGACTGCCATGGCCA
>CAZQYA010000051.1:5457-17836 GCA_964597325.1 uncultured Desulfovibrionaceae bacterium
GTGGATGCGAACCAGCAGGCGTTGGCCAGGTCGAAGTAGAGGAAGTAGATGGAGGGCGGGATGAGGGCCGTGAAGGCGACGGGCATGGAGGACAGGATGAGTACGACCTTCAGGGGGGTGCCGTCGAGGATGCTCCCGAATCCGAGGGCGGCCGCAGCCGTTGTGGCCAGCAGAGGCATGCACACGAATTTGATGCCGACGATGGCGAGGCATTCCCGGAAATACCCGCCAAGGCGGGTGAAGCGCATGGCCAGCCCGATGGAAAAGAGCATGAGCAGGGATCCGGCCGGCACGAGGATGCTGGTCAGTACGGGAAAGAAATCGGGTCGCTCAAGGCCCGAGAGGTTCAGGACGCCTCCAAGGAGCATGGAGGACAGGGCCACGATGATGAACGGGTCCCTGGCCACTCGCCGCAGGCCCGCCATGGCCCCCCCGCCCTGGCGGCCGCCTTCGGCATAGGCTCTGGCCAGTGGGAAGCCGAAGGAGAAGTACACGACTTCCTCCAGGAGTTTGTAGGCCGGGACCAGGGCGAAGCCGGCCTCGCCCAGGAAGGTGTGGCAGACCATGGCGCCGACGGCGCCGATGTTGGTGAAGGAGCCGCAGCAGTAGAAGGCCCCGGTCTGGCGTGCGTCGAGCTTCAGCAATCGGGCTGCGCCCAGGGCCAGGAATCCGCCCGTGAGAAAGACCGCGGCTCCCAGGAAGGGCATTGCCACCAGTTCCACGTCTTTCAGGGAGAGGTTCCAGATGGCGCCGCAGTATGTCAGAGGCAGGACATACAGCAGCGCCGCCTTCTGCAGCGCCACGCGCAGTCTGGTCAGTTCCATGGGCAGCCGCAGCCGTCCGCTGTCCACGGCCAGGCGCGCGAGCCAGCCGAGGCTCAGGCCGGAAACAATGATGCCCAGAGAGAAGAGGACCTTGTCCATGGTGCGAGAAGCCTAGGAGCGTCTTCTTCCGCGGCCTGAAGGCCTTTGGGAGGTCCTTGGACTGTTTTCGGACCCGTCGCGCCGACCGTCCTTGCGTCCGGCCTGGCCCTTGCGCGTCGTCCCGCCCGAGGATGTGCCGCCTTTTCTTCCGCCAGTTCCCTTGCCGCGCACGGGCAGCTTGGCCACGGTTTTGTCGGCCACCAGATTCTTGATGGCCTTCGGAGCCTTTTTTTCACTGACAGGGTTGCCGGGACGGTAGAGCACGCCGTCGGGGATGTCGCTCTCCTGGGTGTAGCCTTTGACCTCCTCCACGGGGATCCGGCTTCCCATCGCCTTTTCGATGGCCGTGAGCAGGTCGAGTTCCGCAGGACACACCAGGGATACAGCCACTCCGTCCTGCCCTGCACGTCCCGTGCGGCCGATGCGGTGCACGTATTCCTCCGGGAAGCCGGGCATATCGTAATTGATGACCAGGGGCAGGTTCGAGATGTCCAGGCCACGCGCGGCCACGTCCGTGGCCACAAGGACCTCGAATTCGCCGGTCTTGAATTCGGCCAGGGTCCGCTTGCGCAGAGACTGGCTCTTGTTGCCGTGCAGGGCCGCGACCTTGATGCCGTGGGCGGCAATCTTGTCCGTCAACCGGTTGGCCCAGGTGCGGGTGCGGGCGAAGACGAGGATGCGTCCGCCTTTGTGGCGCTCGATGAGGTGCAGGAGCAGGGGGAATTTTCTGTCGCGTTCCACGTGGTGGACCTTCTGCGCCACGCGTTCAGCCGTAAGGACCTCCGGGGTGATCTCGACGTGCTCGGGGTTTTTGAGCATACGTGCTGCCAACTCCCTGATTTGGGGGGTATAGGTAGCCGAGAAGAGCATGGTGCGGCGTTCTTCGGGCAGGAGGTCGAGAATCTGTGAGATTTCGCGGTTGAAGCCCAGGTCGAGCATGCGATCGGCTTCGTCGAAGACCAGGAATTCGATGAGGGCAAGGTTCAGGTGGTCCTGGCCGGCCAGGTCCAGCAGGCGTCCCGGCGTGGCCACCAGGATGTCGATGCCGCGCCGCAGGCGTTCGATCTGTGGTTCGATGCGTACGCCGCCAAAGACGACGGTGCAGCGCAGGGAGACTTTTCGCGCATAGGCCTTGATGACCTCTCCGACCTGCAGAGCGAGTTCCCGGGTGGGGGTCAGGACCAGGGCGCGGGGATGGTGGCCGTTGCCGTAGCGCCCGCTCAGAACTTCGACAATGGGCAGGCCGAAGGCGTCAGTCTTGCCCGTTCCGGTCTGGGCGCGCGCAAGGATGTCGCGGCCGCCGAGGATGACGGGGATGGCCCGGGCCTGGATTTCGGTGGGCGATTCGTAGCCCTTTTTTGTGACGGCTCTGAGCAGTTCCGTGCGCAGACCGAGATGATCGAATGGCATTTCGTGTTCCTGAAAATCATGTTTTGGATTGCAACGTGTCCGCGAAGGGAACCCTTGGCAACGGTACCCCGGGGGGGAGCGCCCAGGCCACATGCGCGGAGAACTGGACTGTCTAGACGGTTCCCGGCCGGGTGTCTACCGCCCGCGGGTTGTCCCGCCATGGGACGTTTTTCGTGAGATTCGATCATGTATTCATATAACGCACTAAAATATTTGCCCAGGCTTTTTTCTTGGCTTGTGAAACAAAATATGTTTCATCGGGAAAAACACTTTTGAGGGGATCATGTCTAAGGACAACGTGTCAGCATTGGCCGCTTTCGTCGGCAACAACGGGAAGATTTTTATCCTGTGCCGTGACATGGGCATCAGGAAGAGCATCGGTTCCATTGTCGGCGAACTGGGGCTTTCCCCTCTTGTGCAGGTTGTCACCGACGATTTTCGGGAACCGAAAATCCAGAAGAGTTTCAGCAGTTCACTTGAGGATATCCACGAAGCGCTGCTGATCATGGATTTCAACAACGAGAACAGCGCTGTCTATTTTCATCTCCTGGACGATCTGTACTCGAACTATCACGGAAAACTCAAGGTCGTGGCCATCGTCGACAAGGCCTATCAGGGACTCATCAGCCTGCTCTATGCCCGGGGGGCCCGGGCCGTGCTCATCAAACCCTTCACGCCGAAGGATCTGAAGTCCCGGATTGCCTCGATCTTCGCCGAGCCCTCCTTTCTGGACCGCCTCATTGAGCTTGGACGACAATGTCTTGAGCAGAAGGAGTATGCACGGGCTTTGGCGATCTCCCGGAAGATTGTCTCGGAATTCGAGCATACCCACCAGTCGCTCTTGTATTGCGGCGACGTGCATCTGGCCCGGGGAGAGTACAGGATGGCCGGCCATTTCTACGTCCTCGGTCTCAAGGACGAGCAGCTCAGCTTTCAGGCCTATGAACGCCTGGCGGGCCTGTGTGCTGCCACCGGCAGGAAACGGGGTGAGATTTACTGGCTCCGGAGATTCGCCCGGATCAACACCCTTGATTATACCAATTTCACGAAGATCGGTGAATTGTCCCTCTCCCTGGACAGGGAAGAGGACGCCCGGGAATTTTTTTCCAAGTCTGTCAGTGCGGCCCGAAAGATCACGTCCGAGGAACGGGTGTCCAAACTTGTTTTCGGCATCGCCAACACCTGTGCCGAGAACGAAGCCTTTGAAATGTCCAGGGAATATTCCACGGCCCTGCTCCGCAACGGGAATGTGGACAAGACACTGTTGAGCGAGGTCGCCTACTTCCGCATGAACAAGCTCGACGATCCCGACGGTGCATGCGGTATTTACGCCCTTCTGGCCGTCAGGGAGGAGAAGCGCGGGGCGAAGATGGATGTGGATTTCTGGTCCACGGCTCTCTACAATGCCGCGCTTTGCCACCACATCGCCCACGGACAGACCAAGATAATCAAGCAGAAGAATACGTCCAAGCGGGCCAGCGACTACATCTTTGACATCCTGAGCGTGAATCCGGATTTTGGCAGGGACGACCCGAATATTGTCGCCAACATCGAGGCCATCGCCGAGAATCCCCTGCAGCAGAATATTCAGCTGTCCACGCTGCTGGCCAAGCTGGGCAGAGCCTGAGCTGCTTTGCGTGTTTCGGAACGGATACGGATTTATAAAAAAACGAATTTCCGTTTGACAATCCCCGGCCCCTCTGTCTAAGAAGGCCTTCCGTTTGCGCGGGCCAATAGCTCAATTGGTAGAGCATCTGACTCTTAATCAGCAGGTTCAAGGTTCGATTCCTTGTTGGCCCACCACGAAAAATCAGGCTGCATCGGATACGGTGCAGCCTTTTTTCATAACCGCTCGAAAGCTTTTGCGTTTCCCGTCGGTTGCGCTTATGGGATTTTCCTCTCGCGTGTGCAGACCAGCACCATGAAGCCCAGCGAGTCCTTTTTATCGCATGCGGCCCGTCATTGTCTCGTCTTGGAGATTTCCTGTTCTTCCGGCAAGTCCGGCCTTCGATTGTTCATCACGCCAGTCGTTGATACTCCCCCAACCACAGGATCTTTTGTGGATTTTTCCTCTTTTTCCCTTGACCGGCGCTTGCTCGCCGGCATTAGCGGCTGCGGTTATGTTTCCCCCACCCCCATCCAGGAGCAGGGCATCCCGCCTGTGCTGGAAGGGCGGGACGTCCTCGGTCTGGCCCAGACCGGCACGGGCAAGACCGCGGCGTTTGCCCTGCCGCTTCTCCAACGTATGCTCGACGCCTCCGTTTCGCCCACCGGTCCGGTGCGCGTGCTTGTGCTGGCCCCTACCCGGGAGTTGGCTCTGCAGATTCATGAAACCTTCATTTCCCTCGGCAAACAGACGGGCATTCGCAGCGCCGCGGTTTTCGGCGGCGTGGGAGAGACCCCGCAGATCAAGGCCGCAGCCAGATCCAGCGTCCTGGTCGCCTGCCCGGGACGTTTGCTGGACCTGTTGAACCGCGGGCTTGTGGATCTGTCCCAGTTGGACGCGTTGGTCCTGGACGAAGCCGATCGCATGTTCGACATGGGCTTCCTGCCGGATCTGCGTCGCATCATGGCCAAGTTGCCGGCCAAGCGCCAGAACCTGCTCTTTTCGGCGACCATGCCGCGCGAGATTCGCGGCATTGCCGACCGGATTCTGGTGAATCCTTCTGTGGTGCAGGTGGCCAACACGGCGCCGCCCGAGAAGATCCGCCATCGCCTGTATCCGGTGCAGCCGGGGCAGAAGTTGGCTCTTCTCGAGGCCTATCTGGGTGCGGAAAAATACGATTGCGTGCTTGTCTTCACCCGTACCAAGCACCGGGCCAAGAGCCTGGCCCGCAAGCTCGACCAGAAGGGTATGCAGGCCACATCCCTGCAGGGCAATCTGTCCCAGAACCGTCGCCAGGAGGCCCTGGAAGGTTTTCGTACGGGCAAGTACCGCATCATGGTGGCCACGGATATTGCGGCCCGGGGCATCGACTGCGCGCGCGTGACCCATGTCGTCAATTTCGACGTTCCCGACACGGCCGAGAACTACACGCATCGCATCGGTCGTACGGGTCGGGCCGACCGCAGCGGGGAGGCCATGACCATGGTAACCTCCGCAGATGACGACCAGGTTCGCGCCATTGAGCGCAACCTCCGGGAACGGCTGCCGCGCGTGCGTCTGGACGGTTTTCTCTACGAGGACGAGACGGTCGGCAGTGATTCGTCTTTCGAAGAGCCCAGGCAGCCGCGCCCGGGGCGCGGGGCCAGGCCTTCCCGTTCCGGGGCACCCCGTGCGGCTGAAGGTGGGCGCCGGGCACCGGGGCCCGGACGGAGCCGTTCCGGCAAGAGCGATGCGTCCAAACGTCCCGCCAGGTCCCCTCGTCCCGCATCGGGCCGTGGTGACTCGGTCTTTGGTCTGGCCAGTGGCGCATAGCGCGCTTCAGGGCTGAAACGGACCCGAAAGGGCTGCCTCCGGAGTGCAGGAGGACGCGTCCCTGAGCCCCACTCAGGAGGGCAAAGGAGATCCGGCAGACCTTGCCCGAGCCGCGGCGGTCTGCGCTTCCCGCACAAGATAGCAAGAAAAAACCCCTGTGTCGCATTGCGGCGCAGGGGTTTCGTTTTTTCAATGCCGCCCAGTTCCGTCAGCGGCCCGGAGTGACCGGCATGGTGTCGTTGGGTCCCACCGGAGAGACCTTGAACATCTGCGTCCCGCCGTCCGTCGTGCTGGGGGGCAGGGGGCTCGATCTGAGAGGGTCCGGGGCCGTGCTCGTCGAGTTCTGCAGGTCCTGCGGGGTCTGGGTGGGGTCGTTGAAGAGCAGGATGCTGACGCGCCGGTTGCGCGGGTCTTCGGGGTTGTCGAGGATCAGGGGCTGGGTGGCCGCATATCCGGCCACGCGAACGATGCGCTTCGGGTCCACGCCGAATTCCTGCAGGATGAGCCTGGCTGAGGATGCCCTGTCCGTGGACAGCTCCCAGTTGGTGTACCTGGAGTTCGGGCCGCCCAGGGGCACGGCGTCGGTGTGTCCCTCCACGGCGACCTGGTTGGGCATGTCGCGCACGGTGTCGGCGATGACCTTGAGCACCTTGCGCGCATCACCCGTCAGTTGGGAACTGGCGGACTCGAAGAAGGGGTTGCCCTCGCCATAGAGCATCTGGATGCGCACACCGTTGTCGAAGGTGTCCACGATGAGTTCGTCCTTGTAGGCCTTGAGCTTCTCCTCGATGGCCTTGGCCATGGCCTCTTTGAGAATTTGCTCCTGGGATTTGCCTTCGGCGTACATGCCCACGGTGCCCTCCATAAGGATGGGGGTCAGCAGTTCGGCATCGCTGGAAGCCTTGCCGCCCGCTCCCATGTTCATGGATTCGGGCACGCCTTCGAAGACGGAGAATTCTTTGAAGTAGATGGAGAGTTGTTCCTTCTTTTCCTCGCTGACGTTGTTCAGGAGCCACATGAGAAGGAAGAAGGCCATCATGGCCGTGACGAAGTCGGCGTAGGCGATCTTCCAGGCCCCGCCGTGATGTCCGCCGTGGCCGCCTTTTTTGACTTTCTTGATGATGACGGCTTTCTTTTCGGACATGGCTACTTCTTGCGCACGGCGCTCTCAAGTTCTTCAAAGGTGGGGCGGCCCGAGCTTGGAACCGCCCTGCGGGCCGCTTCCAGCGCCAGAGCTGGCGCCCAGCCGAGGGCAAATGACATGATGGCGGTCTTGGCCACGTTCAGCAGGGTGTGCTGTTCCCGGACCTGGTGTTCGACGTTGGTGGCGAAGGGGGCCACGAAGCCGTAAGCCATGAGAATACCGAAGAAGGTTCCGACCAGGGCCGCGCCGATATGTTTTCCCAGAATTTCGGGAGGCTCGTTGATGGCGCCCATGGTAATGACGACGCCCAGGACGCAGGCCACGATACCCAGGGCGGGCATGGAGTCGCCGAGTTTGTTGATGGTGCCGGAGGCGATGGACTCTTCCTCGTGGTGCGTGTCCATGTCGATGTCCATGATGGACTCGAACTCATGGGGCTCCATGCCGGCCATGGCGTAGGTCTTTACGTTGTCGCAGATGAAGTCGAGGAGATGATGATTCTTTACGACGAAGGGATAGGGCGAGAAGATGCTGCTTTCCTTCGGCTTGTTGGCGTGGCTCTCCAGGGCGATGATGCCCTCGTGCTTGGCCAGGGTCAGCAGGTCGTACAGGGCCCGAAGCAGTTGGAGGTATTCGTCCTTGCCCGGCGTTTTGGCCTTGAAGGCGCTGGCGAAGCCGCCAAGAGTGAGCTTGATGACCTTCATGGGCGAGGCGATGAGGAACGTTCCTATGGCCGCGCCGAGGATGATGATGAATTCTGCAGGCTGCCACAGCACGCTGAGATTGCCGTGGCCCATGAGGTAGCCGCCTGTGACGCAACCGATGACGACGAGTAACCCTATGATCGCAAACATTGAAATCTAACCTGATCCTCTCTTTGAATTGGAAGCGTCTGTGCGTGAAACTGATGGAGAAGCGGGTAGCCGCGTGGTTCCGAGATTTCACGGGTAACGAAAAAACAGGGAAACGTCTAACGTCGCGTGAGACATTCGGACGGTTTCCGGGAAATTTTTACGTGTCCGATGGGACGGTTATTCGCCACCCATGGCCTGCACGCGACGGGTGTACAGGTCTGCCGCGTCCTGTCTGCCCATGTCGTGCATGACCATGGCCAGGGTCTTCAGCGTTTCCTTCAGGGCCGGACTCCCTGGACCGAATAGCTTTTCGCGCACGTCCAGGGCGCGCAGGAGCGCCGCCTCGGCCCGCCGGAGGTCGCCAAGGCGGCGGCTGACCACACCGATATTGTGCAGAAGTTGCGCCACGTCGACGTGGTCCGGGCCCAAACGCGTCTCGCTGATGGCCAGGGCGCGGTCGTAGAGCTCGTCGGCCTCGGCGAAGCGTCCACGGGCATACTGGATCGAAGCCAGATTGCCAAGGGAAACGGCGATGTCGATATGATCGGCCGGGAGCCCGTTTTTCCGCAGGCGCAGGGCTTCGGCATGGGCGTTCCAGGCATTGTTCAACCGGCCTTGGGCGAACATGACGTTGCCCAGGGTCGTCAGGGGGATGGCCGTGCGGACGTTGTCAGGTCCGTATGACCTGGACGCGATGTCCACGGCCCTGCGCGCCGGGGATTCGGCCTCGGGAATCTTCTTCAGGGCGAGGCGAGCATCGGCCAGGGTGGTCAGGGTCGTGACCAGCCAGGGGTGGTTTTCGCCCAAGGCCCGCTCCTTGATGTCCAGAGAGCGTTCGAGAAGCGGCTCGGCCCGGTCCGGCCGGTTGCGCGCCTGCTCCACGCCCGCCAGGTTGTCGAGTGTCTTTGCCACCTGCGGCGATTCGGGGCCGAGTTCGCGCTCCCTGATGGCCAGTGCCCGGCGAAGCATCTTTTCGCCTTGGTCCGGAAGGTTGTTGCGAAGGTACAGCTCGCCGAGATTGTTCAGGGTCTCGGCCATGTCGGCGTTGTCCTCGCCGAATCGGGCCTCTCGTATTTCCAGGGCGCGCAGCAAGGCCTCCTCGGCCTCGGTCGCCTTGCCTCCGGCCACCAGGAGTTCTCCGAGATTGCCCAGGGTCGTGGCCACTTCCGGGTGAGACGGCCCCAGAACCTTTTCCCGCATGGCCAGGGCCTGGCGCAGGGGCGGTTCGGCCTCTGCGTAGTGGCCCATGGCCATGTGAATGACGCCGAGGTTGTTGAGGGACGTGGCCAGATCCGCATTTTCCGCGGGCTTGAAGCTCCGAGCCATGTCGACCTCCCGTTGGGCCACGGCCAGGGCCTGGTAGTAGTCACCTGCGGTGTAGTGCCCGATGAAGGTCCGGTTCAGGGCCAGCCACTCATCCTGTGCGGAGACGGCGGTCGGCTGTCTGGAGGCGCAGCCGGCCGCCAGGAAAAGGACGAGGCTCAACAGTATGGTTTTGTTCACGGTCAAGACTCCATGATCTGCGAAATTTTTCCAGATGCTAACCCTGTCTGTAGCCAAGCACAACTGCCCCGAAGGCCCTTGCCTTACGTTCCGGACGATTGGCCGGAGTGCGACTGGGTGCCGCAGACAAGCCAATCCAGGGAACGCCCCGTGCGCAGGCCCGTGTCGATGATCCAGTCCGGGGGAACCCGGCCGTTTCTGCGGGCGTTGGAGATGGCGGCGGCCGAGACGTTCAGGAACGTCGAGAGTTCCCGGTCCGTGTCTGCACCCGCTGCTTCACGGAGGCGCTGAATGACCATGGGGGCCGAGCGCAGCACCTGCAGGCCGGAAACATCGCGCACCACGGCGTACATGCGCGGTTCGCCGTAGATGGCGTCATGGTAGACCAGGCGGGCCAGGACCGTGGAATAGCCGCCGGCCTGGTTGCGGATGCGGCATTCGAGGTGCTGCTCGCGGTGTTCGCGCAGGGCCGTGTGCATGGCCTGGCGCACTTTGGGAAGATCCTCGGCGTGGAGAAGGTCCAGCACGGGCCGCATGTCCAGGGTGTAGGCGTCGAAGGCTTCGGGGCGGCCGTAGATGGAGGGGGTCAGGGTCTGGGTTGAGCGGCGCAGGATGCGGCCCTGGTCGTCGGTGACCACGACCACGTCGTCGTCGCGGGTTCTGAGCTGATCCATGAACGCGTTTTCCTGCACCACCTTGGAGGAAATGTCCTGGGCGATGCCCAGCAGGCCAATGACCTCCTGGCGGTCGTCGTCGAAGATGGGGCGCCGGATGACCCGGTACCAGACCCGCGGGTCCATGAGGTGCGGTACGGCGGGGTGGAGCAGTTCCTGTTTTTCCTCGAAGACCTTGATGGCCGCCTCGATGGGGAAACGGGCTTTGCCGGGATCGAGGAAGTCGTATTCGGACCTGCCGACGACCTCTTCGCGAGTCTTGCCGTAGGCCTGAAGATAGGCCTGGTTGGCGGCCACGATGCGCAGATCCCGGCCGCAGACCCAGGCCAGGTCCGGCAGGGCGTCGACGATATGGGTGAACTCGCTGGCCAGCTTTGTGGAGAAGGGAAAGGGGCGCTGTTGGAAGAAGCCGCTGTACGCAAGGATTTTTCCGTCCCGGTCCCGGATGGCCTCGGCGCTGTACCACAGGGTCAGGGGCGAGCCGTTCTTGTGACGCAGGGTCACGGCCCCGTTTTCGACCTCGCTGCGTTCGTTCAGTTGGTTGACGATGCGTCGGCGCGACGAGGCCGTGTAATAGAAGTGGCGCGCGGGCCTGCCCTTCAGTTCATCCCTGGTATAGCCGCACAGCGTGCACAGGGCGGGGCTCGCTGCGCGGATGATGCCATTGGGCAGGACCGTGAAACCCATTTCCCGCCCCGGCCCGGTGGACCGGAACGTGCCCCAGGCAAGGACCGCATCGCCGTCCCCGGCAGGAATGGCCGCGCATTTCCAGTTGATATGGCGCGTACCGGCCCCATCAGGGAGGATGACGCGCAGGCGAAATTCCCGGACAGGGGTGCCGCCGTCCCGCAGGCCGCTCCAATCGCGTACGGCCGCCGCGATGCTTTCGATGGGATCATGCGGGCCGAAGTCCGCGTCAGGAGTGGCGGCGGCTTGCCGCAGGGTCGAGTTGGCGAAGAGGACGTCGCCGTCTGTTGTCATGACCAGGGCGGGCTCGGTCATGCTTTCGAGGCGCTTTGCGTAGAACGCGGTAAGATCAAAGATGTTCATGGATTCATCAGGGCTGAAGGGTCCGTAGGTGTGTTCATGAAATATGAATAAATATTTGCTTTGAGTTCATTGACGTTTGATTGCTGCCTGCTACAGTCCCTGAGCCCTGTCAACGTCGACCGGGCAAATCACAAGCGGGAGAATGCAGATGCGAAAATGGATACTGGCGGTGTGCTTGGTGCTGTTGCCGTGGCAGGCCTGGGCAGCGGGATACGGAATTTACGAGTGGGGAGCCCGGGCAAACGCCCTGGGCGGGGCCATGGTGGCCCGGGACGCGGATCCCTCGGCGCTGGCGTACAACCCCGCGTCCATTACCGACCTGCCGGGGAACCAGTTCCAGATCGGCTTCACGGCTGTGGCCCCAACGGGAACCATGGACGTGCATCAGGCTGGCTTGGAGAGCATGGATTTCGAGGACAACGTCTGGCCGCTGCCGACCATGTATTACACCCGTCAGCTCTCGGACAACTACTGGTTCGGCATGGGCATGTTCTCTCGGGTGGGGCTCGGGACGGACTACGACGACCCCGACACCTGGGCCGGGCGTTACGACTGCTCCCATGCCGGCATCGAGTCCGTAAGCTTCACGCCCAATCTGGCCATGAAATTCTCCGACGCCTTTTCTCTGGCCGTCGGCTTGGACATGACCTACCTCAACTTCAGCTATGACAAGTACACGGATGCCAACGGCCCCTACCCGGATCCTGCCGATATTCGGCAGCAGATCGAGGCCGACGGTTGGGGCTACGGAATGAGCCTGGCGGCCCGCTACCGGCCTTACGACTGGCTTGCTTTCGGCGTCCTGTGGCGTAGCGAAATTCAGCTTACAGTGCATGGCGATGCCGAGTTCGAGCAGAAGGGAGGCGTCCGGCCAGCTGATGTGGGCCTCAAATCGAGCATCGGTGTCTCCGGAACGGAACCCGTGCCCGAGTCCGTGACCATGGGCGTCATGGTCAAACCTATGGAACGTCTGAGTCTGGAGGTCGACGCCGTATGGACTAAATGGAGTTCCTACAGAGCGCTGGTCATCGAGTACGAAGAGATCTTAGGTGATAGGAGGGCGGACAAGCGGTGGAACAACGCATGGCGCTTCGAATTCGGGGCCGAGTACGCTCTGACTGATACCTTCGACCTGCGATGCGGGTATGTCTACGACCAGACTCCCGTCAACGACGATTACGAGGATTTCGCAGTGCCCTGTTCGGATCGACAGATCGTGACCCTGGGAGCGGGCTGGACATTTCTCGATGACTGGACCTTGGACGTATCCTACGGTTACCTGTGGATGAAGGATCGGGACTACGAAGCGAGGCCCTCTGATCCGAACATTATCGAACTGACCAGGAAAGACGCCCACGCCCATATGGCCGGCATGAGCCTGACATACCGGTTCTGAAAATACG
>CAZQYA010000052.1:0-17708 GCA_964597325.1 uncultured Desulfovibrionaceae bacterium
TCGACCACACCGAGGCTCTGACGGCCATCGACATCAACTCCGGCAAGATCGGCGGTGAAAAGAATTTCAAGGAGATGGCCCTGCGTACCAATATCGAGGCGGCCAGGGAGATTCCCAACCAACTCATGCTGCGCGACATCGGTGGGCAGATCGTGGTGGACTTCATCGAGATGAAGGACGGCAAGCACATTCGCGAGGTCGAGAAGGAGATGCGCCAGGCCCTCAAGGTGGACAGGGCGCGTACGGACATCGGGCGGATTTCCAAGTTCGGCCTTCTCGAGATCGTGCGGCAACGTCTTGGTACCTCGGCCCTGTCCGGCAGCCTCGAGCCCTGCCCCCATTGTTCCGGTGCGGGAACCCGCCGCAATCTGGAATGGCGGTCCATGCAGGCCCTGAAGGATCTGTACAGGGAACTGCGCAAGGACAAGCAGACCGAGCCGTTCACATATGTCACCGATGCGGATCTCATGCACTATCTGGTGAACCGCAAGCGTGAGAAGCTCCTGGAGTTCGAGCGTAAATTCGAGCGCAAGATCTACATCATGCCCTCGGCAACGCCCAACTGTGCTTTCTGTTAGGTTTTTCTGATGAAGATTCTGGTTCACATGTGTTGTGGGCCGTGCGCCATTACACCCGTTCAGGCTCTCCTGGATGCTGGAGCGGAGGTGACCGGCCTTTACTACAACCCCAACATTCACCCCTTGCAGGAGTATTTGCGCCGTCGCGAGGGGGTGGTCCAAGTGGCCGAACGTCTCGGCGTCAAGGTCATCTTCAAGGACGACGAGTACGATCCCCAGGCCTGGTTCCGGGCCGTGACCTTTCGCGAACCGAATCGCTGCAAGCTCTGCTACGTCATGCGTCTGGAAAGGACCCTGTCCATTGCCAGACGTGGGGGCTTCGACGCCGCGACATCCACGCTCCTCTACAGCAAGTTCCAGAAGCACGACGAGATCCGGACCTTGGGGCAGGACCTTGCCCGGGGGACTGGTGTCGCCTTTCATTACGAGGACTTCCGGGAAGGCTGGAGCGAAGGTATCGCCAGGTCCAAGGAATGGGGCATATATCGGCAGCAGTACTGCGGTTGTCTGTACAGCGAGACCGAGAGATACTCCTCGGAGCTGCGCAGGCGCGCCTGAACCATGCTGCTGTATGTCCATGTTCCCTTCTGTGTGCGCAAGTGCGGCTATTGCGCCTTTCACTCGGGGCCGTTTTCCGAGGCCGCGGCGGCGGAGTTCATTGATCTCGCCGTACGAGAGTTGCGGGCCTGGGCGGACAAGCTGGGTGCGGCTCCCGTGGAAACGGTCTATTTCGGGGGCGGAACGCCCTCCCTGCTGCGGCCGGACCAGATCGGAACCGTCCTCGATGCGGCAACGGATCTTTTTCATCTGGAGGAAGGAGCCGAGATTACCCTGGAGGCCAATCCGGAGTCGATGCTGCGGGGTGATTTTCTGACAGAGCTGCGCGCATTGGGCGTGAATCGTCTGAGTCTCGGCGTGCAGAGCCTGCGGGACGAGTTGCTGGCCATGCTGGGCCGGCCCCACGACAGTGCCCAGGCGCTGCGGGCATTCCAGGCGGCCGTGGAGGCGGGATTTCAGAATCTCAGCCTTGATTTGATCTGGGGTGTTCCCGGGCAAGACGCGGCCATGTGGCTGGAAGAACTGGCCGGAATCGTGGAGCTGGCTCCCGATCATCTGTCCTGCTACGGTCTGAGTCTGGAGGAGGGCGTGCCCCTGACCGCGGCGGTGCAAGCCGGCCGAGCGGTCCTGCCCGACGAAGAGGAATGCACCCGAATGTATCTTGAGGGCTCAGCGTTTCTGGAGTCCCGCGGGTACGGGCAATATGAAATCTCCAACTATGCCCTCCCGGGCCGGGAGAGCCGGCACAATACCGGGTACTGGGAGGGGCGCGAGTACCTCGGCATCGGTCCGGCGGCCGTGTCCACCATGGGTGGGCGGCGCTGGGCGAACCCTTCGGGCCTGCCCGATTACGCACGCGCCGTGACGGCGGGATGCATACGGGAAGGCATCGAACAGCTGACCCCGGCAGTGCGCCGGGATGAAATGGTCATGCTGGCCCTGCGTATGCGGGACGGCCTGGACCTGGAAAAATTCAAGGCAGCGACCGGAAACGAGTTTCCGCGGTGCGACCCGGCTGTCGAGCGTCTTCGCTCCAGCGGGCTGGTCCGCCTCGACGCCGGTCGTCTTCAACTGACACGCGAGGGCATGCTGGTCAGCAATTCCGTCATCGAACTGGTGCTCGGAATCCTGGACCGCCTGCCTGCAACAACTGCGTAGGAATCTTATGAGTGACACTACTGAAATTGGTGAGGCCCGTAGCGAGGCATCCCAAACCGAAAATTTCGAAGGCAAGACGATTTCCATGGAAGAACTGCCGTCCGCGCTGCGGACCGCGTCCCTGTGCATGAACTGGACCGAGCTGATGCCTGTCCAGTCCCAGACCATCCCGTACATGCTGGATGGTCTCGACGTCATGGTCCAGTCCCGGACCGGCAGCGGCAAGACCGGGGCCTTTTTGCTCCCCATCCTGCATCGCATCGAGCCTGACCTCGGCGCTCCCCAGGCTTTGGTCCTGGTTCCCACCCGCGAACTGGCCGTGCAGGTCACGCGCGAAGCCGAGGAACTGGGCCGGGAATGCGGGGTCCGGCCGGTCTCCATCTACGGTGGAGTGGGCTACAAGCCCCAGATTCAGGGTCTTGAGAGTGGATCGCAGCTCGTTATTGGCACACCCGGGCGCATCCTGGACCACCTGCTCAAGGGCACTCTCAATCTTGATCGGCTCAAGGTGCTCATTTTCGACGAGGCGGATCGCATGCTGTCCATGGGTTTCTACCCGGATATGAAACAGTTGCAACGCTATCTCCCCAGAGGGCTGCAGTCGTCCATGTTCTCGGCCACGTATCCCGGCCACGTGAAGCGCCTGGCCCAGCAGTTCCTCAAAGATCCGGTTTTCGTGTCCCTGAGCGCCGAGCAGGTCCACGTCAGCGAGGTGCTGCATGTGGTCTACAAAGTGCCGGCCATGCAGAAGAGTCGTATTCTGGTCAAGGTCATCGAGCAGGAGAACCCGGCTTCGGCCATCATCTTCTGCAACACCAAGTCCGACGTGCATTTTGTGGCCACGGTGCTCCGGCGCTTTGGGTATGACGTGGGCGAGATCAGCGCCGATCTGAGTCAGGCCGCCCGTGAGGAGGTGCTGGAGAAGCTGCGTCTGAACAGGCTCAAGTTTCTGGTGGCCACGGATGTGGCGGCCCGCGGCATCGACATTCACGAGCTTTCCCATGTCTTCCAGTACCAGCCGCCCCAAGATCACGAGGCCTATGTGCACCGTACGGGCCGCACCGGCCGGGCCGGCGCGGCCGGCGTGGCCATCTCCTTTGTCTCCGGCATGGAAGAGATCGAACTGGAGCAGATCGCCAAGAAGTTCTCCATACCCATGGTCGAGCACCAGATCCCCGACGACGAGGAACTCGAAACCCTGATCTCCCAGCGCGCCGTGTTTCTCCTGGAGGCCCGCCTGCGCAAGGCTGACAATATCCAGAAGGAGCGTATGCAGCGTTTCATGCGTACCGTGGGCGAACTGGCAACCAACGATGATTCCCGGGCACTGTTGGCGATGCTCGTGGACGAGTTCTACCAGGCCACGTTCCACGCCCCCCTGGAACAACCTTCGGAGCGGATGGTCGATATGGTCAAGCCCGTTTCTCCAGCCTCCAGGTCCGCCGCGTCGACAGAGGACGGAAGATCCGAAGGCGAGAAACGTCGTCGTAAGCGCCCTCGCAAGAAGCCTTCCAACGGAGGTGACGCAACAAGCCGCGAGCAGGGGCGACCGGCAGAAGCATACGCCCCGGCCGAAGAGGCCAGGTCCGAAGCCCCGGCTGAAGCCCCGGCTGAAGCCGCGGCGCCGCTGGAGCCCGCCAAGGAACTCCCGTCCGAGGATGTCGTGCCTCAGGTCGAGGTCCGGACAGAGGAAGCCCCCGTGGCCGCCCCCGAAGGGGGGGAGGACGTTCCGGCTCCCGCTCCCAAGAAACGGCGTCGCCGCAGACCGCGGAAGTCTTCCGCCCAGAAGGCAGAAGCCGCGTCTGAGGGCGCTGCCGAGCAGGGGGCGGGCGTAGAAAGTGTCACACCTGTACCTACACCTGCACCCGTCGCATCTTCCGAAGGCCCGGCGGACGTGGTCGCACCGGAGGCCAGGCCGTCACGCGGAAGCAAGGGGGGCCGGTCCGGACGCAGGAAACCTTCGGAAAAGTCCGGGGAGAAGCCTGTGGAGAAGCCTGTGGAGAAGCCTGCGGAGAAGCCTGCCGCGCCGGCCAAGCCCAAAAAGAAGAAGATCTTCCTCGAATAAACGAAAACCCCGGTCATGCCGGGGTTTTTCACGTCGGGCTCCCGGCGCAGGAGGGGCCCGTCTCGCGATGTCTCGGCTTTGATGTCGACGTGGACATGAAATTTGCGTAGAAAGAAAAAGGAAGCGTCCGCATTCGAAAACAACGGCGCCATGGGTCCGATTCTGAAGACAGCAGCGCACGAGGGGAGGGAAGCATGACACATGAAAGACGCACGAGAAGTCGCGTCAGCCTGGAATTTCCCCTGACCATCGCCTTCGAGGGCAAGCGGGTGCGGGGACGGGTCCACGACCTGAGCCTCAAGGGCCTGTCCTGCTCTACGGAGGAGTGGATCCTTCCCGGCAAGGAGTGCGATGTCACCCTGGAACTCGAGTCGGGCCTGCGCATGCACATCCATGGACGGATCATTCGCGCCGGACAGGATGGAGCCATCGATTTTCTGCGCATGGACGAGAACAGTTTCGGTCATTTGCGCAATCTGGTCCGCCTCTACGCCGAGGATGCGGACCAGGTGGACGAGGAATTGCGTCGTCCTGCGTTTACTTCCGGGGAAGGGCCCCTTCCAGAGTGAGCAGAGTCCGTTTGAGGGGCAGACCCGGGCCGTAGCCGCCCAGCCCCAGGTTCGCCGCCAGAACCCTGTGGCAGGGGACGAGCAGGGGCCATGGGTTTG
This sequence comes from uncultured Desulfovibrionaceae bacterium, assembly GCA_964597325.1. Classification (GTDB taxonomy): domain Bacteria; phylum Desulfobacterota; class Desulfovibrionia; order Desulfovibrionales; family Desulfomicrobiaceae; genus Desulfomicrobium. The sequence continues at coordinate 5,028 of CAZQYA010000052.1, forward strand.
CGGCCATGACGCCGCCCACGGCCCGGGCGGCGCGGGGCGTTCCGCACATGTCGGCCAGGCGGCCGTAGGTGGTGAAGGAACCGCGATGCACCTCGCGGCGCAACGTGAACAGGACCCGTGTGGAGAAGGGCGTAAGCCGACTTCTGTCCAGAGGAAGATCGGGCCAGGCGTCCTTTTCGAGGAGATCGTACCCTTCGATGATGCGCTGAAGCTTCGGGCCGAAGGGCGAGCAGGGACCGGTGCCCGGCATACCGCCTTCAGCGAGATCGATGCTTTTCAGCAGCCCCTCCGACCAGATGAATGTGGCCGAGAACCATGCGTTCGAAAACGTTTCCGAGATTTTTTCCATAGGCTCCTCCCGTCAGTTCAGGTTGAACCATTTCGCCGGTGGCAGTCCCAGCTCCTTGCCCTGCCAGACATTTAATTCCCTCAGTTTCTTTTTCAGGTCGTTCAGGAAAATCGCCTTTTTCAAAGCCCAGTCGGGAGCGACGAGTTCTCCCGGGGCGGGGTCGCCGTTGAGGCGATGGATGACGATGTCCTGACGAAGCAGGGCCAGCCCGCGTATCGCCCACTCCAGCGACTCCTCCCGTTCGAGCAGCGTCACCTCGCCGCTACGCCATTGGCTTTCCAGAGGCGTCCCGTGGCAGATATAGAGGTTGTGGATTTTGATGCCGGAGATCGGCAGGCCGTTGAGCACGGACACCGTGTGCTCGAAATCGGCCAGGGTCTCGCCGGGCAGGCCCGTGATGACATGGGCGCAGACCCGGATGCCGCGCTCGCCGGCCAGGCGGGCCCAATGCGTGAAGCAGGCCGCGTCGTGTCCCCGGTTGATGCGCCGCAGCGTGTGATCATGGGCCGACTGCAGCCCCAGATCGAGCCAGACTTCCCGGAAGGGCGCCTCGCACAGGATGTCCAGCTTCTCCTCGTCCAGGCAGTCCGGCCTGGTGCCGATGGCGATTCCGGCCAGATCGGGAAGCCCATGCAGTTCCCGGATCATGGCGCGCAGGCGCTCGGCCGGACCGTAGGTATTGGAGAAGGACTGGATGTAGCCCAGAAAAAGGGTGGTGTGCCCCCGCGCCAGGAAGCTCTCCCGGATCTCCAGATATTGACGGCGGAGGTCGTGGCGACCCGACAGGCCGGTTCCCGAGCCCATTTCGTTACAGAAGGCGCATCCCCCGGAGGAAATGGAGCCGTCACGATTGGGGCAGGAGCTCCCCGCGTCCAGGGGGATTTTGCGGACCTTCCTGCCGAAGCGTCGGTGGAAATAGACTGAGAGGGGATGGTAGCGATTGGCTGGCATGTCTCTGCTGGTTGAAATATGTGGGCACTCGGAGGTGGTTGCCTGTGGGGTGAACTTCTGATAGTCAGTGCGGCTCATTGCACGTCATTTTTCCGGCCCTTCGGCCCGTGTTCCGCCCTGGCATGCCCCGGATGAGATTGTCCCTCCGGCGAATCGTGGCGAACATGATAAAAGAGGAAATATATGTCCAGAATTTTGGATAAGATCTTGGGGTTCTTTTCGAACGACCTGGCCATCGATCTTGGAACCGCCAACACCTGCGTCTATGTCAGGGGCAAGGGCATCGTCCTGCGTGAACCCTCGGTGGTCGCGGTCAAGCGCGACAACCGAGGCAACAACAAGGTGCTGGCCGTTGGCGCCGAGGCCAAACGAATGCTCGGGCGCACGCCCGGCAACATCGTGGCCATCCGTCCCATGAAGGATGGAGTCATCGCCGACTTCGAGGTGACCGAGGCCATGCTCAGACATTTCATCTCAAAAGTCCACAACAGCCGCCGCCTGGTGCGTCCGCGTATCGTCATCTGCGTACCCACGGGCATCACCCAGGTGGAGAAACGCGCCGTGCGCGAATCGGCCCAGAGCGCAGGAGCTCGCGAGGTCTTTCTCATCGAGGAGCCCATGGCTGCGGCCATTGGCGCGGACCTGCCCATCACCGAGCCCACGTCGAACATGGTCGTGGACATTGGTGGCGGCACCACCGAGGTGGCGGTCATATCCCTGGCCGGCATCGTCTATTCCAAATCCGTTCGCATCGGCGGCGACAAGATGGACGAAGCCATCCTGCAGCACGTCAAGCGCAAGTACAACATGCTCATCGGCGAGAGTTCGGCCGAGGACATCAAGACGACCATCGGCTCGGCCTACCCCATGGACGAGGAACTGGGCATGGACGTCAAGGGCCGGGATCTCGTTTCGGGCATCCCCCAGAATATCTCCATTACGTCCGAGGAGGTCCGCAAGGCCATCTCCGAGCCTGTGGATTCCATCGTGCAGGCCGTGCGCATTGCCCTCGAACAGACCCCGCCGGAACTGGCCGCGGATATCGTGGACCGCGGCATCGTCCTGACGGGCGGCGGCGCCCTCCTCAAGGGCCTCGACAACCTTCTGCGCGAGGAAACGTCCCTGCCCATCACCGTGGTGGAAGATCCTTTGTCCACGGTAGCTCTTGGGTCCGGTAAGGTTCTCGACAACCTCGACGTGCTTCGAGAGGTAACCATCGATTAGACGTATGTCCCCACGCGTCAAATATCTTTTCCTGTTTTTCTTCCTCCCGCTTTTTCTCTATTTTTCCATGTACACATGGAACTGGAAGACCGGGGTTCTGGACCGGCTCGCTGCCATGACCGGCTTGGACATCGCCGGCTGGGTCATGGCTCCAGGCCGTTGGGTGCAGAACAACGTCGATGAGTTCTGGTCCCGCTATGTGTACCTGGTCGGCGTGAGGCAGGAGAACGAGGATCTGGTGATCCGGGTCCGCGAACTCGAGATGGAGGTCGCTCGCCTCTCCGAGAAGGCCAAGTCTGCGGACCGCATGACCTCTCTCCTGCGCTTCAGCCCCGAACCTTCCTGGGAGAAGCGAGGAGGGCGCGTCATCGGGCAGCGTCTCGGCCCCAACGCCATTCTCGAAACTCTGCTCATCGATCTTGGGACGGCCCAAGGCATACGGGCCAATGATCCGGTCATTTCACCGCGCGGCGTGGTGGGCCGTATCGTCAAACCCGGACTTCATTTTTCCTCGGTTCTGCTTCTTTCGGACGCCACCAGTCGCATTCCGGTCATCACCGGCGACGGTCGGGTCCCGGCCATCCTTCAGGGGCAGGGGCCGGGCGCTTTTCTGGAAGTCAAGTTCATTCCGCGTAACGATCCCGTCAGCCCGGGCGAGCTTCTTCTCAGTTCTGGGCTTGGGGGCGTCTTTCCCAAAGGAATCCCCGTGGCCCGGGTCGTCGAGGTGACGCCTGCCGATGTCACGCTTTTTCAGAAAGTCTACGCAGAGCCGCTGCTGGCGTTGCGGTATTATGAGGAGTTGCTGGTTCTGAGCCGTACCGACGGATTCGACCACGCCGACCCCCTGCCCCATGTCGCGGGGGACGACGATGTCAACGGGACTTCCGAGCCGGCGGCAAACCCAGAGGCCGACGGGGCCGAGCGCGTCGGGTCAAAGGCGAAACCGGGCACCGTTACCAGGCACCCGGTACGGAAGAGGCCGTGAGATTGTCCGTTTCCGGCAGAAACGGCAGGCGTTCAGGCCAGATCCCGGCCCCGGTATGGTGGGCGGGCTATCTCGTCGTCGGGCTCTGGGCGCAGGAACTTTCCGGAGGGCTCGATTTTCTTTCTCCTGGATTGCTGGTCTGCCTCCAAAGCGGCCAGTGGTTGACGGCGGCGTGGATGACCGTGCTTTGGGTGCTTGTTCAGGAGGGCATTGGCAATCTTGTCTTCGGGGTGGTCATCCTGTTTTACGCCGGCATGTTCGCGTTTTTCATACTCCTTCGCTGGCTGCTCGAGCCCGAGAATCCACTTTTCATCCTTCTTTTTTCCTTTGTGCTGGCTGTATGGTCCTGGATCGCCCTGAGCGGCGCCATAAGCTTTCAGGAACTCGGGTCCCGCATGCACGCGCCATGGCCATGGATCGCGGAGCAATGGTTGGCCTATGTCGTTTTCTGGAGTGTGACCCTGGTCGGGTACAGGAGGTGGGGCGGACATGGGAGCCTTTGACACCCCGGACCGGCCCCGGATTTTTTCGGGCCCCACGCTGCTGCTTGTCTGCCTGGTTCTGCTGTTTTGCATTTTCGGCATCCGTCTGTGGTATCTGCAGGTCTACAAGAACGACTTTTATACGAGTCGTGCCCAGCAGAACCGGACCAGGCAAAGCACCATGTTCTCCCCTCGCGGCATCATCCGGGACCGCAACGGTCTGCTTCTCGCGGAGAATACGCCTGCGTATGCCTTGGCGTTGATCCGGGAAGACTGCCCGGATATTCCCGGGACCCTCGATCAGATCAGCAGATGGACAGGCGAGCCTCGTGACGAACTGCAGAAGGTTTTCGAAATCGGCCGCAAGCGGGTCAAGCATTTCGACGAACAGGTCATCGTGTCCAATATCCCCTTCGAGCTCGTGGCCCTGGTCGAGGCTCACAGGCAGGAATGGCCGGGCTTGACCATCGCCGTGCGCCCCAAGCGTTTTTATACCTACGGGCCGACCCTGGCCCATATCCTTGGGTACGTGGCCCGGGCCAATGAGCAGGAGCTCAACAAGGATCCGGACCTTCAGCTCGGCGATGATGTGGGGAAGCAGGGGGTGGAACTCGTGCTGGAGCGGCATTTGCGGGGCGCCAAGGGACTCGAGGAGTTCGAGGTGGATGCTTCGGGGCGGATCCTGTCTTCAAGGGTCGTCAACCAGCCCGTCATGGGCGAGGATGTGACTTTGAGCATATCCCTGCCGCTGCAGGAGATCGCCACCAAAGCCCTGGAGGGGCAGGCCGGTTCCGTGGTGCTCATGGACGCGGACACAGGCGAACTTCTGGCCCAGGTCAGCCTGCCCAGCTACGACCCCAACGAATTCGTGATGGGTATCAGCCACGCCAAGTGGAATGCACTCCTGGAAGATCCGAACCATCCCCTGCAGAATCGACCGGTGCAGAGCGCCTATCCTCCGGGCTCGGTTTTCAAGTTGGTGGTCGGCGGGCTCGGGCTGGAGAGCGGGGCGGTGACGCCTGCCACCACGGTGTACTGTTCGGGCCGATACAAGCTGGGCAGGCGCGTTTTCCGGTGTTGGAACAAGGGGGGACACGGCAAGACGAATTTCAAGAAGTCCCTGCGCGAGTCCTGCGACGTCTATTACTATCAACTCGGAGAGCGTCTGGGCGTAGACGCCATCAGCGAATACGCCGTAAAATGCGGTTTCGGAGTCAGGACTGGAGTCGAGCTGCCTCATGAGCGTTCGGGCAACATGCCCACTGCCGAATGGAAGTTGAGGCGTTTCGGTGAGAAGTGGCAGGGGGGCGAGACCCTGAACTTTGCCATAGGCCAGGGCTACACCCAGACCACTCCTCTGCAGGTCGCCAGATTTGTGGCGGCGCTGGTCAACGGAGGGAAGATTCTCAGGCCCACGCTTTTGTTGTCGGACGCGCCCGACGTCATCGGTGACCTGCCCATGAAAGACTCCACCCGTAAGCTGATTCTCGAAGCCATGGTCGCCACGGTGGAGGAGGATCGGGGGACGGCCCGGCTCCTGCGCAGGGAGGGCGTTCGTATCGGGGCCAAGACCGGAACGGCCCAGGTGGTGAAGCTCATGGACAAGTATGAGCGGAAGAAGACCGACGAGATTCCCTACAAATACAGGGACCACGCCTGGCTGGCCGGCTTTGCGGAAAAGGATGGACGACGCTACGTCGCCGTGGCCATGGTCGAGCATGGCGGACACGGCGGATCCGATGCCGGTCCGGTTGTCGGGGCCGTGTTCGACGCCATCCTCGGTCCGCTTGACGCCGAGTGAGGAGGGAGCATGTTCGACAGACGCCTTGTTTTCCACATCAACTGGGGCCTCCTGGCCCTGACCGCCGCCTTGTTTCTGATCGGGGTGGTCAACCTGTATTCGGCCAGCGCCTTGCGGGTTGCTTCAGGCATCGAACTCGACGGATATTTTAACAAGCAGTTACTGTGGGGCGCCGCGGGTCTGTTCGTCATGACCTGCATTGTCCTCGTCGACTATCGTCACTTCAAGGCTGCGGCCTTTCCGTTTTTTTTCCTGTCCGTGCTCCTGCTCCTCGGTGTCAGCGTCGCGGGCAAGACCATCTACGGCGCCAAGCGTTGGCTCGACCTCGGATTCTTCAACCTCCAGCCTACGGAATTGACCAAGATAGCGGTGCTTCTTCTTGGAGCCAAGCTGCTGGCCCGCATGGAGGGCCGGCTTGGGTGGGTCAACCTGGGAAAGGTGCTGCTGGTGGGTTTCGTGCCCGCGGCGCTGGTGGTCAAGCAGCCCGACCTCGGCTCGGCTTTGAACATCCTGCTTATTCTCGGGGGGATGATTCTTTTCAAGGGGATGACCACCGGAGTCTTCAGGGTTCTGCTCGTCGCCGTTCCCGTTATGCTGCCTTTCGGCTGGTTTTTTCTGCACGACTATCAGAAGCAGCGAATTTTGACCTTCCTTGATCCGGGGAACGACCCTCTCGGGGCCGGATACCACATTATCCAATCCCAGATAGCGATCGGCTCCGGGGGGTTCTGGGGAAAGGGCTTTCTCCATGGAACCCAGAGCCAGTTGCGTTTTCTCCCCGAAAAGCACACGGATTTCGCCTTCGCCGTTTTCGGGGAGGAGTGGGGCTTCGTCGGGGCCATGGTGCTTTTGATCCTTTTCTGCGCATTTCTTTATCAGATCTACATCATCTCCATGGACGCCAAGGACGATTTTGGCAGTTATCTCGCGGCCGGCGTCTTCTTTTATTTTTTCTGGCAGATTCTCATCAACATGGGGATGGTGCTTGGCATCATGCCGGTGGTGGGCATTCCCATGCCTTTCATCAGCTACGGAGGCAGCGCTTCCGTAGTGAATTTCTGTATGATCGGCATGGTGCTCAACGTCGCCATGCGGCGTTTCGTTTTCAAGAAAGCCTAGCATTTGGACGAGAGAGATGTTTCGGACTTTGACGGTCTGGAAAGCCGCCTGAAATTTCGTTGATCAGGGACGGGTTTCCCTGGAGAATTGGCTGCAACCTAGACACGTGAATTTCTGAACAAACTCCGCATATCAAGGCATTGTACCCAAAATTCCCGACAGTTTATCTAAAAAGATTTTGACACGAAATTGGGAATCGGATAGAGGCCCTGTGACTTTGAACAAAAATTCACATACTTTTTAGGGGGCGGCATGATTGATCTTGATTACACATTTTTTGTGCAACTTGTGAACTTTTTGGTCATCCTGACGGTCTTGAATCTGATCTTGTTTCGCCCGATCCGGGGGATCATCAAGAAGAGGGCCGAGGTCATGAACGAGAAGTTGGCTTCCATCGAGTCCTTCACTGCCGACGCCGAAGGCAAGCTCGAGAACTACAAGGCCTCCCTGTCGGATGCGCGGGTAGAGGCTCATCAGATTCGCATGTCCAAGAAGGCCGAAGGTTCCGATGCTGAGGCCGATGTTCTGGCCAAGGCCGGCGCCGAGGCTGCCGAGAAGGTCGCAGCCGCCCGCAAAGAGATTGAAGGTCAGAAGCAGGCCGCCCTGAAGGCCCTGCATGGCGAAGTCGCCGGGTACGCGAAGAGCGTTGCTGGCAAGGTGCTCAGCAAGGCGTAGCCGGGCTTGAATTTCCTTGTGTGTCATAGATTCACTTTTTCATATAAGGAGGGCGGAATTTTGAAAAAATTTAAGACTGTCGGATTGGTGACGGCAGCACTGGTTCTTTGCGCGGCGGTAGCATTCGCCAGCGGCGGAGAAGACGGGGGGCACAACAAGTGGCTCGACCTTCTCTATCGCTTCATCAACTTCGGCATCGTTGCTTTCCTGGTGTACAAGTTCGCCGGCAAGCGTCTCGGTGACATGCTGTCCGGTCGCACGAAGCAGATCGAGACGGATCTTGCCGATCTCGACGAGCGCAAGGACGACGCGGAAAAGCGTCTGCTGGAAGTTGAGGCGAGCATCGCCAATCTCGAGGCCGAAAAGGCAAGAATCCTCGCCGATGCGGAGGCGCAGGGTGAAGCCATGCGGCAGACCATTATCGAGAAAGCCGAAGCCCAGGCTGAACAGATCAAGGCCCAGGCTGAAGTTTCCGCGGCGCAGGAAGCCACGCTGGCCGTCGAAGCCATTCGTGAAGAACTGGCCGAGAAGATCGCCGCTGCCGCTGAAGAGCTTGTTAAAAAGCAGCTCAAGAAGAAAGATCACGAAGATTTGGTCAACGAATATCTTAAAAAGGTGGTGCTCAATTGACTGGGAATATCGTAGCAAGACGGTACGCCAAGGCGTTGTTCACCGTTGCGCAGTCGTCCAAACAGGAGGCGATGGCGCAATACGGCGACGACTTGGTCAAGCTGGCTGGAGTCCTGGAGGATGCGCCTGAGCTCACGAAGATCTTCCGTAATCCGATTTTCAGCGTGGAAGAGAAAAGAGGAGTGATCGTCAAGGTTTTGGACAAGGTTGCTCCCTGCAACATGGTCCGGAACTTTTGTCTGCTTCTGGCGGACAAGAACAGGCTGGCATTTCTTCCCGAGATCAACGCATGCTACGCGACGCTCCTGGATGCAGCTCAGGGCGTACTGCGCGGCAAGCTCGTCACGGCTGTTAAGCTTAATGACAACGTTCAGAAAAATGTTGTCTCCAAGCTCGAGAAGCAGTCGGGCCAGAAGGTGGTGCTTGACTACGAAGTGGATCAGGACATCATCGGCGGGCTGATGCTCAAGATCGGGGACAAGGTCCTTGACGCCAGTATTCGGGCTCAACTGCAAATTTTGAAAGAAAATATCAAAAGGGGTGAGTAGAGGCTATGCAGATCAAAGCAGAAGAAATTAGCCAGATCATCGAAGGCCAGATCAAGAATTACGAGAAAAAGGTTGAGATGAGCGAAACTGGCGTGGTCCTGTCGGTGGGTGACGGTATCGCCCGCGTTTACGGATGCGAGAACGCGATGGCCATGGAGCTCCTCGAGTTCCCTGGCGACGTCATGGGAATGGTCCTGAACCTTGAAGAAGATTCCGTTGGTGTGGCTCTTCTCGGTGAAACCGAGCACATCAAGGAAGGCGACATCGTCAAGCGTACGGGCCGGATCTTCCAGGTTCCCGTCGGCGATGCGGTCATGGGCCGTGTCATCGATCCCCTGGGTAACCCGATCGACGGCCTGGGCCCGATCCAGACGGATAAATTCCGTAACGTCGAAATCAAGGCTCCCGGTATCATCGCCCGTAAGTCCGTTCACGAGCCCATGTACACGGGCCTGAAGGCCATCGACGCCATGACCCCCATCGGTCGCGGACAGCGCGAACTGATCATCGGCGACCGTCAGGTCGGCAAGACCGCTGTCGGCGTCGACGCCATCCTGGCCCAGAAGCACAGCGACATCCACTGCTTCTACGTGGCCGTCGGCCAGAAGCGCTCCACTGTCGCCCAGGTTGTCGAGGCTCTTCGCAAGAACGGAGCACTGGAGTACACCACGGTCATCTCCGCTACGGCTTCTGAACCTGCTCCCCTGCAGTTCATCGCAGCCTACTGCGGATGCACCATGGCCGAGTTCTACCGCGACAACGGCAAGCACGCCCTGATCGTTTACGACGATCTGTCCAAGCAGGCTGTGGCCTATCGCCAGATGTCCCTGCTGCTGCGCCGCCCTCCGGGACGCGAGGCTTTCCCGGGCGACGTTTTCTATCTGCATTCCCGTCTGCTGGAGCGCGCCTGCAAGGTCAACGATAGCCTTGGCGCCGGTTCCCTGACAGCCCTGCCGATCATCGAAACTCAGGCCGGTGACGTGTCCGCATACATTCCGACCAACGTCATCTCCATCACCGACGGCCAGGTTTACCTGGAGCCCAACCTGTTCATGGCCGGCATCCGCCCCGCCATCAACGTAGGTCTGTCCGTTTCCCGAGTCGGCGGTGCCGCCCAGATCAAGGCCATGAAGAAGGTCGCAGGCACCCTGCGTCTGGACCTCGCCCAGTACCGCGAACTCGCCGCTTTCGCCCAGTTCGGATCCGATCTGGACAAGGCCACCAAGACCAAGCTGACCCGCGGTGAGCGCCTTGTGGAGCTGCTCAAACAGCCCCAGTATTTGCCCATGGTCGTCGAGGAACAGGTTGCTGTCCTTTACGCCGGTACCCGCGGCTACCTTGATGACGTTGCCGCCTCCGACGCTATCCGTTTCGGTAACGAACTGGTCGACTTCATGCGCAATCAGAAGTCCGAAGTTCTGGCCGAAATCGTTGAGACCAAGGATCTCGGCGCCGAAACCGAAAAGAAGCTTGCTGCAGCCATTGATGAGTTCAAAGCCGGTTTCAAAGCCTAGTTCGTTTAAGGAGTCGTAAATGGCATCACTGAGGGACATACAAAATAAGATCGTCGGTGTGAAAAAGACCAAGCAGATCACGAAAGCGATGAACATGGTCGCTTCCGCGAAACTGCGTGGTGCTCAGAACCGTATCGAGCGCTTCCGTCCCTATGCTGATAAGTTTCATGACATTCTTAGCGACCTGGCTTCCCGCGCTGACGCAAGCGCGCATCCCCTGCTCGAAAAACGTGAGGAGATTCAGAGCGTGGCTATCGTTCTGGTTACATCCGACAAGGGGTTGTGTGGCAGCTTCAATGCGAATCTCTGCAGCGCCGCCAACAGGCTGGCAAAGCAGAAGGAAGCCGAGGGCAAGACCGTCAAGTTTATCTGCATCGGAAAGAAAGGCCGGGATTTCATCCGGAAAACGAGTTACGAAACCGTTTCGCAATACCCTGAACATATGTCGCACTTCGACTTTCAGCTGGCCAGCGAGACGGGGAATTACGTGATCGACGGATACCTCTCCGGACAGTTCGACGAAGTGCATATCGTCTTCGGAAAGTTCGTGAACATTGCCAAGCAGGAAGCCACGGTGGCGCAGATTCTCCCGGCTGAGACGGTCGAGGAGGAAGCGCAGGTCGGTGCCTCCAGCGAATACATTTTTGAACCTTCGGTGGAAGGCCTTTTGGCCGAACTTCTGCCCAGATACGTCAAGGTTCAGATGTACCGCGGATTGCTTGACACCTCGGCCAGCGAACATGCCGCGCGCATGTCGGCCATGGATAACGCGACCAAGAACTGCGACGAAATGGTCGGCAGCCTGACCCTTGTGTACAACAAGGCCCGTCAGGCCAGCATCACCACTCAATTAATGGACATCGTAGGCGGTGCCGAGGCACTGAAAGGATAAGGGGGCATAACGCATGAGTGCTGTGAATACAGGTAAAATCGTGCAGGTCATCGGACCTGTTGTCGACTTGGAGTTTGCCGAAGGCAATCTTCCCAAAATCTTGAACGCCATTATGATCACCAACCCGACCATCGACGATACAGAAGACAACCTTGTCGTCGAAGTCGCCCAGCATCTTGGTAACAGCGTTGTCCGCTGCATCGCCATGGACAACACCGACGGTCTGGTTCGCGGACAGGTCGGCAAGGATAGCGGCCAGCCCATCCAGGTGCCCGTCGGCAAGGCCTCTCTTGGCCGTATTCTGAACGTCGTGGGCCGCCCCGTGGATGAAAAGGGACCCATCAGCGCCGAGAAGAGCTACCCGATTCACCGCCCGGCTCCGAGTTTCACCGAGCAGTCCACCGGCATCGAAGTGCTCGAAACCGGCGTCAAGGTCATCGACCTCCTCGTCCCCTTCCCCAAGGGCGGCAAGATGGGCATGTTTGGCGGCGCCGGCGTCGGCAAGACCGTTATCCTCATGGAGATGATCAACAACATCGCCAAGAATCACGGTGGTATCTCCGTGTTCGCCGGTGTCGGTGAACGCACCCGTGAAGGAAACGACCTTTACCACGAAATGATCGATGCGGGCGTTCTGGACAAAGCCTGCCTCGTCTACGGCCAGATGAACGAACCTCCGGGAGCCCGTTCCCGTGTTGCTCTGACTGCCCTGGCTGCCGCGGAATACTTCCGTGACGAGGAAAATCAGGACGTGCTCCTCTTTGTTGATAACATCTTCCGTTTCACTCAGGCCGGCTCCGAGGTTTCCGCGCTTCTGGGCCGCATGCCCTCCGCCGTTGGTTACCAGCCGACCCTGGGTACTGACCTTGGTGAACTGCAGGAACGCATTACCTCGACCAACAAGGGCTCCATCACCTCGGTACAGGCCGTTTACGTCCCCGCCGATGACTTGACTGACCCCGCGCCTGCGACGACCTTCTCGCATCTTGACGGAACCATCGTTCTTTCCCGTCAGATTGCTGAGCTCGGCATTTATCCTGCGGTGGATCCGCTGGACTCAACGTCCCGCATCCTTGATCCGAACGTCATCGGTCAGGATCATTACATGACTGCCCGCGCCGTGCAGGGCATCCTGCAGAAGTATAAGGATTTGCAGGACATTATTGCGATTCTCGGCATGGACGAACTGTCTGACGAAGATAAGCTCACCGTTTCGCGCGCTCGTAAGATCCAGCGCTTCCTGTCCCAGCCGTTTTTTGTTGCTGCTCAGTTCACAGGCAAGGATGGGCGCTACGTGAAGCTTGAAGACACCATCAAGGGCTTCAAGGAGATCATTGACGGCAAGCATGATTCCATTCCGGAGTCCTGCTTCTACATGGTCGGCGGAATGGAAGAGGCACTGGAAAACGCCAAGAAACAGTAATTCTTGCCCTGGGGTATTGATATGGCTAAAACGATTACGCTTGAAATAGTGACACCGGACAAAATGGTGCTCAAGGAAGAGGTCGATT
>CAZQYA010000053.1:0-4721 GCA_964597325.1 uncultured Desulfovibrionaceae bacterium
ACGTCCTGTACAAGGCCGTGACCAGTCTCATGGACCTGCCCATGGCCGGCATCGTGGTCGGCGCGGGCTTTCCGCTGGTCGTGCCCTCGCGCGGGGATTCCGACAGGTCCAAGTTCTACGCTCTGGCCCTGGCCGCGTTCCTGGCCGGGGCGCCGCAATAGGCTGGGATGCAAGGGGATGGGAAATCGGAGCCGGGCCAATGCGTCCGGCTTTTTTCGTTTCAGGAAGCGTGGAGGCGCAGCAGGCAGCCGGGGGCGAAGGCGTCCGAGACCCGGCGCATGAAGTCCGTGGACAGCGTCGGGTACTCGTCGTTCAGGCGGTGGAGCCGCTCTCCCGCGGCCGCGTCAAAGGTGCGCAGCTTGGCTGCCAGCTGCTCGTGATCCTTATATATCCTGGAGAAGTGCCGGATCTGCCTTCCGGCGTCGATCAGGACAGGTCCCGGCAGGCCGGTGACCACTTCGTGCACGGGCCGTTCGAAGCGCAGTCCCGGCACAACGGGCAGCAGGCGCAGCTGCAGGTCCGGCCACAAGCCGAAGCCCGTGAGCACGCTGCCCTGGTCCGGCCAGAAGGTCATGCGCGGCCAGGCCACGCCTCCGGTCTTCAGCGCCTGGGCCCTGGCCGTCAGTCCCGGCAGGGCCGCCCAGTGATCGGCCGTCAGCCGCTCGTCGCCGTCCAGAAAGAACACCCACGGGCTTGCCGCATGTTTCAGTGCGGCGTTGCGCTGGGCCGCAAAATCCCCGGCCAGCCTGCGGGCCAGATGCCGCGTGGGGCAGACCGCGTTCGGGCGCGGGTCTGGCGGCTCGTCCGCGTCCCAGACCACGATCAACTCCCGCACCCAGGCCGGAATTTCGGCGAAGAATTCCTCCAGACGCGGCTCATCCGGATGCAGGATGGCAGCCACGCTCACCAGGGACGGGTCCGCCACGGCTTCGTCCCCGGCGTCGGACGCGAGCCGGTCGGTCGTGACCAGGAGGCGCTGGAGCACCCGGCACGCCTCGCGTTCCTCGCCTGACAGGGAGGGGTTGAGCATCATGGTGCAGCGTGCCGGATCGCGCCCGAAGGCGTGCAGCAGAAGCAGGATGGCGCGGGGGGACGTGTCCGTCAGGATGGCATGTCTGCCCGAGAGCCATGGGCCCGGTTCCGAAAGTACCCGGCGGGCCTCGCCCGGGTCAGGGGCGCAGACGGTCAGCGTGCGCCCGGCAGGCAGCGCCTCGGCCAGGGCGCGCGCCAGGACGCCGTCGCCCAGGCCGAGCAGCAGGACATGCTCCCGAGGCGCGCGCAGGGCCGCCTTGAGCAGGCGCTCCGGCGAGGCTGCACCGTCATGCCCGCCGGAGGCATGGGCAGGGGAGCCCAACTGCCAGGGGATGAGGGCTCCGGTGTACTCGCGAAGAGCATCGGTCTGCGGGGAGGCGGGGCCTTCGGAGGCCTCCGGAGCTGGGGGGGAGTGTGGCGCCATGGGCTCGGACTATCAGAGCGCCGGTCCGAAGAAAAGCGGCGAACATGCCGGAATGCCGTGATGTTTTTTTTCGTGCCCAAGGGGGCTTCTTGACGGTTGCCCTGGACGTATTATTTGTAAGATGCTGGTATGTTGCTGGCATTGTGACATGTAAGATCTCTCAGATATCCGGTCACACAAGGAGGTTGGCCATGACACTCATGAAATGGGATCCCTGGAGGGAAATCGAGGACATGTTCGATCGGTACACCAAGGCCGTCGGCTGGCCCCGCGGAGGGCAGGAAGCGCTCGCATCGAGCGATTGGTCCCCCCGTGTGGACATCTCCGAGACGGAAGACGAGTTTTTGATCAATGCCGACGTTCCCGGAGTGGACAAGGAGAACGTCAAGGTTTCCGTTGATAACGGAGTGCTGACCATTCAGGGAGAGCGCAAGACGGAAAAGGAAGAGAAGGGCAAGAAGTTCCACCGCGTGGAACGGTTCACGGGCAGCTTTGTGCGGCGTTTCACCGTGCCGGACAACGTGGACCCCGACGGGATCAAGGCCGTGTTCAAGGAGGGCACCCTTGTCCTGCACCTGCCCAAGACCGAAAAGGCGAGACCCAAGGCCATTGACATCCATGTCGATTAGCTGGCCGACAAGCAGTCTGCGCCCAGCGCGTCACCCGGGACCGGCCCCATGGACCGGTCCTTTCATTTTGCGCCGATGACGGCCACGGCCTGGTCGATGAGTTCGGCAAGGTTTTGTGCGGCCGGTTCCTCCTGATCGCGGGCGGTGTCGAGTTCGTGCAGGATGCGCAGCAGGCGCGGGTCGTTAAGGGCTGTCCGGTCGGACAGGCCGGGGCGCTCGGTTTCCCTGGTGCTGAAGAAGTTCCAGGCTCCCGGCGCTTCGGGGTCGCGGAAAGGCCAGTCCAGTTTGAGGCGCAGCAGGTCCGCCACGGCCTTCCGTGCCGGTTGCTCCAGGCTCCGGGCGTCGAGGGCGCGGCCGCAGCGTTCTTCGAGGATGTCCAGCAGGGCTGTAAGAAATCGGTGTTCCGGGATGATCAGGCCGTATTCGTACCAGTCGCCCAGAAGCGTCCGGACCAGGCGTTTGCGATCCGCTTCGAGTTTGTCGTAGGTGGGGCAGAAGAAGTGCTTGCAGGCCGCGCCGCCGTAGTGGCTAAGGCCCCGCCAGTCCACGCCGCCGTTTCCGTGGGCCAGGGGGTGCAGCATGCAGCCCACGCGCTCGCCATGGTCGCGGATCAGGCCGACGAAGACGCAATGATGGAAATTTTCAATGGGATAGTCGGCCCCTTCCTGCTCCATGCGCTCGGTCTCAAATGCCAAAATGGTGTCGATGGTGCGCGGAACCGAGGCAAAGGCCGCGGTCCGGTCGGCCAGGATGGCGTGCAGGCGTTCCCGCGAAAGCTCCCTGATGTTGTAGAGTCCGCAGCAGCTGCCGCAGGACACGCACGCCCCGACCTGGCAGAGGTAGGCGTTGCCCCGGACCTGTTCATCCTCGGGAAGAGTGGGCATGATGTTCTCCATGACCGGCAGGGCTATCTCAAAGGGTGTGGCGAGGCAATGCCGGCCCATCCGCAACCACCACACGGAGTCGCCATGACCCTGCACCGCATTCACCGCGTCCAGACCCTGGCCGTGAGCCTGGGCGAAGCCTGGGAGTATTTTTCCGACCCCGCGAATCTCGCGAGCATCACGCCCCCCGACCTGCGCTTCCGCGTGACCTGTCCCGAGCCGGAGCCCATGTATGCCGGCCAGATCCTGACCTACACCGTCCAACCCCTGCCGGGGATGACCATGCGCTGGGTCACGGAGATCACCCACGTGCGGGAGCAGGCCTTCTTCGTCGACGAGCAGCGGTTCGGCCCCTACAGGTTCTGGCATCATCAGCACGCCTTCCGGGCCGTTCCGGGGGGGACGGAGATGACGGACCTGGTTCACTACGCCCTGCCGTTTTGGCCCCTGGGCGAAATTGGCGCCGGTTTCGTGGCGGCCAGGCTGGCCCGCATTTTTGAATTCAGGCGCAAGATCCTCGAAACGCTGTTTGGGATGCCCCGGACAGTCCCGGACTAGCTTCCCCCGCGGCGGCGTTGCACAATGCTCGTAGCGACGCCCGCGCCGAGAATGACCATGCTGGACAGACCCGTGGTCACTTCGCCGCCGGGCAGATGGTGCCCGGCCGCGGACATGAACATGACCAGGACCAGGAAGCCGATGGCCCAGAAGGCGGCCGGCTCCAGGTATTTGTATTGGTCCAGGGTGCCCTTGGCCACGAGGTACACGGTCATGGAGCGCACGAAGAGGGCGCCGATCCCGAGGCCGATGGCGATGAGCCAGAATTTGTTGGTGATGGCGAAGGCCGCCACCACGCCGTCGAAGGAGAAGCTGCTGTCGAGCACCTCCAGATAGAGAAAGCCCACCAGCCCGTTGCGTCCGGCCACGGCCACGATATCCCCGCCGCCGACGATGTGCTTGAGCACGTCGATGAGGGCGTGCACGCCGAATCCTCTCAGACAGCTGAGCAGAAAGATGTACTTTTCCGTTGAGGGGATTAAGAGCGTGGTCAGCCGGCCCAGGCCGATAGTCAGTCTCGCGGCCGCGTTGTCCACGCCGCCGACCTTGCACAGCAGACGTTCCACCACGGGCAGCCAGTGGGTCTCCTTCTCCCTGTTCAGGAAGTAGGTCAGGGCGACCACGAGCAGGAACGTGCCGCCGAAGCCCATGATGCCCAGGTGGCTTCCTTCCATGATCTGCCGGTACTGCTCCGGATGCATGGTGGCCACGGTCCAGGCCCGGGCGAATTCCATGTGCCCGGCCACGGAGATGATCAGGATGGGAAAGAGGATGCGCATGCCGAAGACCGCGATGGCCACGCCCGCGGTCAGGAACATGATGCGCCAGAAGGGCGTCATGACGCGCAGCACCGTGGCGTTGACCACGGCGTTGTCCAGGGACACGGAGGTCTCCAGACAGGCCAGCAGGCTCGTGGTCAGCAGGAAGGCCAGGGCCGTGGGCATGCCGCCGCTCTGGTAGCCGAGAGTGAAGGCCCAGGTCAGGCCCGCCAGGGAAAGGATGATGGATTCCAGAAAATAGCTGATGGTGCTGCGTCGGGTCATTGCGCGTCTCGGGGGCGATCGTGGAGGAAAGTTGGGCGGTAGCCCGGGGCCCTGACGACGTCAAGGAGGGGCTGAAAGCACGAAAGGGAGGCCATGGCCTCCCTTTCGTATGTGTGGCGTTCAGGGCCGGGTTACCATTTGCGCGCGTACT
>CAZQYA010000053.1:4731-17676 GCA_964597325.1 uncultured Desulfovibrionaceae bacterium
AGCAGGATCGCGGCGGCGTTCATGGAAAGGAGAATCACCAGCAGGACGATGATGCCCGCCGAGGTGCGTTCGGTGAAGGCGCGCAGGGATTCCGAGGACCAGACGTAGATCTGGGCGGGGAGGACCGTGGCGGCGCTGGTCACGCCTCGCGGCATGTCCTGGATGTAGGCGACCATGCCGATGATCAGCAGGGGCGCGGTCTCGCCGATGGCGCGGGCCAGGCCGATGATGGTGCCCGTGAGGATGCCCGGCAGGGACAGGGGCAGGACGTGGTCCCAGACCACCTGCCAGTGCGTGGCCCCCAGGGCCAGGGCTCCTTCGCGGATGGAGTCCGGGATGGCGCGGATGGCCGCCCGGGTGGCGATGATGATGACGGGCAGGGTCATGAGCGCGAGCGTCAGGCCGCCCACCAGGGCCGAGGATCTGGGAAAGCCCATGAAATTGATGAAGATGGCCAGGCCGAGCAGACCGAAGAGGATGGACGGGATGGCAGCGAGATTGTTGATGTTGACCTCGACGACATGCATGAGTCGGTTGTCCGGCGCGAACTCTTCGAGATAGATGGCCGCCATGACGCCGGCCGGAAAGCTGAAGATGAAGGTGATGGCCAGCAGGTAGATGGTGCCCACGGCCGCGGACATGATGCCGGCCATTTCCGGAAGTTTCGAATCACCGTGGGTGAAGAATCCGATGTTGAAGAATTTCTTGATCTGGCCTTTGGCCCGGAGTTCGTCGACCAGCTTTGCCTCTTTCGATTTGAGCCTGTGGGCCTTGCCCTTGATGTACTGGTCCACCTCGGCGTTGGCCAGGATCCACGTGGTCTCCTTGGTGTTCATGAGACCCGGGTTCTCCCGCAGGTGCATGGGCAGGATGCGCGTCGCACCCCGGCTGACCAGTGGCAGGATACTGCGGTCTATGGCTTTCCGCGCGTCCTGGAAGATGTCCTCGGTGTAGGATATCTCGACCTGGATCTCGGTCTGCTGGAAGGCCGTGTATCCCTGCCGGATGATGTCGGCGAAGAAGAAGACCAGGAATATTCCGGCCACGGAGATGGCCATGTAGGACAGCGCCTTGAACTGGGCTTCGCTGTTTTTGCGTTTGCGCAGGCTGCGCGGATCGATTTCGATGCTCATGGGACACCTACTCGTATTTTTGGCGGAACTTGCGGATGACGGTCAGGGACACGATGTTCAGGCACAGCGTCAGAATCAGCAGTACCAGGCCCAGACCGAAGGCGGCCAGGGTCTCGGGGCTGTCGAAGGCCTGGTCGCCTGTCAGGGCATCCACGATACGCACGTTGACCGTGGTCATGCCTTCCAGGGGATTCCAGGACAGGTTCGGCTGCAGGCCCGCGGCCATGACCACGATCATGGTTTCGCCCACGGCGCGGGAGATGGCCAGCAGGCAGGCCGAGACGATGCCGGGAAGTGCCGCCGGCAGGACCACGCGTTTGATGGTTTCCGAAGGATAGGCGCCCAGGGCCAGGGAGCCTTCGCGCAGGCTCTGGGGCACGGAGCTGATGACATCGTCGGACAGGGACGAGACCAGGGGGATGATCATGATGCCCATGACCAGCCCGGGGCTCAAGGCGTTGGTGTAGTCCGCCTGCAGACCCACGCTTTCGGCCACCCTGACGACGAGAGGGCTGACCGTGATGGCCGCGAAGAAGCCGTAGACCACGGTGGGGATGCCGGCCAGGATCTCCAGTGCGGGTTTGGCGGTGCGGCGCACGCGCAGGGAGGCGTATTCGGACATGCAGATGGCCGAAAAAAGTCCCACGGGAATGGCCACGCACATGGCGATGGCCGTGATCATGAACGTGCCGGCGAAAAGAGGGACCGAGCCGAAGAGATGACGCAGGGTTCCGTCGTCGCCGATGCTGGCGGCGTCGGGGTTCCATGTCGTGCCGGTCAGGAAGTCCCAGAAATTGACGATGCGAAAGAAGTGGACCGCTTCGAACACGATGGACAGCACGATGCCGATGGTCGTCAGGATCGAGATGAGCGAGGCCAGCAGCAGAACGCGGATAATGAACTTTTCGAGGAGGATGCGCACGCGCAGTTTCGGGTTGATGGCCCTGACGCCCAGCCACAGTGCGCCGGCGCCGATCAGCAGTATCGTGGCCGCGACCATGGGCCACGGGACCTCCATGAGGTCGAACAGGTCAAGGACCGTGGCCGCCGCGCTGATCAGGACTCCGGGAATGAGCGTCTTGGTGACGGCGTACCAGCCGAAGAGGTTCTCCGATGCCTTGTAATGGTCGTTCGGGTCCTGCTGGGTGCGTATTTTCCTGCGCCCCGCGAAATAGGCCACCAGGGCCAGGGGCAGGAGTCCTGCGAAAAGATATTGGGCCAGATATGTCGTGGTCACGAAAAACCTCGCTTTGTACCGAGCGTGGCAAAGGGCCGATCCGTCGGATTACGGCTCGGCCCTTTGTTTTCCGTCAGGTGCCGATGGTTACTTCTTCAGGTCTTCCAGGGTCAGCTTGACTTTGTTCTGGACATTGCTGCGGAACTTGGCGCGCTCGGCGTCGGGCAGCGGGATGAGGCCGATGGACTTCAGCAGGCCGTCCTTGCCGATCATCTTTTCGCTCATGAACAGTTCCACGTATTCCTTCATGCCGGGGATGGCGTCGTAGTGGGCGTTCTTGATGTAGAAGAACAGGGAGCGGGAGATGGGGTACTCGCCGGCGGCGACAGTGTCGGGCGTGGGCTCGACGCCGTTGATGGCGGCGGCCTGGATGGTGTCGGCGTTCTCTTCCAGGAAGCTGTAGCCGAAGATGCCGAAGGCGTCTTTGTCCTTGGCGAGCTTCTGGACAATCAGGTTGTCATTTTCGCCGGCCGGGACGTAAGCGCTGTCCTGGCGGATTTCCTTGAAGCCCTTCTCGAAGCCTTCCTTCTTGCCGAAGATCTTTTCGACGACCATTTCCTCGAAGGCGTCACGGGTGCCGGAAGAGGTGGGCGGGCCGTAGAAGACGATCTTGCGGGCAGGCAGCTTGGAGTTGATCTCGTTCCACATGGTGTAGGGGTTGTCGACAACCTTGCCGTCGACCAGCACCTTGGCGGAGACGGCCGTGGCCAGCTCTTCCAGGGTCAGGTCCATGTGCGGGTTTTCCTTGTTCTGGGCGATGGCGATGCCGTCGAAACCGATCTTGGCTTCGGTGATGTCGGTCACGCCGTTGGCGGCGGCCTTCTCGAATTCGCTGGACTTCATGCGGCGCGACGAGTTGGTCAGGTCCGGAGTGCCTTCGCCCACACCGGCGCCGAAGAGCTTGTGGCCTCCGCCGGAACCGGTGGACTCGAC
This sequence comes from uncultured Desulfovibrionaceae bacterium, assembly GCA_964597325.1. Lineage (GTDB taxonomy): Bacteria > Desulfobacterota > Desulfovibrionia > Desulfovibrionales > Desulfomicrobiaceae > Desulfomicrobium. The sequence goes on from CAZQYA010000053.1 coordinate 8,035, forward strand.
GACGGGAGCGGGAAATTTGGTGGTGGCGCCCAGCTCTTCAGCGACGTAGCTGGAAAAGGGGAAGACCGTGGAGGACCCGACGATTTTGACCTGGTCGCGGGCCTGGGCCATGCCCGTGCCGACGAGCAGCAGGGCCAGGGCGAGGATGGCTTTTTTCAAGATGTTCTTCATTGCGTTGTCTCCTTGGCGATGGTTCGAATTATTTTCGCAATCATGCGTTGAGGAGTAACTAGGCCTGGTTTGTTACAGGATGTTGAGGCGTTTGTGACAGGGGCGTGACAATGGCCAGGATGTTTTCAGGGAGGGCGAAAACGCCTGTCACAAGGGCATTAGCACCGGTCATGGAACAAGGGAAGGTGTTCGGTTAAAAAAGTCGGGCGGAAACGAAAAATCGCGAGACCCCGCGGAAGGCGGGGTCTCGCGAAAATGGCGGAATGTCCGGGGCTAGCTGGCAGCGACGGCCTGTTTCTTGCGACCGATCCACATATTTCCGAGGATGATCACAGAGCCTATGAGCAGGGCAAGGCACATGGACGAGAAGCTGACGGCCTTCAGGAGGCTGATGGTCGAAGGGGTCAGGTCGAGCACGTTCAGCTTGTTCAGGTAGGTCGGAAGAGCCAGACCGCGGCTGACCGCGACGATGAGCATGATGGTGGCCATGACCATCTTGATCATGTGCGGGCGCACATAGGTCGTGCCGATGGCGCCGAGCTGCACGCCCAGGAGGGAACCGCCCAGGATGATGAGCACGAGGCGGATGTCGACCATGCCGTGCATGGCCCAGTTAATGGTGCCGCCCATGCCCATGGCGAAGGCGATAACCAGTTCCGAGGCGGAAGCCATGAGGCTCGGAACGCCCAGGACGTAGATCATGCCGGGGACGCCGGCGAAGCCGCCGACGGCGATGGTCGCCGCGAGCATACCGGTGGCGAAGCCCACGGGGATGGTGAACCACAGGGAGATGCGGATGCCCGAGCGGGGAAAGTTAATCATGGGCCACAGTTCGATTTTCTGCAGGCGTTTGGCCAGGGGGCTTGTCTGGTCGTCGCCGCCGCAGCGCGCACACTTGATGGCGTCCTTCATGACGTAGCCGCCGACCGTGACCAGCACAAAGACGAAGGCCAGGCTGACGTAGAGGTCGGAGCCGGCCTGGCCCCATGCGGCCAGGATGATGCGCTGGATCTGGATGCCGACCTGGACGCCGACGCCGGCCGAGGCGGCCATGATCAGGCCGAGCTTCACGTCCACCTGGCCGTAGTGGAAGCGCTTGATGGCGCCCACCAGGGCCTTGGGGAACTTGTGGCACATGTTGCTGGCCACGGCCACGGTGCCGGGTACGCCGAGGCTCATCATGCCGGGTGTGAGGACGAAGGCGCCCCCGGAACCGATGAACCCGCTGACCAGGCCGCCGATGAATCCGACAAGGAAAAGAAAGATGACGCTCATGAGGGAGAGGTCGATGAATTGAGTGGGATCAAGAGCTAAGATATCCATTTTGGGTACTCCTTGGAAACATTCGATCAGGCGTTGAGAACGGGACGCTGCGCCGGACGCTGGGTGGCTTCAGTGGTTTTGCGGGTTTCCTTGGTGATGGCGTTCACGCCGAGGACCTGCCAGAGGTTGTTGGCGAATTCGCCGTGCAGGTACGATACGGCGAAGACCGTTACGATGGGGCCGGCCGCCCAGAAGGACCCTTGGGCGAAGTGGGCGGCGATGTTGTCTCCATAGGCGAAAAAGCCCGTGTAGAACGCCGCCGAGAGCGTGCCGAAGAGGATGGTCTTTCCGATGGGTTTTTTGGTCGATTGATTTGAGGCCATTGATTTCTCCGTTTTTTTTATCCGCCTTTGGCGGGTTATTCGCTAGAATCGGATCGGCGTGCGACGATCCGGGTCATTTCACCGTGAACAGTGCCAGTCCTGTCTGGCCAAGTACCTGGTCGCCCTCTTCGGGTTCGCTCAGGATGAACTCGATCCGTCCACTGGTGCGCACGAGACTGCTGACCGCCTGGTCGATGCTGCCGAACCTGATTTCATGATCCACCTTGAGCCCCAGTCGCACCGCCGCTTCCTGGACGGATTTCGCAGCGTCAGAAGCCAGTTGTACGAAGGATTCCCGCCACGTCTTGTCATGCCGGGCCATCCCGACACTCAGGAGAAGCAGGTCGCTGCCAATGCGCTCGGCCACGCCCAGAGCGTATTGGCCGAGACGTTGGGAAAAGGAGCAGCCATGTCCGATGACCAGGATGCGCTTGCGTCCGGTGCCCGGATGGCTGAATACGTCGGATGCGAGCATCAGTTCACCGGCTTCCGCCAGGGCCACGGCCTCGGAATAGTCGGCCATCCGGTCCTGGATGGAGCGCGCACGTCGAACAGTCACGGTTTTTCGTTTTTTTGAGGAGAGCCAGTCGCGGGGCATGGAATCCTTCCTTGGATGCGTTTTCGGTTACTTGGCCTGCATGACAGGGCGCTGGCGCTTTTCCGCTGTCTTTCCGGCTTCGGCCCGGACGCCGGTCCGGTTGGGTTCACCCTTGAGCATACGGGTGGACTCGCTGCTCAGGTTGCGTTCCGCAAAGGCGGCTGCCGCATAGGTCGTTTCGATGGTTTCACGGATGGTGCTCATTTTGCTAACCTCGCGTTAGAAGTGATGCACTCTCCTAAACAAGGTGCGTGCCAGACTTTGTGATTTTTATAACTATATGATTTCAGTATGTTTTATTTTCATGTGGCAAAAACGGCGAGCGAAGCATATGTTGCAGATTGCAGCGGTCGATTCGTGAAACGGCCCGGCGGGTGCGTATTAGCGGGTGTGATGCGTATCGCAGCATTGTTGCAGATTGCAGCGTTTGCGGCGTGCAGCTGGAATAAGATCACCGGGAGATTCGTGTATGTTTTTTCGTAAGCAGGAGATTGAGGCGACCGAGGTCCAGGCGGACCCGACCGGTTTGAGGGTAAAGTGTCGGGAGACGGAGATGCCGGATTCCGTACGTGAGGCCCTCGAGGGCGAGATCGCACGCATGGAGAAGACCGACGCGGCCGTTGCCGAGTATTCCATCGCGCTCAACTACGTGGAGACGATGCTGGCCCTGCCGTGGAGCGCCCTGACGGAGGACAGTCTCGATCTTTCCGAGGCCTCCAGGGTTTTCGACAACAGTCACGCGGGGCTTGGCCAGGTGCGGGAGCGGGTGCTTGAGCATCTTGCCACGCGCGTGCTGCAGGTCGGGCGGCCTGCGTCCCTGCTGGTCGTCGATGACGAGCCCATCGCCCGGTCGAATCTGCGCCATGTCCTCGGCAGGGAAGGGTACTCCGTGGAAGTGGCCGCCAACGGCGAGGAAGCCCTGGCCCTCATGGCTCGCCAGGAGTTCGACTGTATCGTCACCGACCTGAAGATGGACCGCATGGACGGCATGCAGCTGCTCGAAGCCGCGCGGGAGGTGGCCCCGGACACGAAGTTTATTCTGGTCACGGGGTACGCCACCGTGGATACCGCCGTGCGCGCCCTCAAGACCGGGGCCGTGCACTATCTGTCCAAACCCATCGACCTTCAGGAACTGCGCGATGCCGTGCGCACGGTCCTGGCGTCGCGCACGCGGCGCTACACGAACCGTTCGCCGATCCTGTGTTTCGTGGGGCCTCCCGGCGTAGGCAAGACTTCGGTCGGTCGGGCCATCGCCGAGGCCCTTGGCCGGAGGTTCTACCGCATGTCCCTGGCCGACCTGCGCGACGAGGCCGAACTGCGCGGGCATCGCAGGACCTACGTCGGCGCCATGCCTGGCCGTATCATCCAGGCCTTACGAAGCGTGGGCGTGCGCAACCCCGTGTTCATGCTCGATGAGATGGACAAGATCGGCCAGGACGTGAAGGGTGATCCGGCCATGGCCCTTCTGGAGATTCTCGATCCGGAACAGAACTCGCGGTACGTGGATCGCTACCTGGAGATCCCCTTCGACCTCTCGGAGGTGCTCTTCATCGCCACGGCCAACGGCATCGAGCGTCTGGCCGGTCCCCTGCTGGACCGTCTGGAGGTGGTCCAGTTTTCAGGGTATTCCGAAGCCGAAAAGCTCGACATCGCCACACGTTTTCTTTTGCCGCGACAACTGCGCGGGCATGGCTTGGTGGACCCCTTCCCCGTGGTGGAGTCCGAGGCTCTGGTGCGCATCATCCGCGAGTACACCAATGAGTCCGGCGTGCGCGGCCTGGAACGGGAGATCGCCCGGCTGTGCCGCAAGCTGACGAGGCTGCGTCTGGACAGCGGTCCCGAGGCCCTGAGCGCCCCCGTGGGGCCCGAAGGCGCGGCCGTACTCCTTGGGCCGCCGCGTTTCCGCCACGACGCGGCGGATGCCGGTTGTCTGGTGGGCACCGCCACCGGGTTGGTCTGGACCGAGACGGGCGGAGAGGTCATCTTTGTCGAGGCCACGCGCATGACCGGCCCTGGCCAGCTTATCCTGACGGGCTCCCTGGGCGGGGTGCTCAAGGAATCGGCCCAGATCGCGCTCAGTTTCATCCGCAGCAACGCCGACGTCCTGGGCGTGCCGCGGGATTTTTTCGAAGGGCACGACATCCACATCCACATTCCCGCCGGAGGTATTTCCAAGGACGGGCCTTCGGCCGGGCTGACCATCGCCGTGGCCCTGGTCTCCCTGCTGACCGGCCGTCCGGCGCGGTCCGACGTAGCCCTGTCCGGCGAGCTGTCCCTGGTGGGCCGGGTGCTGCCGGTCAGCGGCGTGCGCGAGAAGGTCCTGGCCGCACTGCGCGGGCGGGCGTCCCTTGTGGTCCTGCCCGCTGCCAATGCCGCTGACGTGGCCGCCCTGCGCGAGAGCGTCGGGGAGATGCCGCCGGTCAGGCTGGTCGAGAGGGTGGAGCAGGCGCTGTCCGCCGCCCTGCTCGACGGGGAGGATCAGTCATGTACGGCCTGATTCCCCGTTTCGCCAGCGGCAAGATCCGCCAGGTTGTCCTTTTCGGCATGGTCTTGAGCATCACCGGATTTTCGCTTCTGGGGGGGATCTCCTACCAGTATCTGCTGCAGATCGAGGAAGCCCTGGCCTTGGCCGAGGTCGTCGACGACCTGAGCAGCGACGTTCTGGAAATCCGCCGCTACGAGAAGAATTTTTTTCTCTACGCGCTGGAGGAGGACTATGCGGAGACCCTGAAGTACTGTGATACGGCACTGGCGATCATCGAGCGCATCGAACCCCGGGAGGACGGGATGATCGGGGCCGACCGGCAGGGCAGGGAGACGTTGTCGAAACTGCGGGCCGGCCTGCGCGACTACAAGGAGACCTTTGCCCTGCTCGGCACGGCGGGGGAAAGGGAGGTGGCGCAGATCGACACGCTCGGACCGACTCTGCGCGACCAGGGCAAGGAGCTCGTGGAGATGGTCCGCGGGTTCGTCCTGAACCAGCGCGAGCGGATTCTCGACATCGTGGGCACCCTGAAGCATCAGCTCTCCCTGGCCATTGGGGCCTTCCTGGCCGTGGCCACCTTCTTTTCCTGGCTCGTGGGACGCAGGATCTTCGGGGCGCTCAGGGTCATCGAGAGCTCTGCGCGTCAGATTGTGCAGGGCAACTTCGCGCCGCTGCCCATTCCCGACACCAGCGACGAGACCCGTGGCGTGGTCAAGGCCTTCAACCACATGATCGAGGAGCTCGACCGCCGGCAGTATCAGCTCCTCCAGGAAAAGAAGCTTGCCTCCCTGGGCGTGCTCACCTCGGGCATCGCCCATCAGCTCAACAATCCGCTGAACAACATTTCGACATCGTGCCAGATTCTGCAGGAGGATTTGCGCCAGGATCTGCCGCCGGACCCGCAATTGACCGGACAGATGCTCGACAACATTTACCAGGAGGTCAGCCGTTCCCGGGATATCGTCAGGGGGCTTCTGGATTTCGCGCGGGAGACGGAATTCTGTCTCAAGGACCTCTGCTTGAACCAGGTGGTGCAGCGGGCCGTGACCCTGGTTTCGAGCGAAGTGCCATCGGGTGTTGAGATCGTCACGGATGTTCCTGAAAACATTGTGCTTCCCTTGGATGCCCAGCGTTTTCAGGAGGCGCTTCTCAATCTGATCATCAATGCGATCCACGCCATCTCCCCTCCGGGAACCATCACCATTTCCGCGCGGCCACGCCCCTCTGAAGGCGAGGTCGTGCTGCAGATCGCGGATACCGGGGCGGGGATTTCCAAGGAGTACCTCGGCCGCATCTTCGACCCCTTCTTTACCCTCAAGGATTCTGGCACCGGCCTTGGCCTGTCCGTGGTCTTCGGTGTCATCAAGAAACATGGCGGGACGCTCGAGGTGGACAGCGAGGCCGGCCAGGGGACGTGTTTCACCATTCATCTGCCCCTTGGGACAGCCTCGGAGAGTCGCACATGAACTCCACAACCGAAGGCAGCCGGACGGCGTCGGCTCTGGAACCTGGCGAGGGACGGCTTCTCGTCGTCGACGACGAGGCCATTGCCAGGGACAACCTCGCCCTGGCCCTGAGGCGGCAGGGGCACGAGGCTGTTACGGCGGGCAGCGGGTCCGAGGCGCTGGCTCTCCTGCAGGGCGGAGACTTCGACATGGTCCTGACGGACCTCATGATGGAGGGCATGGACGGCCTGGAACTCCTGCGGTCCATCAAGGCCAAGTACCCTGATGTGGAGGTCGTGGTCATCACCGGTTATCCCACGGTGGACACTGCCGTGGAGGCCATGCGGGCAGGGGCCTATGACTACCTGGCCAAGCCCTACCGCATCGACGAGGCCAGGCTGTTGGTGCACAAGGCCCTGGAGAAGCGCCGGCTGAGGCTCGAAGTTGCGCGGTTGCGCGAGCAGTTGCGGGACCGCTCCCTGCCCGTGCCGCTCCTGGGCGAGGCGCCGTGCATGCGGGAACTCAAACGCACCATCGCCCGCACCGCTCCTTCGGACGTCAATGTGCTCATCCTCGGGGAGACGGGCACGGGCAAGGAAGTGGCCGCACGCATGGTTCACCTCTTCAGCCGGCGTTCGGAAGGGCGTTTTCTGGCCATCAACTGCGGCGCTTTCAATGAGGAGCTTCTGGAGAGCGAGCTCTTCGGACACGAGCAGGGCGCCTTTTCCGGGGCGGCCCGCCAGAAGAAAGGGCTGTTCGAGGCCGCGGAGGGCGGAACGCTCTTTCTCGACGAGGTGGGGGAGATGTCGCTGGCCATGCAGGTCAAGCTGCTGCGTGCAGTCCAGGAACGAACCGTCCGCAGGGTCGGTGGAACGGCGGATATCCCCGTGGACGTCCGGCTGGTGGCCGCGACCAACAAGGACCTGCGCACAGAGGTCGAGGCGGGGCGCTTCCGGCAGGATCTCTTTTTTCGGCTGAATGTGCTCGTTCTGACCATGCCGCCTCTGGCTCAGAGGCGCGACGATCTGCCCCTGCTCGCGCATTTTTTCGCTGAGAAGGCCGCGCGCGAGGGCGGTCGGCCGGCACCGCGCATTTCATCCGAGGTGCTGGACATTCTCGCCCGATACGCTTTTCCCGGGAACGTGCGCGAGTTGCGGAATATTATCGAACGGGCCGTGGTCTTCTGCACCGGGGACGAGATCGGCCCCGCGCACCTGGCGCCGGAACTCCTCGACGCCCCGCTGCACGTGACCCGCGCCGGTGAGCGTCAGCCCATGACGCTCGAGGAATGCGAGGTGGAGCAGATCCGCTGGACTCTGGAGCATGTCGGGGGAAACAGGACCTTGGCCGCCAGGCTTCTGGGCATCGACCGGGCGTCCCTGTGGCGCAAGATGAAGCGGCACGGGTTGCAGGTCGAAAAATGATCGGAGTGTCCACGGACTGCCGCGGTTTTTGCCGGGACTGCGGGCGGGAGCATGTCTTGCCTGCGGCTGCGGCCGTGCCCCACGCCCTGGCCCTCATGGAGGAACTCCAGAAGTGGCGGAACGTGGGACTGGGGCTTGTGGACGATCCCAGGCTGGACCTGGCGCATCTTGACGGCCCGGGCCGGGGGCAGATGTTCGGCGTTCTCGCGGGTGTGGATCCCGACGGCCGGGAGTGCGTGCTCAAGGCCTTTTCCGGACAGTTCAACGGGGTCTGGGAGGTGCCGGGCTGGGTTCCGCCCATCCTCGATCCCGGTGCCTTTGCGCGGGTCACCGCCGTGGACGAGGCCCGCATCAAGACGCTGACACGGCGACTGGCCGAGACGCACCAGGGAGACCCCGGCCGGCACAGGCTTCTGGAAGAACGGCGCGACCTGTCCAGGGATTTGATGCGCCGTATTTTCGCCCTCTACCGGCTCAGAAATTTTCGTGGGTGCAGCCGGGCCATGTCCGAGGTCTTTCTCGGGTCGGGAATGCCCACAGGCACCGGTGAATGCTGCGCGCCGAAGCTGCTGCACCACGCCGCGGGGGCAGGGGTTACGCCCCTGGGGCTCGCCGAGTTCTACATGGGCAGGGAGAACCGCTCCGGGACGCGGTACCATGGCAGGTTCTACGAGCCCTGCGCGGAAAAGTGCAGGCCGATTCTGGGATTTCTGCTGTGCGGGGCAGACAGGGTACCGTCAGGGACGTGAATTGCGCCGCCCGGACGGGCCGAGCGGCGCCTGAAGTTCAGTTCATGGAGCGGATGGCCTGGATCGTGGCCGGGTTGAGCTGTCCGTTGGCCTGCAGGCCGTTGGACTGCTGGAACATGCGCACCGCTGCCTCGGTCTTCTTGCCGGCGATGCCGTCCGGCGTACCGACATCGTACCCCATCTGCGAGAGCTTGGTCTGCATTTCGTAGACGACATCCTTGGTCAGGGCCGTGGAACCGGATGGGACCGACGCCGGGGCCGCCGTGGCCGCCGGAACGCCGCCGTACCGGTAGTAGTTCTGCGGGGTTTTGCCGACGATGAAGTTGACGGCCTCGTTGATGCAGATACGCAGGGCCTTTTCCGTGGGCGTGTTCTTCCAGCCGCCCAGGCCAGCCGCCAGTCCGCCACCGCCGGCGTACCCGCCGACGAGACCGCCCATGTTCACGTCGGTGGCCTCGCCCTCGACGCTCGTGGCCGCCACGATGCGCGAGGTGCGCGTATCCACGATGCGCACGTCAATGGCCATATGCGACCTCTTGAAGCCGCCGGCCAGAGCGCCGAGGATGCCGCCGCCGAAGCCGCCTCCGCCGCCCTGCAGGCCGGAGGAGCCGTCCTGGAATTCTGTCACCGCGCCGACGATCATCAGTTCCGCGCCTTCCACCTCACCGATGGGTGCCGCCGTTTCCTGCCGGATGCGGCCCGAAGCGCCCAGATCCTGTTCCGTCAGGACATCGTCGAGAATCTGCCTGTCGAGGACGATGAATCTGTTGGTATTGAACAGGGCCGTGACCATCTGGTCGGCCATGCCGTCGCCGATTTTGCCGGACCACCAGCCACCGCCGGTCTTGTCCGTGAAGCGGGCCACGGCGATGCGGGCCTTGGGTCCGTTGTAGGACTCGGCCTGCGCCTGGTCGATGGTGGGGCTGTTCTGCCCCTGGGTCACGGTGGTCTGGGTGCCGGGGGTGACACAGCCGACAAGCAAGAACGTGGACAGGATGCCCGCGATCAGACCGAACGAGCGAAGTTTCATGAAGGCCCTCCTTGTGTTTCGTGCTCATGACATGACGCATGCAATCTAAAATGATGCTGATATCCATGAGACGAAAAACACAAAAAAGCAAGGC
>CAZQYA010000054.1:0-17664 GCA_964597325.1 uncultured Desulfovibrionaceae bacterium
CCAATTATATTGGCGAATAACTCCAGACTTTCGCACTGTGTTTTGAACATTAATGTCTCAGGTGCGAATAATCAATTGTTGTCCTTTACCTGCCGGATAGGAGAGGAATACGTCAGTTTTCATTGCCTGTGACCTGCCGGGAAGTTTTGGACCACTCAATTCTTGGGGGTTTCCCTTTGGTTGAGGGAAAACCGATCTCAAGTTTCGACTGGTCTGAAAAGTGTCGGGCAGGTCAGGTAGCGTCCCTTTAGCTTCGGCATAGGTCTCTGAGACCTAGAACTAAAAACCTCCCGGTAGCGCCCGGGAGGGACATTGTTCGTTTTGTAAATATACGGACGCCTCAGGCTGTCTGTTTCACAGGCACTGACGCGTCCTCGCCGCTGGCGTCATTTGACCAAGAGGTTGTTTCGAATAGCCCTCACGCCTTCAACATTGCGGGCAACCTGTCCGGCTTTGACGGCGTGTTCCGGGGTATCGACGAAGCCGCTCAACTGCACCGTACCCTTGAAGGTTTCGACCGTGATCTGCAGGGTTTTCAGTGATTCTTCGGCAAATATGGCCGCCTTGACCTTGGCGGTGATCGCGGAATCGTCGATGTACTGTCCTGTGCTTTCGCGAGTAGGGGTTGCGGCGCAGCCAATGACGAAGGTCAGAAGCAGGGCGCACAGTACGATTTTCATGATGCTGGAAGAGTTTTTCATGATGTCATCTCCGTAAGGGTTTAGTGATGGAACAACATTTTCCTCATCGCCCGAGTCGATGATATCTTGCCGATTTCATGAATTATTTTCATGAAACGCATCGTCCAGCGCCGACGCTCGCTCCTCCGCGGTGTCCATCTACGTCTGCAGAGGAATTCGGGATAGCTTCCGGTTGGGCGGTGCATCTTACCTATATACTCTGACACGCGTTTCATCGAACTCCGGGCGCGGCGCGCCATCGGAACGACCAGGGCATGCAGAGAATCCGATTTTTTAACATAGGGAGTTTCAGACGCAGTTGCAATGCGCGGGGGAGAATTTGTTTTCATCCGACAGCGAAATTGTGTCCGCCGCGGTCGCGGGAAAGTGTTCCTCCAGACCGACGGCTCATCCGGCTCCCAGTCCTTCAGCGAAGAGGAAAACTGTGGATTTTCGCAGTATTGAGAATCTACGGAAACTTTCACGACCTTGTCATCCCGGCATCACAGATGTAGCACAGGGAGCCATAAGGAGTTACCATGAGCGCACTTTTCTCACCCATCGTTCTTGACAACCTGCATCTGAAAAACCGCATCGTCGTCGCCCCGATGTGCCAGTACTCGGCCCGGGACGGGATGCCCACCAACTGGCATCTGATCCATCTCGGACAGCTCGCGCTCTCCGGGGCTGGACTGCTCATTATTGAAGCCACATCCGTGGAGCCTGCCGGGCGCATCACGTCCCATGATCTCGGTCTGTGGTCCGACGAGACCGAAGCCGCCCTGGCCAAGCTGCGGAAGGATCTGCGGGAGTACTCATCGATGCCCGTGGCGATCCAGCTTGCCCACGCCGGACGCAAGGCGTCGACGACGCGTCCCTGGGAAGGGGATAAGCCCATCAGCTTCCCTCAGGGCGGCTGGACGACGTCCTCGGCTTCGGACATCGCCTTCAACCCCGGGGATACCCCGCCCGTGGAACTGAACGACAACGGCATCGCCCGGGTCACCCAGGCCTTCCGCCAGGCAGCTGAACGCGCCCTGGCCTGCGGCTTTGACTGCGTGGAACTGCACTGCGCCCACGGGTATCTGCTGCATCAGTTCCTGTCCCCGCTGTCCAACACCCGTACCGACCAGTATGGAGGCAGCCTGGAAAACAGGATGCGTCTGCCTCTGGAGATTTTCCGGCAAGTCCGCGACGCGCTTCCGCAGGGCTTTCCGCTCGGAGTGCGCATCTCGGCCACGGACTGGATCGAGGGTGGATGGGACCTGGAGCAGAGCGTAACTTTCGCCAAACGTCTTGCGGAGCAGGGGTGCAGTTACATCCACGTGTCCAGCGGCGGACTGGCTCCCACACAGCAGATTCCTGTCGCGCCGGGCTATCAGGTTCCCTTTGCCGAACGCATCAAACGCGAAACCGGCATGACCACCATCACGGTCGGGCTGATCACCGAACCCGGACAGGCCGAGGAGATCATCGCATCGGGCAAGGCCGACATGACGGCTCTGGGCAGGGCCATGCTCTACAACCCGCGCTGGCCCTGGCATGCGGCCGAGAAACTGGGCGCCGGAATAGACGTGCCGCCGCAGTACCTGCGCTGCCGGCCCCACGGGACAAAAGACTTCTTCCGCATGAGTTGACCGGGAGTCCAGCCTCCCCACGTTCGTGCCATCCAGAAGCAGAGACTTCCGTAGGTGATTTCGACGCTGCTGGCCGAATGGATGCAGACCTTCTGGACCGACAGCGAGACGATGTCCGCCACCTTTCTCTCATCCGGCGAATCCTTCGAGGGAGCCCCGAGGGAGGAGAAGGCGGACGCTCTGAAGCTCCGTTTTTCCCTTGATGTTGCGCTTCCCCCCAACGTGCAGGCGCAGCTCGCCTCTGAGCATCTTGCCCAGGCAAACGGCGGGTACGGCGCCAGCCAGGCCTCGGCCGGCGTTAAGATAGCGTTCTAGCAGCGCAGTCCGCTCCGGAAGTCGGGGCTGAGGCCTGGCACCTCCATCGGTGCCGCGATCTGGTCGCCCTTGTCCATGCTTGGGCTGGTCGTGCTTTTTCGGGAGCAGCAATGGCTTTATGAAATTCTCAAGCTCATCGGGAGTTGCTGCCTTATGTGGCTGGGATCCCATTGCATCACGTCCGGCTTCAGTCGCAGGCCAGCACCCGGCACGTTGGACATTGCGACACTGGGGAGTGAGAGGTATGTCCTTTTGCGAATTCGTATTTCCCGACACCCTCCACCTCATCCGAAGACCTCATGGAAAACTCGCTGCACTCATGGTTTCTGGCCATTCGTCCCAAGACCCTCCCGGCTGCCGTATGCCCTGTGCTCGTGGGCAGCGCGCTGGCTGTCCAGGCGCACGGCTTTCAGGCGACTCCGGCCCTGCTTTGTCTGCTTTTCGCCCTGTTGATCCAGATCGGCACCAATTTCGCCAACGACTATTATGACTTTCTGAAGGGCGCGGACACCGAGGAACGTCAGGGGCCGAAACGGATGACCGCCTCGGGATTGATATCCCTGAAGAACATGCGGCGCATGGCCGCCATGGTTCAATAAATCTGAGCATATTAGCAAATATCATCAAGTCTTCTGATAACAAGCTGAAAATAAAGAGCTCTCCCTTTTTATATCCAAATTATTTTGAAAAATACTTGTTATCGTAGCATGGCTACGATTTATAAAAAATTATCAAATTGACACTCATTTAAAAAAAATGCATGAATCGACACATGGCTACGATTAAAAGAAATAAATTAAACCTGCTCTATACTCGGCTGCAGCCAGGTGCACCAATAACCTCCGCGGACTTGGCAGCCCTTGGCATTTCTGCGGACTTGGCCGTGCACTATGTTCGCGCCGGCTGGCTCACTCGCCTGACACGCGGAGTGTTCTGCCATCCGAACGATACGCTGGCCCTGGAACCCTGCCTGCTGCTTCTTGAGCGCAGGTTCGAGGGCCTGCATGTCGGAGGCAAGTCGGCGCTTGATTGGTACGGTATGCGCCAGTACGTTCGGCAGCAGCCTGTGCTGCAACTTTTCGGCTGGGTGGCTGGGCATCTGCCAGCGTGGTTCACAGAGCGTTTTCCGGCCGAGTATCACCGCAAGCGCTTGTTTGATGAAAGTCCAGATGTAATGCGGTATGTCGGACCCTTTGAGAAGCGCAGCGACGAGCCGCAGGTCTCGGAGCCGGAACGCGCGCTGCTGGAACTATTGAGCGATGTTGGGGTGCGTCAACCATTGCAGGAGGCTCGCGAACTCGTCGAAAGTTCATACAGCATGCGTGCTGATGTGTTTCGCGATCTCATTCGACACTGTAGAAGCGTCAAGACAGTACGGTTGTGTCTTCAACTTGGTCGCGAAGGCGCGCTTCCTTGGGCTGCCAAGCTCGATCAGGACTCGTTGCCCACCGGAAGCAATCGTCCATGGGTGTCCAAATCGGCCGAAGGCCTGCTGGTGCTCAAACCATGAACCTAACCTACCTTGATACTGCGCGTCTATTGATCCAGGTCGCTCCACTTGTATTTACGGATGACACCTTTGCGTTAAAGGGCGGCACGGCGATCAACCTTTTTATTCGTGACATGCCGCGCCTGTCAGTGGATCTTGATGTGGTTTTTCCCGATCACACGCTGCCGCGTGAACAGGCTCTGGAACGGATCGATGATGCCATGCGGCAGGCTGCGGCGCGACTTGAACGACGTGGATTCCAGATACACGCACCGGCAAAAGCGGGGGGAGTGACCAAGCTTTTTGTGCGTAGCGATCGGACCGAGATTAAGGTCGAGGCCAATTTTGTGTTGCGTGGCACGGTGCAATCAGTACGCAATGCTTCGCTTACCCCTGTGGCTCGCGATGTACTGCTCGGCGATCTGAACATCCCGGTGGCGTCCTTGGAAGATGTCTACGGCGGTAAACTCGTAGCCGCGCTGGACCGTCAGCATCCTCGTGACCTGTTCGACGTGATGCAGCTTTTTGAGAATGAGGGCATAACACCAGACATCAGGCGCTCATTCGTCGTCTACTTGGCCAGCAGCAACCGTCCGATTCACGAAGTACTGTTCCCTGCACTGCGGGATATCGAGTATGATTACACGCACAACTTTCAAGGCATGACCGCTGCGCCGGTGCCCCTCAAGGCATTGCTTTCGACCCGCGTTCGACTGGCGCACGAACTCCAAAAGGGCCTGGATAGCGACGAACGACGATTTCTTCTTTCCCTTGTCAGAGGCGAACCGGAATGGGAGTTGCTTGGTATTTCCCATCTTGAACATCTTCCTGGCATACGCTGGAAGCTACACAATCTCGACCAACTTAAGAAATCAAATGCAAAGAAATTTGATGAACAAGCTAGTGCGTTAGAGGAAGCCTTGTCAGAAGCTCGTTTGTTATAGTCAAGTGAGGATAGGGGGGGGCAGATATTGAATCGTGATTTTTCTCCCGCCTGAACTTTTGAGACCAAAAATACACAAGAATTCTTGATCGAAGCCTGAATGCCTGTCGGGATAAACCTTTGGCAAAAGCAAGCCGGCACTCTGTTCTTTTTGCGTCCACATCCCTGCATAGCCATCCTTGACCGGCAGAATAGGGGAGGAATAAGCTCGTTTTTGCAGCCGCTTCGCACGCGGTTTACAGCAGACTCCTGTATTTCCCGACACCCTCCAACTCATCCGAAGACCTCATGGAAAACTCGCTGCACTCATGGTTTCTGGCCATTCGTCCCAAGACCCTCCCGGCTGCCGTATGCCCTGTGCTCGTGGGCAGCGCGCTGGCTGTCCAGGCGCACGGCTTTCAGGCGACTCCGGCCCTGCTTTGTCTGCTTTTCGCCCTGTTGATCCAGATCGGCACCAATTTCGCCAACGACTATTATGACTTTCTGAAGGGCGCGGACACCGAGGAACGTCAGGGGCCGAAACGGATGACCGCCTCGGGATTGATATCCCTGAAGAACATGCGGCGCATGACCGCCATGGTTTTTCTCTTGGCCTTCGTCGTGGGGCTGGCCCTTGTGCCCTATGGCGGGTGGTGGCTGCTGGGCGTAGGCGTCGTGTCCATAGCGCTTGGCTACGGATATACGGCAGGCCCGTTCCCTCTGGCCTATCTGGGGCTTGGGGAAATCTTTGTCATGATTTTTTTCGGATGGGTCGCGGTAGGGTGCACCTATCTGGTGCAGGCAGGGGGAACCGATGGCGTGGTCCTTCTGGCCGGCACGGCCGTGGGGGCCTTGAGCACCAACCTGCTGGTCATCAACAACCACCGGGACGTGGAAACGGATATCAAGGCCAACAAGCGCACCCTGGCGGTTCGCTTTGGGCGGGGTTTTTCGGCCTTTGAGTACCGGAGCTGGTTTATCCTGTCCCTGGTCTGCGTCGTGATCATGGCCGCTCTCTTGAAATCCTTCTGGCTGCTGCTGCCGCTGGCGGTTTTGCCGTTGGGCCTCAGACTGTGCAGGATGATCGGGAAACCGCAGACGGGTCCGGTCTACATTCAGATGCTGGGCCAGACGGCCGCCGTCATGGTGCTGTTCTGCCTGTTGCTGAGCATCGGCCTTTTTCTCAGCTGACCACGTCCGTCTTGACACGCGTGGAATGTCCCTGCTCAAAAGTTACGTTTGCGGCAGACTTCAGCCTCTGGTCGCAAATTTTCTTCATCAGGTCCCGCAAGGGAGAATTGGGAAGTCCGGTGAAAGTCCGGCGCTGGCCCGCAACCGTAAGAGAGAACGAACACCACAATATGCCACTGTCAGGCTTCTGCCGGATGGGAAGGCGTGGTCAGTAGGATGATCCTCGAGCCGGGAGACCAGCCTGATGAAGCCTGTTGTCTCCGGCTTCGAGGCTCAAGCCGAAATCTTGCACCCTGTGGGGTCAGGTATCCATCTCCTCGAAGCCTCCTCTTCAACAGCATGAAGAAGGAGGTTTTTTTCATGCGTATCGCGTCTCTTGTCCTGTGCTGTGTGCTTTTGTCCGGGATACAACCCGTCTGGGCTGTCGAAAATGCCACCGAAGCGAAGCAATCTCCGTACACCCTTGACGAAATCGTGGTCACTGGCTCGGCTCTTCCCCAATCTTTGCGCACCATCCCGCGCAACGTGACCGTCATCACCAGCGACGACATCGCCAGGTCGTCGGCCACGACCCTGCCGGAACTGCTGGCCCGCGAACCCGGCCTGCAGCTCTTCAACAATTCCGGAGTCGAAGGCCGGGGACTCATCGACATCCGCGGCCAGGGCGCGGCCTCGGCCACCAACGTTCTTGTTCTGGTGGACGGTTTCCGCCTCAATGCCGTGGATATGAGCGGCCCCAATCTGAGCACCGTGTCCCTGGCACAGATCGAACGCATCGAAGTCCTGCGCGGCCCGGGCAGTGTCCTCTACGGTGACAATGCCGTGGGCGGCGTGATCAACATCATCACCAAAAAAGCACGTAACGTGAAACCGGCCTTCCAGGCGTCCGCCCAGTACGGTAGCTACGGCAGCACCAAAACCAGCGCGAGTTTCCAGGGCAGCAAGGGGCCGTTCAGTCTGGGCGTGATCGGCCAGTATTCCGACACGGACGGCTACCGCGAAAACGGCGACCTGGAGCGCAAGGACGTTCAACTCCGGGTCGGGCTGGATCCGCACCCGGACCTCAGCCTGGACGTGACGCTGGCCGCGCACGACGAATCCTACGGCCTGCCCGGCGGTGTGCCCCTGGCCGATCTGAACGACCGCGACGACCGTCGCGAGACATCGCATCCCGACGACCATGGCCGCATGAGCGAAGCCCGGGTCCAGGGGCACATCTCCTACGATCTGCACCAGTTCGGCGCGCTCAATGCCGCTTTGGCGGTCCGCGACCGCGACAACCCCTACACCTTTTGGGGCGTGGACGGGAACATCGATGAAAACACCGTGGACTGGAGAATTTCCTGGGACAAGGCCGTCACCGTGGGTGGCCTGCAGCAGCGCCTGCTGGTCGGTGTCGACGGTTTCCGGTCCGATTACGACATGAGCTCCTTGTACGGGGATACCATCGGCGTGATCACCAGCACCGGCCTGTACTCGACCCTTGATCTGTCCCTGACCCGGTCCCTGCATCTGAGCCTCGGCGGTCGGACTTCTGTCCACGACATCGACCGCGAAAACGGGGACGACACGGATTGGCATAAATCCGTCTTCGACGCTGGCTTCAGTTACGACCTCGACTCCTGGGGCCGGGTCTACGCCTCGGTTGCCTCGGGTTTCCGGGCCCCGACCATCGATGAAATGAACTACGCCGCCAGCGACATCGAGCCGCAGACATCCATGAACTACGAAGTCGGCGTCGACCTGACCCCGCTGCAAGATCTGGAAATGAAGGTGGCCGCCTACCACCTGCGCACCAAAGACGAGATTTATTACGACAACATCAACTGGATCAATGACAACTACGACGACGTGACCATCCGCAAAGGCCTGGAGGTGGACGTCACGTATTGGGTCCGCAACGACCTGACCCTGCGCGGCGGCTACGCCTGGACCCGAGCCCGCTTCGAGGATACCGGAAAGACGGTTCCGCTGGTGGCTGAACACGAATTCAGCCTCGGCGCCGACTGGCGGGCCTTCGAATCCGTGCTTCTGTCCGTGGACGCCCGTCATGCGACCGCCAAATACGATGGCAGCGATGTGGACAACAAGACGTATGAAAAGATCGACGGCTATACCGTGGTCGACCTGAAGGGCAGATGGGACATGACAGAGCATTTTGCCCTGACCATGGCCGTCAACAACGTTTTCGACGAACTGTACAGCACGACAGCCTACGCCGAGAGCTACTACGTCATGCCGGGCCGCAATATCCTGGCCGGCATCGAGGCCAGTTTCTGATCATGAGGACCAGCCCACCGTACAGCCTCTGTGCAGACGGACTGATCACGGCCACGGACCGGCATGTGCATATCGCCCTGTCCGGCCGGTGGAACGTGCTCAGTTCCGCGGTCCTGAACGGCGGGCTGGTCCGTGCAGTGCATCTGCTCAATCTGCGTGTTGATGGGAACGACACGGCCCAGGCGCCGGAAATCACCCTGGAGCGCTACAGCCGGGAGCAACGCTGGGACGGGCCCGTGGTCGGCATGATGACCGCCGCGTCCATGCAGTCCCTGGCCGTGGACAGCATGCACCGGGACGGCGTTCATGTAACGGCCGTGGTCACCTCCGGGCTGGATAATGCCAAACGGATCGGCGAAGCGGCCGAATGGCCGTTTTTCGACCAGACGGCGCCTGCCCCCCACACCATCAACATCCAGGTCCTGACCACCGCGGAGTTGGCCCCGGCGGCCATGGCCGAGAGTCTGCTCATGATCACGGAGGCCAAGGTGGCTGTCCTGCAAAATCTGAATATCCCAAGCACGGCCGGCCCGTTACCGGCCACAGGCACGGGTACGGATTCCGTGGCCGTGGCCACCCGCATTGGCGGACATCCGGTTCGTTACGCGGGCAAGCATGTGCTCATGGGTGAGATGCTCGGCCAGACCGTGATCTCGGCCCTGACCCGGTCCCTGCAATGGTACGACGTGAAGGGGGCAGCATGAAGCCCCTCATGCTTTGCCTGTTGCTCCTGCTTCTGCCGGGCCTGTGCGCTGCCGGCCAGACCCGGCAGACGCAGACAGTGACCGACCCCACCGGCCGCACCCTGCGTGTGCCTGTGCACCCGCAGCGGGTGGTGGCCCTGGCTCCCAGCCTTACGGAAATCGCCTTTGCCTTGGGAGCGGAAGAGCAGCTCATCGGCCGCACCCGCTACGCCGATTATCCGCCCCAGGCCGCAGACCTTGAAATTGTCGGCACCTACGTCAACCTGAACACGGAACGCATCGCGCTCATGCGGCCGGACCTCTGCCTGGCTGTGCGCGACGGTACGCCTCTGCACGCCCTGCAGGACCTGGAACGCCTCGGCATTCCGGTCTTTGGCGTGACCACGGACACTCTGGACGAGATCATGACCGCCGTGCTCGCCATCGGTGACGTGCTGAACCGCGGCCCGGAAGCGGACCGTCTCGTGGCCGACATGCGCCGGGATCTGGACGCCATCGCCCGCCAGGTGGCAGCCTCGTCTTCCCGGCCCCGCGTCTTCTACCAGATTTCCATCCGGCCGATCATTTCCTGCGGCCGGGGCACGCATATCGATCAGCTCATCCGGTTGGCCGGCGGCAGGAATCTCGCCGCAGAAAGCACCGGATATCCGCGTTTCGGCGAAGAACAGGCCGTGGCCCTCGACCCGGATGTCATCATTCTCTCGTCCATGGACCGCAACGGACAGATCACGCAGGCCCGGGCCTTCTGGGAGCAATGGCCCCAACTCAAAGCCGTTGCCGGGCGCAGAATCGTTGAGCTGGATTCCGACCTTCTGGACCGTCCCTCTCCGCGTCTGGTGCAAGGGTTGCGGGAGTTGGTCCTGGCCCTGCACCCGGAGCTGGCCGACACCCAGGTGCAGCCATGATGGTCCGTACCCTGGCCAAAGTCCTGGCTCTGCTCGGCCTTGCGCTGGCAGTTGTGACCGCACTGGGGCTGAGCATGGGACCGGACGGTTTTCATCCGGGGGATCTCTGGCTGCTCACGGGCGGCGCAGCCGATGACATCCATCTGGCCATACTTCTCAAACTGCGCCTGCCGCGCTGCATCATGGCCATGATCGCCGGGGCCGGACTCGCCTGTTCAGGCCTGGTCATGCAGGCCCTGCTGCGCAACCCCCTGGCGGAACCCTATATTCTCGGCGTATCCGGCGGCGCGGCTCTGGGCGCCATTGCCGCCCTGATCTGCGGCATGGCCCTGACCCTGACCATGGCCCTGTCTTTTGCCGGCGGCATGTGCAGCCTGCTTCTGGTCCTGGGATTGACCTGGGGCCGGGGCAAACGTTCCATGGGCACGCTGCTGCTGTCCGGTGTTATGATCAACGCCTTCTGCTCGGCCCTGATCCTTTTTTCCCTGTCCATGGTTCCGGACCACGAGGCCTCGCGCGTCCTGTTCTGGATCATGGGCACAGTGCCCAGCCCCTCGAACACGGAACTGCTGGTGGCCGGGTTGGTGGTCTGCGCCGGCCTGATCACGCTTTTCGCTCTCTCGCACCGCATGAACCTGATGGCCATGGGCGCGGACTGCGCCCGGTCGCTGGGAATCAGTGTGCAGCGAACGGCCGTGATCCTGCTCGTGGTCACCACTGGCATCGTCTCGACCATCGTCTGCCAGACCGGTCTGCTTGGCTTCATCGGGCTGGTCGTGCCCCATGCCTTCCGCCGCGTGTTCGGCGCGGATCACCGCCTGCTCGTCCCGGCCTGCGCCCTCGGCGGGGCGGCGTTCATGGTCCTGTGCGATACCTTGGCACGGATCATCCCTCGCTATGGGGAAATGCCCGTGGGCGTGCTGACGGCCATGATCGGAGCGCCCCTGTTCATGCTGCTGCTCTGGAGGTCCCCGCGATGAGCATTGTTCTGCGGACCGAGCGCCTGTCCTTCGCCTACGCCGCCCAGCCCGTGCTGACGGACCTCGATGTAGCCATTCCCCGGGGGACCCTGTTATCCATCGTCGGCCCCAACGGATCCGGCAAAACCACCCTGGTCCGTTTGCTTGCCGGCCTGCTGCGCCCGAGGGGGGGCAGGGTGCTGTTGCATGGCCGCGATCTGCACGCCATTCCACCACGGGAATTGGCCCGGCAGCTTGCCTTCGTGCCGCAGGACCTGCCGAGCGGCCTGCCTTTTACCGTCCGCCAGACCGTGCTCATGGCCCGGGCCCCGCATCAGGGACTGCTCGGCCTGGAACGTGCCGCGGATCTGGACAGCCTGGAGCAGGCCATGCGCTGTACGGGCGTGGCCGACCTGCATGACCGCCAGCTGGACCAGCTCAGCGGCGGCGAACACCAGCGCGTCTTCATTGCCCGGGCCCTGTGCCAGGAAGCGGACATCATGCTTCTGGACGAACCCACGGCAGCCCTGGATTACGCCTACCAGTTGCAGATTCTGGAATTGCTGGAAAGACTGTGCCGGGAGCGGCGCCTGACCGTAATCCTCGTATCCCATGATCTGAATCTGACAGCGCAGTTCGCTGACCGCGTGCTGGTCCTCCACGCCGGCAGGGCCGTGGCCTGCGGCGATCCCACAGATGTGCTGCGCAGGGACGTTCTGGAAAACGTCTACGGATGCCGTTTCACCATCGACACCCCGCACGGCAGCGACCGTCCGCATATCATGCCTCGGCGCCGATAACCGGCGTTGCGGCGTTTCCGAATCAAACCGGGCCATCAGTGAATATGGCTTGTCCGGTGTGAGCGTCCATAAACCTTTGCGGCGCAAAGAATTCCATCAGGTATCGCTTAAAGAGGAAGGAGCACGTGTGAGGAGTGTCTGCTCCACTCGTCATCACCTGCGCGTTTTGTTTTCGTTCTCGGACACGAAAAGATAGTGCCCCTGGGGATCAAGACGCATGATCACATCGGGCAGCGCGTCCAGGATGGCCCGCTTGGTCTCGGCGGTTTCGCGCAGCTCACGGCGCGCCTGGACCAGGGCCTGGCCGCGCAGGCTCAGCAATTCGAGGTGATTGCAGACCTTGCGACGCAGGTGCTTGATTTCGAAGGGTTTGGTGATGAAATCGAGGGCGCCGCCTTCCAGGGCCTTGATCATGCTCTCCGAGGACGTCAGCGAGGTGATGAAGATGATGGGGATTTCCCGGGCGAATTCCAGATTGCGGATAAGGCGGCAGGTCTCGTAGCCGTCCATGCCCGGCATGAGGATGTCCAGGAGTATGAGATCCGGGAGCTCCCGTCCGGAGCCGACAAGTTCCAGGGCTTCCTGGCCGCCGAGGGCCACCCGGACGCGGGCGAAAGGGCTCAGGGCCGCGCCGAGTTCGTGCAGCGTGGCCGGGTCATCGTCGACGATGAGGACGATGGGCGGCCTGGGGTCTTTATCGGCCATTGTCGTCCCCCGTATCCGTGGCGCGTATGATCTGGTCCAGGAGGGAGGCTGCCGTGAGGAAGTCGAAGGAGTCCAGAGCCCTGGGCTACGGTTATACGGCAGGTCCGTTTCCTCTGGCCTATCTGGGGCTTGGGGAGGTCTTTGTCATGATTTTTTTCGGATGGGTCGCGGTAGGGTGTACCTATCTGGTGCAGGCGGGAGGGTTCAATGCCGTGGTCCTTCTGGCGGGCACGGCCGTGGGGGCCCTGAGCACCAACCTGCTGGTCATCAACAACCATCGGGACGTGGAGACGGACATCAAGGCCAACAAGCGCACGCTGGCGGTCCGCTTCGGGCGGGGTTTTTCTGCCTTGGAGTACCGGAGCTTGTTTGCCCTGGCCCTGGTTTGCGCCATGTTCATGGCCGCTCTCTCTCATCTCTTTATTTTTTTAGTGTTTTTGCTTTCTGTCCGCAGGAAGGGTTCTTGATATTCTACAGCCAGATAAAATCAATGATAAGTGCTAAAAAAGTAATGCATAGATAAAGGTGTCGATTGTCGTCGATCCGTCGGATTCGGCATATTCTTCCTTGCCAATTTCCAAGACGGAGAAGCCGGCTTGCTCAAGCTGGTCGAGAATGAACTCATCTCGATAATAATTGAAGAATATCTCGTCTTTGGAAAAACTCGTTGTTTCGAAGCCTGAGTTTTCGCCATTCATATAGCTCAAATAGAGAAAGCCGGTATTCCGGATGATCTTGGGCAGATTCTGGATGAATGTGCGTGTTTCATTATCTGTAAGGTGCACTATGCAAAAAGAGGCAAGCACCACATCGTATTGTCTCTGCAGGTCCAGATTACAGATATTTTGCAGTTGAAAATTGAACTGCGGAAAGCGTTGGCGTGCGATCTGAATGAATTTTGTGGAAAGATCTATGCCGTGGAAAAGGCACGTGTCATCCTGTTCCAGAATTGTTCTGATATTGTTTCCGGGGCCGCATCCGAGGTCCAGGATGTGCGCTCCCGTGGGAATATATTTGCGTTGAAAATCACGAATCCTTTTTTGGTAAATTTCGTAATTATCGAATTTTTCAGAATATTTCAGGGCATTTTTGTCATATGCCGCAATTGTCTGTACCGTATTCGATGTGTTCATGCTTTTCCTGGTGCAACAACGTTTTTGTCCGGATCGCAAAAAGCATCTCTCAAACCTGGATACGCATGCGCCACCAGAGGATAACCCAGTCCGGCATATTTTGAAAAATCATGACAGGGAGGCGCGACCTGAACACGCGTTAATCGGGCTGGACGGGCATTGCGTCATTATCTGTCTCGGATTGCCCGTCCGCAACACTACGCCGCATGTCGTCGACGGCCGGCAGGTCGACGGTCAGGGTAGTCCCGGCGACCTCGGAAGTCTCCATGCGGATGCCCCCCCCGAGGGTCATGGCGATGAGTCGTGCCGAATAGGTGCCCAGACCCGTTCCGTGCGTCTTGCCCCGGGTGATGTATTTCTCGAAAAACGTGTCGCGGATCTCCATGGGTACGAATCCCTCGTTGTGAATAGCTACGCGGGCCCTGCCGTTGTGGGCGAGGTCGATGGTCACCACTCCGCCTTGGGGGGAGGCCTCGATGGCGTTGAGGACGAGATTGGAAAACATGGAGTAGCACAGGTTGGGCTCGGCCATGGCCAAGAATGTCTCGCGCGGCAGGATGGGGCGATTGGCTAAGACGATGCGCACAAGCACCTTTTTGGCCCGGGTGCGCTCGGACAGGTCGGCCATGATGTCCCGGAACGTGCAGACCAGGTCCACGGGTTCGGGCGTGAAGTCGAAGCTGCCCTGCTCCATCTTGTAGAGATTGAGCGACAGGCGGATCATGTTCAGCATGCGCATGCCCGCACTGGAGATCATGTCCAGGATGCGCCGCTGGTCCGACGTGATGTTGGCGTCGTCCATGAGCAGCTGCGGCAGGGAGACAATGGGGTTCAGGGGCGAGATGAGGTCGTGCTGCAGGATGCGGCCGACGTCGTCCTTGATCTGCTCCATCTGCTTGCGCTCGGTGATGTCGCGCAGGGAAAAGAGGGTGGCGGAGTTCCCTTCCCAGGACACCTCCGTGTGCCGGATCTCCACGCAGGTGCGTCTGCCTGGGGACTTCAGGCAGAATTCCTTTTCCCCGCGCATGTCCAGGGCGAAAACAGACCCCAGGGAGTCACGGGCATCAAGGCTGAGAATACGCTCGGCCGCGGGATTGCAGAAAAGGATACGCCCCGAGTCGTCCAGGACGATCTGGGCGTCGGGGTTGAAGGTCACCAGGTCCCGGAAGCGCTTTTCCTGGACCTGCAGGGTTTGGTTGGCGATGGCCAGTTCGCGCTGCATGTTGGCCATCTCGTTGTTGAGCCGCATGAAATCTTCGAGCATGCCTGCGTCCTCGGCGTGTCCGCGTCCGCCGACCCGGGCGGATTTCTTCTGCTCCTCGCGCAAGGTGCGGGCCTGTTCGTTGATCATGGACATGAATTCGTCGTAGATCAGAAAAATCTGCCGGGGCGACTGTACGGCGATGACGCAAATGCGGTCGTTCTTGGCGATACCGAAGAGGGAGAAGGGGAACTCCCGGCCGTTTCTCGGCAGGGAGACCTCCTTGCGCATGGAGTGTCCCTGATCACGCACCTCCGCGAGAAAGCAAAGGAAGTCGGTCCGCGTTTCCCCGTCCATAAGCTGCAGGAAGTCGGCCGTCCCGGCACCGGACAGAAAGCCTCGGGCGTCGTGCAGCACCTCGATGTTGCCGCCGTCCACGTCGCAGATGAAGGCGATGGCGTGGTCCTGGTGTGTTTTGCGCAGCATGGCGGCTTACCGGAAGAGGTCCCCGGCCGCAGCCGCGGCCTGCCGTGCGTCGGGGGCAGTGGCGTCGGCGCCGACCACCGTCGCGAGGTCCGGGTTGATGAGGAAGGGCAGCCCACCAACCATGACGCGGGGAGGAGTATCGGAAGTGGCGCGAAGTTCGCGGATCAGGGTGCGGATGCCGGGCAGGCCGAAGGCCATGGTCGCCGAAATGCAGACCAGGTCGGGCTTGCGGTCCCTGATCACTTTAACGAGGCTGCCGGTCGGGGTGATGGCCCCCAGAAAATAGGTGTCCCAGCCTTCGAACTCGAAGACGTCACAGACCATGCGCATGCCGAGCTCGTGCAATTCGCTGCCGAGACAGCACCCGACCATGCTCCGCGAGATGCGCCGCGTGGCCATGGCTTGGGGAAAAAGACGGGCCATGAGGAGCTGGGTGGCGGCGGTGACGTAATGCTCCGTGGCGATGTCGATCTCGTCGGTCTGCCACAGCCGGCCGACCTCGTACATGACCGGCTGCAGCACGTCGACGTAGGCGTCGCCCACGGGGAGCCCCCGTTCCACCTCGGAGGTGATGACATGCATGGCTTCCTGCCGCCTGGCGTCCAGGAGCAGGTCGAGGTATTTTCTTCCCAGGTTCAGCATGCCGTCCTGGGCGGGGCGATCAATGCGGGAGTTCATGCGCGTCTCCCATCTGCTCGTATACGGAGAGCTCTGTTTCGCTCAACTGTGCGAAAATTTGGATGTTGCTGCGCAGCCATTCATAGAAAGGTCTGATTTCATCGAAGTCAGAAGGGCCAAGGTGCGTACGCAGGACGTCCATGGCCTTCGGCAACATGACGTCCCAATAACGCAGGGAAAAACCCCTGGCCCTGTAGGTGCGTTGTACCCACAGGACCGTCTCCACGAAGGATCGTGGGTCGAAGAGGGCGCAAGTCGAACTCATGTATTTGAAATGATTTACATGGTTCGTCTCCATGACGTCGAGGTTGCCTTCGCCGATGAGGCTTTCGAGGTCCGGGACGAGTCGCATGGAGCGGTTCAGGTCCGTCGCGCAGGTCTCGACAACGTCCGTGAAGGCCGACGCCGCCTGAGGGGAAACTTCCTTGAGGGCCGAAGCCGATGTCATGAGTCCGGTCTTGTCCAAAGGTGCCTCTCACAGGGTCTGTTTTGCGGTGAACGGTCTTCTGGCAATGCGTGCGATGACGGGAAAAAATTCGTACTGATCATTCATTTTTTACATGAAGGGAGCTTTTTCGCGGCATGACCGTACGGAAATAAACTAATAAATTCAAATAATACTAATAGTATTATTGAAAGCTCGAGAAAAGTAAAGACGCCTACGTGGCTGACGGACACTCTGCTTTGAAGGATCCGGGGCCAGTCAACTCATCGAACACCCATACCTGGCGGGCGGCACCGGCGCTTATCCCGCCAAATCTTTTTCCTCGAGAACACAGCAACAAGGTCGGTCGTGCAGACGGCGTTTGCCACGGCCCGAATCACTTCCCTCCACGGGTACAGACGGTTCAAAGATTAATCTCCTATCTTAAATTTCACGACAAGGATTGACCTCAAAAGTTGGCGGAAGTACGTGAAATGCAACAAAGGGCTCAATTTGCCTTCGAGATTCTGGCAGAATCTTTTTTAAGATAGATTCGCCAGATTATTTTTTTGTGAAAATGCATATTCAGAGCCTTTGCGAATCAATTCGATGGAGGAATAATCAGCGCATGATTCATCGACGCAGCATTTCGTTCTCCATAAAAAGCAAATTATTTTGTATTTTTTTCATTTTTCTTTTCATAATTTTTTCTGATAGTGTAAAATCTTCGGAAAGTCCTTATACTATTCTTATAATACACTCTTATCATAAAGGTTTTCGATGGACTGATACGGTTGAAGAGAGCATTCGAAAAAAATTGATGGATGAACTCCCAGGTGTGAGGATTATTTCAGAATACATGGATTCAAAACGTCATGTAAAATCTGAACATATCGAGAACCTGTTACGACTTTACGGCTCAAAATATGGCCAAGAACGTCCTGACGTGGTGATTGCAACCGACGACAACGCCTTCAATTTCCTTCGTATTTATGGGGGGCAGATTTTTGGTCATGTCCCCGTGGTTTTTTGCGGAGTCAACTTCTTCCAGGACGACATGCTGGAGGGCCTGGATAATTTCGCAGGTGTAGTGGAGACCATCGACGTACGCAGGACGCTTAGCGCAGCCTTGGCTCTTCACCCCAGCACGCAGCA
>CAZQYA010000055.1:0-9588 GCA_964597325.1 uncultured Desulfovibrionaceae bacterium
TAAACGGTCTGGATTTTTTCGCTGACGCAGCAGATTGCCGTTTTGGGGCGGCCTGATAAAATTCGCCTTGCCGATGTCAGAAGCAGCCTACTCGAAACGCCCGGCAAAGGACAGCAGGCTGCCTTGGGCCTGGTCCTGACGGAACAGGTTCCGCCGCACCCGCGCGTGGTAGCGCTCCACGCGGTGCTGCATACGCCGCAGCAGCCACCGCGCGGCCCACTGGGGCGTGCCCGTCACGGCCACCACGCCCTGGACCGCCCGGAGCAGCGGGTCGCCCCAGCGGCCCTGGAACAGGAAATCCTCCAGGGACAGGATGCCCTCGTAGCTGCCCGGATCGCCCTGGCGGCCGCAGCGTCCGGCCAGCTGGCGGTCGATGCGCGCGGCTTCGTGGTACTCGGTGATGATGACGTGCAGCCCGCCGGCCTCGCGCACTTCAGGGGCGAGCACGATGTCCGTGCCCCGTCCGGCCATGTTGGTGGCGATGGTGATGCTGCCGGGCTGCCCGGCGCGGCTGATGACCAGGGCTTCCTCGGCGTCCTGCCTGGCGTTCAGAACCTGATGGGGCAAACCGGCCTCGCGAACGAAAGCCGCGAGTTCCTCGGAAGCGGCCACGGTCCGCGTGCCCACCAGCACCGCCCTGCCCCTGGCGTGCGGCCCCCCGAAGCGCCCGGTCCCGGCCCGCCACTTCTCCCGGCGGGTGGGAAAGATGCGCTCCTTGAGCCGACGCCGGATCACGGGACGGTTCGTGGGCATGCGCAGGGTGTGCAGGCCGTAGACGTTCCACAGCTCATCCTGGACCTCGCGCGCCGTCCCGGTCATGCCCGCCAGGTGCAGGTAACGGCGAAAGAACCGCTGGTAGCTGATCTTGGCCAGGGGGTCGCGGCGCTGGGTCAGCTCGCACCCCTCCTTGAGTTCGATCATCTGGTGCAGCCCCTGTTCCCAGGACCGGTCGGGCATGACGCGGCCCGTAAACTCGTCGATGATCTGCACCTTGCCGTCGCGCACCAGGTACTGCTCGTCACGCCGAAACAGGAGGAGAGCCGTCAGGGCCTGGTGCACGGCGCCCTCGCGCCGCACCATGCCGCTCCACAGGGCGCCCAGCCGCTTGGCCGCCGCTTCGATGCGCTCCCGGCCCGCCGGTGTCAGGATGATCTGGCGCCGGGCCTCGTCGAGTTCAAAATCCACGTCACGCGTGAATCGCCCGGCCAGCTCCAGGGCCTGTTCCAGAAATTCGCGCTCCTCGTCAGCCCCTGACGATCCGGAAATAATCAGCGGCGTCCGTGCCTCGTCGATGAGCACGCTGTCGGCCTCGTCCACGATGGCGAAATGCAGTCCGCGCATGAGCAGGCGCCGCGTCCGGCTCCCCCGACCGTGCAGGGTCTCGGCCTGGATCATGATGGGGTCGGGCCGGTCGGCCAGGGTCAGGCGGTCGCGCAGGTAGTCGAAGACCAGTTCCTTGTTGGTGGCGTAGACGATGTCGCACCCGTAGGCATGGCGTCGCTCGCCCGGATTCTGCCCGTGCAGGACCCGCCCGACGCTCAGGCCCAGGGCCGTGTACAGCGGTTCCATGTTGGCGGCGTCACGCTCCGTGAGGTAGTCATTGACGCTGATGACGTGCACGGGCAGCCCGCTCAAGGCCGCCGTGGCCGCCGTCAGGGTGGCGGTCAGGGTCTTGCCCTCGCCCGTATCCATCTCGGCCACCATGCCGCGCAGCATGACCAGGGCGCCCATGACCTGGCTGTCATGATGGCGCATGCCCAGAATGCGCGAGGCCTGCTCCCGGATCAGGGCGAAACACTCCGCCACATGCGCGGGAAGAAACCCGTCGGCCAGCAGCAGCTCCCGCAACCGCGTCGTCTCCCGGGTCAGCGAGCGCCCATCCATCCCGGCGAAACGCCTGCCCGCCGCGTTCACCGCCGCCGCCTCGCGCCGCACCCGGCCCGTCCCGGACGACAGGCGCTTCAATCGCCCGTGCAGCCGGTGCACCTGCCGCTCAAGCCACGTCTCCACCCGGTCGGGCCTCTCGGCCCGCACATCGCGGGTGGCTGGGGGGTGGGTCAGATGCAGCATGGGGTTTTCCTTGAAAGTTGTGACAAAAGAGTATGATTTTCAGTCAATCGAAAAGATGGATTTCACGCAGAGCCTGACATGGCCCGCCTTCGCGGGAATAACACCCGGGTTCTTCCGCAACTTAGTGCAGCAACGTCAGGAACCATTCTTCACCCCATCCCGACCAATTCTCGGTGATTGCGTCCAGAACGCATTGTGGCAAGGCGCAAGGGGGAAATGAGCCCCGAAGTGTAGCCGTCTACATGAGGGGCTCATTTCCCCCGCAGCAACGCAGCCACAATGCGTTCTGGGCGCAATCACAGGGCGAAGCGGGAGAGGAGGAGCCGCCTGATGGCCCGATACGCCCGCAACGCAGGCGGCTCCGGGCTGTGCTCGAAGCGAACGAACACCCGCCCTTCCACATTGGTCGGCATCTCCCCTTCCACCTCCAGGTCGAACTGAAA
Source organism: uncultured Desulfovibrionaceae bacterium (assembly GCA_964597325.1). Classification (GTDB taxonomy): domain Bacteria; phylum Desulfobacterota; class Desulfovibrionia; order Desulfovibrionales; family Desulfomicrobiaceae; genus Desulfomicrobium. The sequence continues at coordinate 2,514 of CAZQYA010000055.1, forward strand.
CAGGCGCTCCAGGACCGTGGGCGCGTCCTTCTCGCGCGGGTCCAGGGCGAACTGCCCTCCCCCCTCCAGGCTGAAGGCCGGGCTGGGCAGGATGCGGCTGGCCGCGGGCACCTCACCCGCCACGCGTGCCTGACGGACCCGGCCGATGTCCTCGGCCAGACGCACCTCCACGCTGCGCACATCCGTGCGTACGCGTTCGATGTCCGCCTGGGTGACCAGGGCACGGACCCGCATGCGGGACGGGTCCGTGATGAACCCGACGGGCTCCCCGCGCCGCACGAAACGGCCGGGCAGGTCGGCCTCGTCCTGGAGCACGAAGACGCCCCGGGCCGGACTCCGCGTGACCAGGGCGTCCTGCTGCTCGCGGGCATGGGCCAGTTCCGTTTCGATGCTCCTTAACTCCTCGTCGATCATGGCCGTTTCGGTGCGGTCCCGGTTCATGCTCGCCTGACGCCGCGTGACATATTCCTCGTGCCGGGCCTGAAGCAGCCGGACCCGGGCCTCCAGGAGCGGGTCCATGCTCCGCAGGAGCGGATCGCCCGGCGCCACGGCCGAGCCGCCCGGCGCAAGCACGGCTTCCACCACGCCGTTGGCCGAAGCAAAAACCCGGGACTCCTCCGAGACCCAGACCACGCCCTCGCAGCTGGTATAGAGGGGCACGGGCGCTACAAAGAGGAAGAGCGCCGCCAGGGCGAGGGGACCAAACACGGAGATCAGGACTCGCGACCTTTTGCGTTGCATGCGTGTATCCTTGGCAAGAAAATAGGCCACCCGCCACGCGGGCATGACGAGCATCATCGCCACGGCCCACACGGCCAGGAGAATGCCGATGAAAAAAAACTTCCCGGCCACGAAAAGAATAATCCGGAAGGAAATCCAGATGCGGTAGACAAAGGAGGCCAGGGCGTAGGCCAGCAGCCAGCGCGCCTCCCCTCGGCCGCGCGCCGGGGACTCGGCCTCCTCCATGCCCATCAGGTAACGCTGGTAGATATAGCCCAGATAGGCCGTGCCGCGCTGACCCAGGTTGGGAATCTCCAACCAGTCCGAAAGCACGTAGTAGGCGTCGAAGCGCAGCAGCGGGTTGCCGTTGAAGAGCACGGTCGAGATCCCGGCCACGAGCATGGTCTTGTAGGCCAGGGCGCGCACCACGCCGGGCTCCACACCAAGCCAGACGAAGAGCATGATGGAGGCCACGAACAGCTCCACCAGGATTCCGGCGGCGCCCACGGCCATGCGGCGGCGCTTGTCGCGGAAGGCTGTGGACGAGGACGCGTCCACGTAGGGCAGGGGCATGAACACCAGGAACATGACGCCCATCTCGTGCACCTCGCCCCCCTCCTTCTTGACCAGCCAGGCGTGGCCGAACTCGTGCAGGATCTTGAGCACGGGGTAGATGAGGCTGAAAAGCAGGAGGTTCTCCATGCTCAGGAGCGCGTCCGTGAAGTCGCCGGTCAGGTCGTCCCAGTTCATGACGGCCAGGGCCGCGGCCGAGGCCACGACCAGCACCCAGACCAGCATGGCCTGCCAGCCCAGCAGCGGCCGCACCCAGGGCAGGGTCCGCGCCAGGAAACGGTCGGGGTCGATGAGGGGAAAACGCATGGCCAGGGGCGAGGCCAGAAACGAGATGACCCGCCCGCGCCTGCCCTTGAGGCTGCGCTCGTGCAGGTCCGAGAAATCGAGGACCGCGCTGGTCTGGAGCAGGTCGGCGCGGTACAGGCGGGACAGGAGGTCGATGACCTCGTCCTGGGTGGGCATGTGGTCGCCCAGGCGCTCGCAGGCCGCCTCCCAGATCTGGTCCAGGGTGCGGCGCCCATCCATCATGCCCACCAGCTGGTAGGCCTCGGGGGAAAAGCGGTGGTGCCGGCCCGTGAAAGCGTCCTGGATGACGTACCAGTCCTGACCGCGGTACTCGTGCCGATCCATGTGCACGTGGCTGCGCAGGCGCGGCTTCAGCGGCGCCACGCGGTACCAGGACGGGCTCAGCAGCGATACGCTCATGACGCGTCCCGCCTCAGGGCAGCCACTTCCACAGGAACAGGGTCAGCCACTCGCGCATGTCCCGGACCCAGATGAGGGCCAGGTTGCGGCGGTCCACATCGATCTTGCCCACGCCCTCCATGCCCGGCCGCAGGTTCTCGTCCACCGAGTCCAGGGCCGCCTCCACGCGGAAATAGTTCCGCCCCTCCTCGGCCCGGGCGATGGGGGTGATCTTGGTCACGCTGAACCCGTACTCCTGCCCGGGCAGAGAAAAGAGCACCAGGCCCCCGCGCTGCCCGACGCGCACGTCGGCAATGCGCCGCTCGTCCACCTTGAGGATGACGCGGTAGGAGTCCAGGGGCGTGACCTCGAAGAGGATGTCGCCCTGCCGGACCGAGCTGCCCAGACGCTGGCTCAGATCCCCGGAGACGATAAGGCCCCTGAACGGCGCCTTGAGGCTGGTCCGGGCCAGCTGGGCGTCGGCCAGATCCAGCTCGGCCTGCACCTGCCCGAGCTGCGCCCGGATGATGCTCGACTGGGCGCGGTCGTGCCGGGACAGGGCCTCCTGGTACTGCTGCTCCAGCTGCCGCAGCCGCCCGGCCGTGACCATGCGGTCCAGGCGCAGGTCCCGGTCGTCCAGGCGGCAGAGCACGTCGCCCTCCTCCACGAGGTCGCCGGCGCGGAAGGGCGCCTGGTGGATGAAGCCGTCGAAGGGCACGGTCACGGCCCGGCGCACGCCCCCCTCCAGGGCCACGTCCGCACGCAGGCGGTACTCGCCCTGGGCAAAGAACAGAAAGACGGCCACGCAGGCCAGGACGATCACGGCCAGCTTGCGGCCGTAATGGCGCGGCCCCAGGATGCTCCCGGCAGCGTCGCCCAGGCTGGCCCGGACATGGGCCGGCAGGGAGCGGTCGGCCTGGCGCCTGGTCTCCAGGATGGGACCGGCCAGGGCCGCCACGGCCCGGAAAAATTCCACGTCGTGCTCCGTGAAGGGCCTGTCCGCGGCGCGCTCCACGGTCAGGGCGCCGTAGTAGCGGTCCTGCCCGTAGAGAGGCAGGGTCAGGACCGACGACATGGCCTGGCTGCGCGACAGGGCCTCGTGTTCGCGGCAGATGACGGTGGCGTCGTCCGTGGGAAAGGAGATCTCCCGGCGCTGCAGCAGGGCCTCGTCCATGACCCGCTCGATGTTGCGGGTCAGGTTCATCTTGAGATTCACCTCGGCGCTGTGGGACACGGCCTCGAGCCGCACGTCCCGCCCGCGCACGAAACCGAGGCTGACACGCTCGCAGCCCGAGGCCGCGGCCAACTCCGAAACAAAGGTCATGGCGGCTTCATCGCTCGTGGGGCGGTCCAGAGTCAGGGCCAGCATGTCCACGGCCGTGCGCAAACGGGCCAGGTGCGCCTGATCCTCCTCGGCCTGACGGCGGCGCAGCAGCAGTTCGAGCCACGAGGCACCCCACTGCAGCTGTTCCATGGCCCGCTTCAGGGCCGCCTCGTCCGCGGCCGACAGCTCCACGGCCACCACCGCGACCAGCCTCTCGTCCACGACCACCGGGTAGGCCATGGCGTACATGCCGGGCTGGTCCTGCTCCCGGATCAGGCCGCGCGCGTCGGCGACAACGCGTTCCAGGACCCCGGACAGGCGGGTCGGGTCACCGCCCGTGCGCGGCCAGGCCGCCACCGGGGCGAAACGCTCGCCCTCGTCCACCACCAGCAGGCACTGCACGGCGCCCGGGATCATGGCGCCCTGCAAACCCAACCATGCCTGGTAATATTCACGGGAACTGGAGGCGGAAGAAAACTCGGCCCAGGATTGCACCTCGGCCCCGCCGGGAGGTCCGGACTCAACGTGTTCAGCACTGCTCATAGGGCCATGACCTGGGAAAAAGGGAAAACGATTCCATGTTGAAACAAGATACCGACAACGTAGTTAATCATCCATCTGTCCAAAAAACAAGAGAAAAGCACGAAAAACGGGGAGTCCGCCATGGCTCCATGGCGGACTCCCCGTACCGTATTCCCGGTTCCTATTGCTGCGTCACCGCCTCGGGTGCCGCCTCAAGGTCGATGGTACCGAAGCGCTTCTCGTATTCGGCCATGGTGTTGGCCAGCAGGATGGCCAGGCGCTTGGCCGCAAAGGGATTGATGATGACGCGGTCGGACAGCTCGATGACCAGATCCTTCTGGGACGGATGCCAGTTCTTGTTGATGCCGAACATGAGGGCGACTTCCTCGCGCGTGCTGGAGACGTTGCACACGTTGGCGTAGGTCGTCTTCATGGAGCTTCCGTCCCAGCGAATCTGTGCAGCCTGTTCTTCCGTCGCCGTCTTCTTTTCTTCCGTCGTCACGTGAGTTCTCCTTGTCGGTTTCAGACTTCTTGGGGTGTATGACCGGGCCCTGAGGTCCGGTGTTTCTTTTCAAACGTGAATTCCCTGACATGGACCAGCCGCTCCGAAGCGTCGTCCGTCCTCTCCGGATCGAGCAGGCGCTCGCCGTCCCAGCTCCAGCTGCGGGCCCCGGGCCTGCCGAAACGCTCCAGCTCTTCGGAATCCAGACGGCGCTTCCCATTCCTGCCGCGTCCGGCCGCCAGGCCCAGGCCCGTCAGGCCGGCCACGGCGCCCTGGAGGGGGCTCATGCCGCCGACGGCATCCAGGACGTCGCTGCGGACACGTTCAAAGGCGGTCGCGGACGGCGCGTCCGTGCCCGGAATGTCCACCAGCAGGACATCATCGATGCGCTGCTGCGCGGCATCAGGGGCAGGGGGCTGTTCCTGCGTGCCTCCGGACGGCTGTTCGCCTTCCACCGGCGCCGCCCCTTCTCCGGGTGCGGCCGCGACAGCGGGAGTCGTCTGCGTCCCGTGATGAGTCACACGCCGTGCATAGGCGGGCTCGGAATGCCACTGGCTGATCTCCAGGGCGTCAGGCCCGGGCTCCGGCGTAAGGGACGGCCCCTGCAAGGCGGCGTGGTCCTTTCTCACGCCGTCGCGATCCTCGATGGTGTAGAGATCGATCATGGTCTGACTGATCAGGTCGCCAACGGCGATGACTTCGTCGACCTTGCCGCCGCTGAAGGTGATCCGGCCGTAATTGCCGATTATGACATCCTCGGAGAAATCACCGAAGAACAGATCGGAGCCGGCACCGCCGAGCATGAAATCGTTGCCCGCGCCACCGTCGAGCGTATCGTCACCGCCGTAGTCGAGATAGCGGGGCATGGTCTCGGCCATGGTCGGTGTTCCGGCCCGGAAGGTCGCCCTGCCGGCGTCACCGATCAGAATGTCGCTGCCCTCGCCGCCCAGCAGCGTATCGCCACCGCCGCCGCCAACGAGAATATCGTTTCCTGTGCCGCCGGTCAGCGTATCGCCACCGTCCGAACCGGACACGGTGGAAGCCACGGCCAGGAGCTGTGACGGGGTGTTGGGACCGCTGAACGACGAGGTTCCTCCGTCGCCGTACAGGATGAGGTCGCTGTTCCAGCCCGAGGCGTCGAGGGTGTCGGCACCGCCTTCGCCAAACGCCAGCAGCAGGCCGTCTTCGTTGCCATCGGCATCGACGGCGGCAAGGGAGTCGTCGCCGTCGCCCATCCGGACCGTCATGACGGAGTCGGGAAGAACACTCTCGACCGTCGCCTGGTCCGCGCCGCCGCCGAAGAGGATGTTGACGCCGCCGCTGAAGTCGTCTTCGGCGCCGTAGGTAATGATTCCGGAACCACCCGAATCACCGGTCATACCGGTGATGGAGTCGTCGGTGATGACCACGCCGGTGCGGCCGCTGGAATTGCCACGGTCGCTGACATTGAGGGTATTTACGCCACCGCCGCCGTCTATGACCAGATCACCCCGGATTCCGTCCAGCGTGCCGAGATTGTCCGGGGCGTCGGAGGAGATATTGAACGTGTCGTTGCCGACCGTACCGGTGAGAATCGTGGTCATACCCGCCGCAGTGGAGAGGACGTTGACGGTGTTGTCGCCGCTGCCGAAGACAAAGCCCAGATTTTCGATATGCACGTACTGGATACTGCCCGTCATGCCGAAGGCGCTGATGCTCGTACCGTCGATGGTCACGGAACCCGAGCCGGTGTTGGCGGAATCGTCCAATGTCAGGGTATCGCCGTCTCCATGGGGACCGCCGTCAACAAAGAGCGCCGCGGTGACCCCCGCAAGGGCGCCGCCGGTGTTGCCGGACTCGTCGGCGTTGCTGCCCACGGCGATGACGTCGTCACCGTCACCCGTATGCACCGTGGTCTGCGAAGCGACGCCGGTCAGGATGACCGTGTCGTCGTCGGCATCCCCGTTCACCGACACCGACTCCGCAACGACGTTTCCGCGCAGGGCGATGACCGTCCCGGCGGCATCGGCATTGCCGCTGTCGCCATTGATCAGCACCTGGCCGCCGGCCGTCATGGACGCGCCGCTTTGCAGGGTCACGTCGTCGCCGGCATTGACCGTCACGTCACCCAGGGCCGACACATCGCCGCGGATGGTCACATCCTCGCCGTCCGCAGCCGTTTCGGGCAGCAGAAGCGACACGTCACCGCCCGCAGCGGTGATGCCGTCGACATTCAGGCCGCCCGATACTTCACGCACATAAACATCCGTCGCGGCCTCGACGGCAAAGGCGCCGGCAGCGTCGGTATCGATATCGAAGAAGTCCGTGCCGGTCCCGACGAAACCGCCGGAAGCGACGAGGGTGATGGAAGATCCCGTGACATCCGCCAAGTCATCGGCGTTGGTCTCGACAATGGAGCCCTCCGCGGCAAGGGAGACCACACCGGCCGAGGTCACCCGGTCGATGTTGAGGTCGCCGTTCATCTCTTCGAGATACACGTCTCCAGAGGCCGTCACCGTCAGAAGTTCCGAGTCGATGCCAAGCGGGGCGTCTTCCGCTCCGATGCCGCCCGTCGCGGCAGTAAGCGTCAGGGTCGTGCCCATGATCCTGTTTTCCGTGGAGTCGCCCTCACCCTGAACCAGGGAACCCTGGGCCGTCAGGGTAACGCCCTGCAGGGACTCGATCTCGCCCACCAGAATGTCGCCGGTGCCGGCGTTGATATACAGACCGGTAGCGGCGAAGGCGTCCAGTTCCCCGCCGGTCTGTTCGAC
>CAZQYA010000055.1:9598-17393 GCA_964597325.1 uncultured Desulfovibrionaceae bacterium
ATTGATGCTCAGGGACGCCTCGCCCACTGTGCCCGCTTCCGAAACCAGGGAAATGTCCCCGGCAGTGATCAGCTGCGACGCATCGGCGGCCGTGATGTTTCCGTAAGCGTCAATCGACACGGAGCCGTCCGCGTAGTCGAGCACACCGTCCAGAAGGATATTGTTGTTGTTGCCATCGATGGTCAGCTGCCCGCTGCCCGAGCCGTCTTCCATGACGAAGGTGCCGCTCAGGGCCTCTTCCCCGGTCAGGGTTACGTCATTGAACGTGTAGGTGCCGGAATCCGACGTGTCGCTGATGCCCGACAGGCTCAAGGTGCCACCGAAGTACTTGTTGGACACCACCGTCGTACCCAGCCCGGTCAGGCTGGGGGCTATGAGGGCGCTGGCTTCGGGCGAAGCGGCGATGGCATCGACCAGTTCCTGGGCCGTGGTCGGGTTGGCGGAGTTGGTGTTCAAAGTGATGGTTATGGTCGAAGACGTGACCACGCCGCTTTCGGTCTCCTGGGTCACGACGACCGAGGGGCCGGTGCCGACACCGAGATCGTTCTTCTCGAAATCGACGTTGACCGAGGAGAACAGGGACAGGGCCGCCTCTTCCGTTGCGGCCAGCGAGACGGTCCTGGAATCGGCCACGGCCACGTAGTAGGTCGTCCCGGAGACCAGGCCGCCCAATTCGTCGCCGCCGCTGTTGTTGACGTAGGTTACGGCTTGCCCGTTCAACAGGCGATGCGCAGAGGCGAATTCAATGGTCTCTGCGGCCCCGTCCACCTCCGTGGCGTCGAAATACAGACCGAAACTATGCCCGGTCTCGCCTTCGGCTTCGGCCACGTTAACGGTCAGGACGTTACCGGCCAGGGCGTCGGCTTCGCTGGCTGCCAGTTGAATCGCCGTGCTGTTTCCGGGGACGTTGACTATGTAATAGGTCTGTCCGCTGACCAGCCCGCCGATGTCGTGGGTTCCGCCGTTGTACACGACGGCCTGGCCCGTCTGGAAATACGAGACCGTGCCGAGTTCGACGATGGTGGCGGAACTCAGGCTGTGCCCGGTGCCGGTGGCGTCCTTGAGGTTGAACGAAAGGACGTCGCCGCTCGTGGCGTGTGCTGCGGAATCGGCCAGCTGAACCGTGGTGTCGTCAACGACTACGGCGTAATAGGTCGCGCCGTCCGTCAGACCGCCTATGGCTGTGCCGCCCGAGTTGTAGACGAGGGCTTCGCCCGTGGTAAAGCCATGGGCGGAGACAAAGGATATGGTATCCATCGACACGAGCCCCTGGCTCTCACCGTTGGAGGTGGACTGGTCGTAGGCCAGACGGATGGCGTACTCGTCCGAGGCGTTGAGACCGGCCGTGTCGATGTCGAGACGAATCGAATGGGTGCTGCCGTTGGCATCGGGCAGCGTCAGGTCGATGGCCGTGCCGCTTGTGGCGTTGTCCGCGGACGTGGCCAGTTTGATGGTCGTGGCATTGACATCGATGACGTAGTACGTCTTGCCCGACGTCAGCCCGTCGATGGCCGTTGCGCCGCCGGAGCTGTAGACGACTCTGTCGCCCGTTGCGAAGTTGTGGTCGTAACCCAGGGTGATGGTGTCGGCGCCGGCATTGACGGCGCCGGCCGCGCTGCTTCCGCTGCCGTCGTCGTAGCCCGAGGTGAAGGTCGCGCCGGCGGCCTCCTCGGAGGATCTGGCCAGGCGGATGGTGGTCGCATCGACCACGGCCACGTAATAGATGCCGTCCGCCTCAAGCCCGGGGATCTCGGAACCGCTGATGACGTTGAAGGCAACCTGCTCGCCCGTCACGAAATTATGATCGTAGTCGAGATCGATGCTGTTGGCTGTGCCGTCGATGTCGTTCTTGCCGAAGGTCGTGCCCTGGGCTTCCTCCGCCGAACGCGCCAGCAGGATGGTCGTGTCGCTCAGCACGTCGACATGGTAGACGTCCCCATCGACCAGACCGCCAATGACTGTTCCGCCCCCGGCGTCATAGACATAGGCGTCGCCCGTGGCAAAGCCGTGCGCCGAGGAGAAGCTGATGACCGTCCCGGAGCCGGCCACGGTAAATGCGGTCGTCACATACACGTCCTCCGGATCGAAAGGCACATCCGCCGTGGGCGTGAAGGTTCCGGTGACAAGGCTGTAGCCGCCGGAAACCGTCGACGGGTCGAGATCGATGCTCAAATCGCTGGAGACCAGGGTCAGTGTGATTTCCGTGTCCTCGGATACGCCAAAGGTCTGTTTGCCGCCGTCCACGAAGCTGAGGTCAGCGGTTCCGTCCACCGAAACCTCGCGGGCATAGGCGGTGAAAGGCGTCTCTTCGGTTCCGGACTGCAGGTAAAGCATACCCTTCATGTCCGCGTACACATCGCCGCCGGCGGTAATCCAGAACTGGGGATTCTCGTCGTTGCGCTGGTACAGTTCAACCTGCAGGCGCTCCGTGGCGCTTCCGGCATTCCCCAGATCCGTCTGAAGCACGAGATCTCTCGTCTGGACCACGGCCTCACTGCCTGCGACCACGACATTCCCGCCTTCGTTGACGAGGGAGGTCACGCCCGGACGGTTGTCGATCAACCCGGTCAGCTCGATATCCGCCAGGGAATGATTGATGATGTCCACCACGCTCTGGGTATCCCCGCTGTCCGTGGTGAAGGTGTCGTTGTAGTTGCCGGTGATGGAGAGTTGGACGTCGTTGGAACCGTCGTTGACCATGTCCACGATGCCCACAACCAGATCGTTGTCCGAAAAGTTCTCCAGAACCACGGTTCCCGCGCCGTTGTTGAGATAGATCGTGGCGGTGCCGGTGACGTCGCCGCCCGGGGCGAAAATCGTCAGTTTGCCCAGGGGAATGTCGGAGATGTCTTCGACTTCGGCCTTGCCGTCGGCAATGACCACGTTCACGTTGCTGATGGGATCGACGCTGCCGTCCTCGTTGATGACGAGCTTCTTGGAGGCCCCGTAGCCCACGTGGATGGCGGCGTTCAGGATGACGTTGTTTGTACTTGACGTGGTGCCGGCGGTATGGGTGTTGGCTTCGCTGAACTCGAACCAGGTCACCCAGGAAATGACCTCGCGGACGACGTACGAAATGGCGTCAACGATGTAGTTGAGCGGCCATGGGAGATATTTGACAATTTTATCGGTGACATACGATATAACCTTATCCACGTGCGTGATAAAGCCCGAGGCTTCGGCTTCGGGACCGCGCACCATGCTCAGGTCGGACCGCGAATTGATGTTGACGGTGTTTGCGTAAACGCCGCGTTCGGCGGACAGGGTAAGGTCTATCTGCACCGTGGCGTCGGCATAAACGCTTCCCTCGGCCGAGGCCGTAGCCGTGGCCACGAAGGTTCCGGTGTCGGCGTTGGCGCGGGAGCGCGACTGCAGCGCGCCATTGTCGGAATGATTGATGGCGGTGATGGTCAGGGTGCCGTCGGCCTTGATCAGCGCATCGACGCCGATGTGCACATCGGCCACACTCTTGTCGGACGAGGAGCCGATATTCACCCGGGAAATGGCCGTGCCAAAGGCCCCGGCCAGATCCGCATCGGACTTGGCGTCGGCCAGGACGGTCTGCCCGCTGTAGGGGCCCACGTCGATGGTGTTGTCGGCGGTGATGGTCAGCGTGTTGGCCGAGAGCTCTGCCCTGGCGCCGATGTCCACCACGGCGTCCGCATCGCCCTGGATATCCGTAAGGGCCAGGGCATACGGTCCGACGATGGAGCCGCTTCTCATGAGGGCCGTGGCCGCAACATCGAAGTCGGACTGGGCGCTGACGGCGAGGTCGGTGCCGAAACGCAGCACCGCGTCGGAGCCGATGGTCGTCTTCGTCAGGGAATCGAAGCCAAGGCCTATGTAACTGGCGCCGGCGGACACGAGGCTGGGGATATTGGCCAGACTGCTGAAGAAGGAGCCGATATTGCCGCTGATGAGATTCTCGAAAGCATCGCTCAGGTAGTCGGCCGTGCTCCTGCCCGAACCGCCCTCCACATACACGTTCACGTCCAGTGCGGAATCCGAACCGATATCCCCGCCGCCCTGGGCGGTCATGGAGGCGTTGTTTCCGATCACGGTCTGCGTGTCGTTCAGCAGCGACAACTCGGCCACCGTGGCGCCTGCGGCCAGAACCCCGCCGGCCTTGCCGACGGCCCGGACGTTGACCAGCCCGGTGCTCGTGGCCGAGACGTTCACATCCCCTCCGGCTTGCAGGTCCGAAGCCGAGCCCAGGGACGCCGTCACATCCGCATCGAGATTTGCTTTGGACCACGTGCCTTGCCCACTGGCCAGCCCCAGGAATTGACCGGCGGACGCCGAGGCATTCGCATACAGCGCCTCACCGCCGCTCTCGTTGAGATGAGCGTCAATGTAAATCCCGCCTCCGGCAATAACGGAGGAGGCGGTGATGGTCGCCAGCACATCGGGAGAGCTGGTCGCCGTCGCCGATGACGTGCCGACCGAGAGAGCTCCCAGGGAATTGCCGGAGGCACTGGCGGCGGCCCTGTTTTCAGATGCTGCAAAGACCTGCACGTCGCCGTCGGCCACGACGTCTCCGCCAAGCCGCGCCCGGACGTCAGGCGATGTCATGGCCGTGGCGGAACTGCCGTTGCCGGCCACGAGAACGCCGCCGGTGGAGGCTTCGCTGACCACCGAGGTCCTGTCCGTGGACACCGCTTGGACCGTCAGGTTGTCGGCTCCCGCAACATCCCCGTCCAGATATGCATACGTCAGGCTGTTGACCGTGCCCGTGGCGATGACCGCCCCGGCTGCGGCGGCTCCGTACGAATTGCCGTCAGCCTTGGACACGACACGGTTGCTCGCGAGACTCCGGACGCGGATGTCCCCTGTCGCCTGCAACGTCGCGCCGGACATGACCTGGGTCGTGACCTGGGCCGAGGCGATGGCATCCACCGAGGTGCCTGTCGCCCCAACGATCCCGCCGCCGGTCGCGCCGCCGAAAGCGTTCGCCCCGAGGGAGCTTTGTTCGTTGCCGGCGGCATCGACGTTGTGCCGGGACTCGATGAGCATGGAGCCGGCCGAAACCCCGGCATCGCCGCCTATTGTCGTCTGCACAGTCGGAGAGAGCGTTGCGTCGGCATGAATGACGCCCAGTCCGGCGAGAAGGCCCACGACCAACCCCTCGCCCTTGGCTTTGGAGTTGCCGGTGGACAGGCTCGACAGGGACAACAGTCCGGTCACGGCGATGACCGCATTGTCGCCGATGAAAGCCTCGATCAGAGGCGTCACCACGGAGTCGACATCCGCGCCGGTTCCCGAGAAGGCTGCGCCGCCCGGGGCATTGGCATCGGCATCGGCCCTGGTGTCGGCCGAGGCGGATATCGCGAGACTTGCGGCATCGATCTGCGCACCTTCGTCCACATAGGCACGGACCGAAGGGGTCAGCCCAATGGCGGAGAGGGACGTCCCGATGGCCCCGACGCCGACGCTTACGCCTACGGCATCGGTGTCCGCCGTGACAACGGCCTGTGCCGAAACTGTCATGGCGCCCGCCGACACGACCCTGGATGAACCGATGCTTGCCCGGGTTTTCAGAGCCACCTCGACGTCGGCGGAATTCAATGTTCCGGAAAGAATGCCGGCGCTCAGGCCCTTAGCCGTCGACGTCACGTCAACGGAAGAATTTGCGGTGACGGAAACATCGCCGACGGTTCCGCCAATGCCAATCTCGACAAAATCCCCGATGTACGCGTCGGTCGTACCGCCGACAGACGCTTCGACCACGGACCCGCCCGCGGCCACGCCGCCGATGGTAGCGCCCAGGGTCAGGCCGTCGACCGTGTAGGCGGAGGCGGCGGAGACGTTCACGGCCGAGGCGTCGGTCACGGCGGCCATGTCACTGCCGGACGTTCCGGAGATGTGCGCCAGGGTCGTGTTGTCCACGGAACTGACGACCACGGCCCCGCCCACGGCGGCGACCCCGCCGGCCAGGCTGAAGGCCAGGGCGTCGATGGCGGCCGCGTCGTCGGCTTCCACCGTGACGCTGCCTGCGGCCGAGACCGTGGAGGCGCCGGTGATGCCGGCCTCTGTGGTGGAGGCCAGGGTGTTGTTCACGGCCGAAGCGTTGGCCGCGACGCCCGCCGAGGCGCCGAAACCGGCGGCAAGGCTGGCGATGGCGGCGCCCGATTCGGCGGAAACCGTCACGGAACCGCCGCTGGAGGACACATCGGAATCCGTGATGACGGCGGTGACCATATCGTGGATATCGTTGTCGGCCACGGCCGCGCCCAAGGCGACCATGCCGCTCAGGGCGATGCTGCCGGCGAAGGACACGATGTTCGCGTTCGGGTCGACGGAATTGCCGTCAAGGGCGGAGGTCAGAGGATCCGCCTTGTCGGCGGGCGCATCGATGGCCGTATTGAAATCGGGAACGATGGACGGCGCCGCCGCGGCGGCGGAAACACTGATATCGCCCGTGGCGGTGATGATCGAATCCTCGACGCTGGCGGTGACCGTGTTGCCCAGCTCGTTCAAAGTCAGGGAGGCGTTGGCCGCCCCGAGGCCGGAACCGGCCACGCCGATGGCGTAGGAGCGGATGATGTCCGAGGCCAGGGCGTCCAGGGAGACCGCACCGGAGGAATCCACGTCTGAGCCGGATATTTCGGCGGTCACGGTGTTGGCGATGAGGTTCTTGGCCACGGCCGCCCCGCCCGCCAGGAAGGTCGAGGCGGACAGGCCCATGGCCGCGGAGTTGATGGTCGAGGAGTCCGTGGCGGACAGGCTCAAGGAACCGACGTCGACGCTGTGCGCGCCGGTGGCGTCCTCGATGGAGGCGCTGACAGTGTTCGTCACCTCGTTGATGGTCAGGGACAGCTGGGCCGCCACAAACCCGGAAGCGGCCACGCCGCCCACGAAGCTGTAGATGTCTGATTCGGACGCGGCCGTAAGGCTTGCCGCGCCGGTGCCGATCAGGGTCGAGCCCAGCACCTCGGCGGTGATGGAATTGGTGATGAGGTTGTAGCCCACCGTGCCGTTGATGGCCGCCGCGCCGGACGCGGACAGGCCGAGGCCGATGGAATTGATGGCCGAGGAGTCCGTGGCGGACAGGGAGGCCGTGGTGCCGGCCGTGACGATCGAACCGCCGCTGATGGACGCATCGACGGTGTTGGCGATGACGTTGCCGAAGCCGGAGATGTTCAGGGCCACGTCGCCGCTGACGCCCACGCCGGCCGAAAGGGATGTAATGCCCGAATCGGACAGGGCCGTGGCCGAGACGGCGCCCGCCGCGCTCGTCACGGTGGATCCGATGATGTCGGCCTGCACCGTGTTGGTCACCACGTTGCCCATGAGACCGATGTTGAAGGCCATGGAGCCGGAGCCGGCCGCGCTGATATTCAGGGCCAGGATGTTGGTGCTCGCGAAACCGCTCAGCGGGGAATCGGCCAGGGCGTCGTCGAGCTTGCCCTGGTTCTCGGAGGACAGGGTCCAGGCGGGAATGGTCGAGGGCGCGTCGTCCGTGGCCGACAGGGAGATGCCGCCCGTGGTCGTGACCGTGGAGCCGGAAATTTCCGAAATCACGGTATTGGTGATGTCGTTGCCCATGGCCGTCAGCTGCAGGGAAAATCCGCCCGCGCCCGACACGCCCAGGTTCAGGGCGCGGATGATGGCCTCGGACTCGGAAGCGGCGCTGAAGCTGGCCATGCCCGTGACCGTGGAGTCGAAAACGCCGGTGGTCGTGGTGTCGACGATGACATTGGCCGCGGCTGCCGCGCCGCCACCTCCGCCGCCCGCCGCGGCCACTCCGAAGGACAGGCCGTCGATGCTCGCGATATTGAAGGCATCCTGCGTGACC
>CAZQYA010000056.1:0-9369 GCA_964597325.1 uncultured Desulfovibrionaceae bacterium
AATGATACTGCAAGTTTTCTTGTGGGAAAGTAGGTCGTCGCCAGGACTTTTTTTTATTTTTTCTGATATCGCTTCATCTCCCCCCTTCTGTATTTCCCCACATTGTTCGTCCCTTCGGAGCGCTGGCCAACATCCCGTGTTTGGTTTAAGTGGCTTCTACCGGAATCCTTCCATATCAACGGTATGTTATGAATCAGAAATGCATTGCCTGGGCTGGAAATGCCTACTTCGCCGCCCACATGCGCAGCGCTGGGCACCGGGTCTATGTCATGCCTCGGGACGTTTCGAATTTCTCCTGGGAGGATGTCATAGCAAAATGCGGGACGCCTCCTGATATATTCATTTACGGCGACATGAGCGCCCCTCCTTTTTTGAAGCGTATTGAATCCTTTCCCTGTCTCACGGTTTTTTACGCCATAGATACCCATATTCATAGCTGGTATCCGCGTTACGCACAGGCTTTCGATCTTTGCTGCGTTGCCATGCGTGATCATATGGCCGCTTTTCTCGGGCATCGTCTACGTCCAGGACAGGTTTTCTGGCTGCCCCTGTTTTCCAAGGATCACGACAGACGTATCCGGCAGGATGCATCGAAATCAGTGGACGTCATCTTTGTGGGCAAGAATGACCCGCACATTACTCCCGGAAGGTTCAGGCTCCTCGAATATCTGAAGCCGCGTGTTCCGCTGGTGTTGAGGCAAGGCCGTTACCCGGAATTGTACGGGCAGGCTCGTGTTGTGCTCAACATCTCGGAACACGGGGACCTTAACTTCAGGGTTTTCGAGGCGTTGGGGTGCGGGGCGTGTCTGATCACTCCGCGTGTCGGGCATGGTTTGCTCGAATTGTTTCGCGACGGAGTTGATCTGTACACATACGCGATGGAGGACAGGGAGGATCTGGTACGTCTCATTCTCGATGTCCTGGCCAACGACGAAAAGCGCAGGAAAGTTGCCGACAACGGCCTGGCCCTGGTGAATGAACGCCACAGGGCGGGTATCCGCTCCGCAGAGCTTATGGACGTGATCGAAAGCGTTGATGCCGGGCGTCTGGTTGCGGACCGACTGGAAAAGGCTGAGGAGATTCATCAGGAATATTTGCGGCTACTGTATCTTCATTTCGCAGAAACCGAGTCTTCCCCCGTGCGTGCCGGCATGTATCTGGAATTTGCCGGTCGCGGTCTCGCCCGTTGAGCTCTCATCTCTTTTTCGGCCGCTTCCACCAGCCTGTTGAGCCGCCGGATGTTTGCCAACCTGTCAGGCCAGCGCGGCCTTCAGGGTTTTCGCCACTTCTTCGATGATCCATGCAGGCGTCGAGGCACCCGCCGTGAGCCCGATGCGTTCGAAGCGGGCAAGCTCCTTGAGGGGAAGCTCGGTTGCCGTTTCGACGTGTACCGTGAATACTCCCTCCTCGGCGGCTATCTGAGCCAACCTGCGCGTGTTTCCGCTGCTCTTGCCTCCGACCACGACCATGGCTTCTATTTTTTTCGCCAGGTTGCGTACTTCCTCTTGTCTGTCCTTGGTGGCCATGCAGATGGTGTCGAGGATCGTCATCTGGCTATCAACGTTTTCGCGGAGGTGGTCGCGGATGGCATTGAACAGTTCCCTGTCCTGGGTTGTCTGGGCGGCAAGGAAATACTGTTCATGGGGGTCAAGGGGATGTGCCTTGAGTTCGTCGAGGCTTTCGAAAACGCTGTGTTTCGGTGCGTAGCTGATGAGCCCCTGCACCTCGGGATGATCCCGTTCCCCGAACAGGAGCAGGTGCTTGTCCTGTTCGGCCTGTTTTTGGATAAGAATCTGAGCTTTCTTGACCTTGGGACAGGTGGCGTCGACGAGAGTGACGCGCGCGTCCTCGAAGCGTTTCTGCACCTGTTTGGGGATTCCGTGGGCCCGGATAACCACGACGTCATGTTCTTCAAGACGGGCGTTGGCGTCGGCCTGGAAGACTCCCTGTCGCTGGTAACGTTCCAGAACCTGCGGGTTGTGGATTATTGGGCCGAGGGTGAGAATTTTGCCGTTTTCAGGCGGATTGGCCACGGCCCTGTCGAGTTTGTGGAGGGCCAGGTCCACGCCCATGCAGAATCCAGCCGTTTCAGCAATGATCAGTTCCATGCGGATCCTCCCTGTCCGTTGACGAAAATTTCTGGAGAAGCTCGAACACTTCACCCCATGTTTTGCAAAATACGATATCCCGGCGCAGGCTACGCGCTCCTGGCAGGCCTTTGAGGAAGCGGGGGACAAGGGTGCGCATTTTGAGCAATCCGAGCTTGTCCATGCCATGACCGGTGTAGAGGTCATGCAGCCTTTGGACGAGTTGGATGGCCTGGGCGCATGTTTTTTCCTCTACGGGTCTGCCTGCGCGCAGTTGTAGATATCGGTTGAAAATTGCCGGGTCGTTTAGTGCGCCCCTGGCGAACATGACTGCGTCGACACCAGACTGTTCGACACAACGGACGGCATCCTCAGGCATGAAGAGGTCCCCGCTCGCGATGACAGGCATGCGTACCGCTTTTTTCAGGGTGGCGAGTTGGGACCAGTCAGCATGTCCCGTGAATCCCTGGGTCCCGTAGCGAGGGTGCATGGTCAACCAGCCTGCTCCGAGATCTTCCAGGCTTCGGCCGAGGTCGACAAACACGGGCTGTCCTGAGTACCAGCCGAGGCGGATTTTGAATCCCATGCAACCGGGTTCGGTGGCGCGGATCATGGCTTTGGCGAGGTTCAGGAGGTGCTCGGGCTCCTTGAGAAGTGCCGCACCGCTGCCGGTCTTGGCGACCTTACGTACCGGGCAGCCGCAGTTGAGGTCGAAGTAGCGAAATCCTTCCTGGCGCAGGCGTTCGACTGCCTGGACAAGAAAGGATTCCTCGGAGCCGAAGAGCTGGACGATCAGGGGGGCGTCCCCGGTGCAGGTCATGAGCAGCTCTCTGGTCCCGGGGCTGTTGTAGATCAAGCCCTTGGCGCTGACCATCTCCGTCACGGCGACCCGGCATCCGAATTCACGGCAGAGGAGGCGAAAGGGAAGATCCGAGTAACCGGCAAGCGGGGCCAGCCAGGGAGCGTCCGGAGAAAAGGATATGGAGTTCTGTTTCATGCGTATAGCAGGGCGGCGTGGGCATATCCGTGGCCGGGAAGTCGTTCGGGAGCGCCGCGGGTAAGTTGGGCTGGCCTGAGGTGTGTATCGGGATTTCGGGGTTCGCGGGTGCGTCAGGGTTCCGTTTTTGGTTGGTCCAGAATCAGTTCGACTTCGTCAACGCTCAGTCCCGTTGCCTGTGCCAAGGCCTGAGCGGATTGGCCCCGACGGTAGCCGCTCAGAATCGTCTGGCGCAGGAACTGGGGCGATTTGGTGAAATTTTCGGCCTGTTCGAGAAGTCGGCGCATTTCCGTGCTTCGCTGGTTCAGCTTGTCCTCCAGCAGTGCCAGTTCCTCCTGGCGCTTGGCGAAGCTCTCCACGATCTCCTTTTCCAGGCGGGCATTGAAGTCGAGCTTCTGCAGGAATTCCTGCTGCTTGGTCTGGAGGGAGCGTACCAGGAGTTCCGATTTTCTGAGCTTCAGGTAGAACACAATGGCCAGCGCCATGAGCAGTATCTCTGCGGCCGTGGAGACCACGAGAATCCAATAGGAGTGCTCCGGGCTCATCTAGACCTGCGTGTCGATCAGGCGACCCTGATCCGATTCGGGCTCAGGTTGCTGCTGGGTGGCTTCCCGTTCGCCCATCGCATATTCCTGGGCAGCGCCGTGGTGTCCGTCGGGGTCCACTTCCGTGTCGGTTGTGGATGCGTCGGTCTTGGCGACCTGCTCCTGTTCCTGTTTCTGACGGCGCATGACCATTTCCCGGGCCATGGCCTGCTGCGCCTCGGCCTGGGCGAGCTGTGGCTGATGAATCTTCTGGGCCTCGGGGATCTGGCTGATGAGCGTCGAGAGATTAAGATTGTCTACCATTATCGCACCACGTATTCCTCGATGAGGATTTCGTCGATCTGTCCGCTTTTCAAATGCTGGTTGATGACCTGGGCGAGATCTTGCTTGAGCTTATCCGAATTGGCTGGGTTGTCCAGAAAAGAGAGCGGGGCGTTTTTCAGATAGCGGTAGACGCCGTCCCTGACGAGAACGGACTTGGTCTCCAACTCCAGGCGCATGAGTTCGGTTATGTTTGTGACCACAAGGCGGCAGGTCAGGAAACGTATCTGGTCGGCGAGGGCGTATTCCACCTGGAATCGTGCCATGGGGTGGGCAACAAGCACCACAGGTTTGGCCGTGGCGTTTTCGGGCGTCGTTTTTGTGGCCGCGGTATCCGCATGCTCCCCTTGCGCCGGCTGGGGCTCCGGTTCGGCGACTTCCCTCGGCTGCTCGGTGCCGGATTTCATGAAAAAGTACGCACCGCCCGCTCCAAGGAGCAGGCACAGGACGGCGGCGATACCGAATATAAGGAGTTTCTTGCGGGAACGTGGGGGAGCTTTTTGCTCCTGTACGACGGGGAGGGGGGCCGGAGCTTCGGGTTCCGGTTCGGGCTCCGGTTCAGGTTCTTCCTCCTTTTCCTCGAATTCAAGAAAAAGGGCATCGTCCAGGTCAAGTTCGACTTTTTGCAGGCCCTTCGGAACCCCTTCCTGGAGACGCTCATCGTCCAGGGTGACGTTTGACTCGCCGTCGGGCGACGTTTGGGCGAAAAGAAGGGGCAGGATCATGTGGCAAGCCTGACCGGCGACTCGTGGCGATGCCGGCCAGGTAGGTTATTCAAAGATTTTGTCGATTTTCTGGCCCAGGGTTTCCGCAGTGAAGGGCTTGACGATATAGTTGGAAACCTTGGCCTGAACGGCCTCGATGATGTTCTCCTGCTGGGCTTCCGCCGTGACCATGAGAAAGGGCAGATCCGCGAATTCCTCGCTGGCCCGAACCTTGCGGAGCAACTCTATGCCGGTCATCTGGGGCATGTTCCAGTCGGAGATGATGAAGTCCACTTGGTCCTTGTTCAGGATTTCCCAGGCCGCTGATCCGTCGTCGGCCTCGATGATGTTGGTGAACCCCAGTTGTCTGAGAATATTCTTGATGATCCGGCGCATGGTCGAGAAGTCGTCGACGATGAGTACGCGCATATTCGTGTTGACGGCCATATATCCCTCCGCATTGGAATTTCAGTAATCGGACGGTTCAGATGTCTCCGAACTCGCGTTTAAACATGGTTCTGAGTTTTTTCAGGGCCTGTGAATGCAACTGCGAGACCCTTCCTTCGGTGATGTCCAGGGCCGAAGCCACTTCCTTCATGTTCAGTTCTTCCGAATAATACAAACTGAGAACCAGCTTTTCCCGTTCGCCAAGTCTATCGATGAGATACCCCAGCTTGTCAATGATATCCTGAAAGGCCGCGGCGGCAAAGGGTTCTCTGGGGCCTCGGCCGTCACCGGTCTGCTCGCCGTAATCCTGGATGGCTTCGAGGCTCAGGATGATTTGCGAATTGAGGGCCTCAAGGGTGGCTTCGAGTTCAGGCCGGTTCTGTCCGGTGATTTTGACGAGTTCGCTGCGTGAAGGGGAGTGCCCGTGCTCCTGCTCGTAATGGCGAATGGCCTGCTCGAGTTTTTTGATTTTTTGTCTGAGGCCGCGGGAAAACCAGTCCATGTGTCTGAGTTCGTCGAGCATGGCGCCGCGGATGCGGTTGTCGGCAAAGGTCTCGAAACGGATGCCCAGGTCCGGACGGAATTTGCCCAAGGCCTCCATGAGGCCCAGAGTGCCCGCACTGATGAGGTCCGAGAGTTCAATATGGGCGGGGAGCTTGGCCTTCAGGTGCAGGGCTCCGGCCTTGATGCGTGGGGCAAAGGCGCGCGCGATGCGGTCCTTCTCGGCAGGGTCGAGGGACGCAAAGGGGATCCCGTCCTGTTCCAGCACGGCCCAGACGGGTTCGACGGAGTTATTCCGTGAAGAGGAGTTTTTTCCAGAAGAACTTGATGTTCCCATCGAGATGTTCCTGCGGTTTCCAACGCGTCATCCTGCGGGCAATGCCGTTTACGGCTTTCGAGGCTTCGGCCTCGGGGAGCAGGTTGCAGAAGGGCTGCTGACGGATGACGGCCTGGCGGACCGCCTGGTCCAGGGGGATGAACCCGACGAAGTCCAGAGAAATGCCGCTCAGGAAATGGTCGCACGCGTTGTAGAGTTTGGCGAAGATGTCCTTGGCGGATTTTTCGTCTCTGGCCATGTTGACCACGATATGAAAGCTGTCGACCCCGTGGCGCAGATTCAGCACTTTGATGAGGGCATAGGCGTCCGTCAGGGATGTCGGTTCGGGCGTGATTACGAGCAGGCGGTCCTGAACCGCGAGGTTGAAATACAGGACATTGTCGTTGATGCCCGCCCCTGTGTCCACGATGAGAAAATCGATGTCATTTTCCAGGACGTCCATGGCCTCGAGGAGTTCGAGCTTCTGGCCGGTGGAAAGGGAGAGCATGCCGCTCACACCGCTGGCCGCAGGAAGAATGGAGAAACCGTAGCCTGTGGGCTGGAGGATGTCGCCCAGGGAGACCCCGTCGTGGAAGACGTGGAACAGGTTCTTTTCGGGTGTCAGGCCGAGAACGACATCCACGTTGGCGAGGCCCAGGTCGGCGTCGAGAATGACGCAACGTTTCCCCATTCTGCTCAGGCACAGGGCGAGATTGACGGAGACGTTGGTTTTCCCGACTCCTCCCTTGCCGGAGGTCACGGAGAGAACGATGGGGAGAGTGGCGTTCATGCTGTTTCCGGGTCTACGTGTTGTCAATTGGTTGCGACGGGCAGTTCGTGCCGAAGCAGGAGTTTCCATACGTCCTGGTCCTTGGGTTGCACCAGGGTGTTCTTCAGGTCCGGCCCCACGGAAAAGAGGGACACTGGCAATCCTGTGCTGTTGGCCTGATTGATTATTTCGCCATAATTACAGGCTTCATCGAGCTTCGTCCAGATGATGCTGGACGTGGCGGCGCAGCGCAGCCTGGAGACGAAATTGTCCATCTGGGAGGAGCCGAAGAGTGGGCTCAGGACGAGGTGCACGTGGCACTCCGGCAGATTGCCGCCGGACACATCCTGCAGCCACCCCTCCAGGTTTTTGCTTCCGGGAAGCCCGGGCAGGTCCACGAGGATCATGTCATAGTTCGCCGCCGCCCGCCGCAGGCTCTCCCAGTGGGCGTTGTTGTCCAGTTCCCGGTAGGACAGTCCGGACAACTCCGTATAGTGGCGCAGGTACAGCCGCCCTTTTCCCTGGGAACGGTCCGCATTGGCGACGAGGATGCGTGCCTTTGGCCGGGCCTTTTTGGCGGCCAGGGCCAGTCGCAGTGCGGTGCAGGTCTTGCCGCTGCCGAAGGGACCTGCCAGCATGTGGAATTTGTGTTCCCATGTCGTTGTGAGCCAGGGCGCGACATCAACCATTCCGTTCATAACCGAGAGGGTGGGGGAGTCCGGCGAGCGGCGGAATTTTTCCCACAGCCCCAGGAGAACGTCCTCCTTGACGCCTTCCCGTTCGAGGTACTCGAACACCAGCTGTTGCCTGGGAGTGAGCAGGCCGAGATCCATCTGCGGCTTGAGTACGGCCATGAGCTGCTTGCGAAGCTTGCTCCATTCCTCGCGCAGGCAGGATGCATCCTCATTTTTCAGGGGTTCGGCTTTCCGCTCTTCGCCTGCGCCTTTTTCGGGCATGTCCAGAGCGGCCATGATTTCGTAGCAGGTCGCTCCGTTGCGGGTTTGTTTCTGGTTGCTCAGTATGATGGCGTCCGGACCGAGTTCGTCCTTGATTCGGGCCATGATTTCCGAGGTGCTCTTTCCGGTGAATGTCTTGACCTGCATACTAGATTTCCACCATCGCTACGGATTCGAGTCGGATGTCCGCCGGGATCTCCGCCTGGGAGACGACGGGCATGGTCGGCAGGAAGCGGGCCAGAAGCTGGGCCAGATGCTGACGGATGACGGGTGAGGTCAGCAGCACGGGCTGACCCTCTGCCACGATGCCTTTTTCGGCGGCCTTGTTGATGGCCTGGATAATTTTATGGGCCAGCCCTGGCTCCATGGCCAGATACGACCCACTGTCGGTCCGCTTGATGCTTTCCTGGAAGGCGTTTTCGATGGGCGCTGCCAGGGAAATGATCGGGAGCAGGTTGCCGGAGCCCAGGTACGGTTTGATGATCGTTCGCGACAGGCGCTGGCGCACGAACTCCGTGAGCTGGTCGGCGTCCTTGATGGAGGGGCCGTAATCGGCCATGCACTCCACGATGGAGAGCAGGTCGCGGATGGACACGTTTTCGCGCACCAGATTCTGCAGGATCTTCTGCACCGTGCCCAGGGACAGGATGCCCGGCACCAGCTCTTCCACGACTTTGGGCGCACGCTGGGACAGGTTGTCCAGCAGTGCCTGGACCTCCTGGCGGCCCAGGAATTCGTGCAGGTTCTGCTTGAAGACCTCGGTCAGGTGCGTGGCGATGACCGTGGACGGGTCGACCACCGTATAGCCGGCCATGACGGCCTCGTCCTTTTTGGCGTCGGGAATCCACAGGGCCGGCAGGTTGAAGGCCGGCTCCAGGGTTTCGATGCCTTTGATGCGATGACGGGCGTCGCCCGGGTCCATGGCCAGGAAATGGTCGATCATGATTTCGGCCGAGGCCACGCGGTTGCCCTTGATCTGGACTACGTACTCGCCGGGCTTGAGTTGCAGGTTGTCGCGCAGGTGCAGCGAGGGCACGATGACGCCCATGTCCAGGGCGAATTGGCGTCGTATGGAGCGGATGCGGGCCAGGAGGTTGCCGTTCTGTTCTTCGTCCACAAGCGGTATGAGGCCGTAGCCCACTTCCAGTTCCATGACGTCCAGGGGCAGCAGG
The DNA here is from genome assembly GCA_964597325.1 of uncultured Desulfovibrionaceae bacterium. Taxonomy (GTDB): domain Bacteria; phylum Desulfobacterota; class Desulfovibrionia; order Desulfovibrionales; family Desulfomicrobiaceae; genus Desulfomicrobium. The sequence goes on from CAZQYA010000056.1 coordinate 8,816, forward strand.
GCCTGAACCTCCTCGGGGCTGTCGGGAGCCGGGCCTTTCTTTTTCTGGGGTTCCGGGAGCTGGTTTTCGGCCTGGATGCGTTCGGAAAACACGGACACGCCGAACAGGGCGCCGGAGATGATCAGAAAAGCCAGGGTCGGCATTCCGGGTACCATGGCGAAGAGCAGCAGCACTCCGGACACGAGCTTCAGGGCTTTGGGGTGGTTGGTCAGCTGGCCGATGAATTCTTCGCCCATCTTGGCCTCGGACGCGGCCCTACTGACGATGATGCCGGCGGATGTGGAGGTGATCAGGGACGGGATGGTCGAGACCAGACCGTCGCCGATGGTCAGCAGGGAAAATGTCTGGGCCGCTTCCAACCAGCTCATGTCTTTTTGCAGGACGCCGATGAAGATGCCGCCGACGATGTTGATGACGGTGATGAAGATGCCCGCGTTGACGTCACCGGACACGAACTTGCCAGCGCCATCCATGGCACCGTAGAAGTCCGCCTCCCGGCGCAGGTTCTCGCGCTGCTTGACGGCATTTTCCTCGTCGATGAGTCCGGCGTTCAG
>CAZQYA010000056.1:9379-17006 GCA_964597325.1 uncultured Desulfovibrionaceae bacterium
GCCGTCCATGGCGCCGAAGAACTCGGCTTCCGAAGCGACCTGGGCCCGACGGCGTCGGGCTTCGGTCTCGTTGATCAGGCCGGCGTTCAGGTCGGCGTCGATGGCCATCTGCTTGCCGGGCATGGCGTCCAGGGTGAAGCGCGCCGCGACTTCGGCGATGCGCGTAGTACCCGCGACGATGACAATCTTGTTCAGAATGAAGAGGATGAGGAAGATGACCGCGCCGATGGCAAAGTTTCCTCCAACCACGAACTCGCCGAAAGCCTGGATGACCTTGCCTGCCGCGCTGCTTCCTTCGTCTCCGTGCAGCAGGATGAGTCTTGTGGAGGCCACGTTCAGGGCGAGGCGCAGGAGGGTGGTGACCAGGAGAACCGAAGGAAATATGGAGAAGTCCAGTGGTGAGGTCATGAACATGGACGTGATCAGGACCACCAGGGCAAAGGAGATGGAGAATGCCAGAAGCACGTCCAGAATGATGGTCGGCAATGGCACAAGCATCACAAAGAGAATCAGGACCACGCCACCGGCCAGGAGGATGTCGCCCTGTTTGGTGAATCTCTTGTAGTTGACGGTCATGGCCTCGGTGCGTGTAGCCATTATTTTGACGTCCTCGATGCTTGGGTTGCTAGGTTGTGCGATGCCTTGTCCGGTAGATCTGGGCCAGGATCGCGGCGACGGCCTGGTAGAATTCCTCGGGAATCACGTCGCCGACTTCGACAACTTTATACAAGGCCCGTGCCAGCGGTTTGTTCTCCCGGACGGGAACACCGTTTTCCCTCGCGATTTCCTTGATGCGTTCGGCCACCTTGCCCGCGCCCTTGGCCAGCACCAGCGGGGCCGGGGCCTCCTGGGCGTTGTACCGGATGGCGATGGCCAGGTGGGTCGGGTTGGTGATGACCACGTCGGCCTTGGGCACGTCCTGCATCATGCGGCGCATCATCACTGCCATCATCTTCTGCTTCTGCTTGTTCTTGACGGCGGGATCGCCTTCGGCCTGCTTGCGCTCGTCCTTGACCTCGCTTTTGGTCATCTTGAGGTTTTCCTCGTAGTCCCAGCGGGTGTAGATCAGATCCGCGATGCCGATGACGAGCATGGGGCCCAGGGCGTAATGGAACATGGTCTGGCCGGCATTGAGTACGTAAGCGGCAATGTTTACAGGCGTTTCGTAGAAAAGCGGGATCACCTCGGCGAATGCCTGTTTGAGAACCAGGTAGGGCCCGATGGCCACGGCTGCGGCCATGCCGATGCTCTTGAGCATGCGCACCAGGGTCTGCTTGCTGATGAGGACTTTCTTGACGCCCGACACGACGTTGAAGTTCTTGAATTTGGGCTTGAAGACCTTGGGCGCCCAAAGTTTTCCGACCTGCAGGCGCACCGTGATGATGGCCACCAGGGCGATGACCAGCATGATCGGCATGATCATGACGGCGATGCTGGCGAGACAATCCTTGAAAAGGCCGTGCAGCGAGGCCCTGGTCAGTTCGTGGGTGAACCCTTCCTGGAAGAACCAGCGCATGAGGTTTTCCATCTCCGTGCGGATGGTGCCCAGGTAGAGCCGGAGCATGATCAGGGCGAAGAGCATGATGACGGGTTTGGGAAGCTCCTGGCTTTTGGGTACGTTGCCGTCCTGTCGCGCCTTGTTGCGGCGTTTCGGGGTAGCTGTTTCTGTGCGTCCCGGTTCGCGTTCTGCCATGGCGACCTACCGCATCCCGCCGATGAGTTGAGAAAAGAGCAAGGGCATACGTGAAACGAATCCTTCCATGTGCAGACTGAGGAGTTCGAATACGATGCCCAGGAAAAGCAGACCAACCCCGATCTTCAGGGGGAAGCCGATGATGAGTACGTTCATCTGCGGCGCCGCGCGGGAAATGAGAGCCAGGGCCAGGTCAACCAATAGAATGGCGGCGATGACGGGTGCGCCGATCTGAATGGCCAGGACAAAAATCTGACCTGAAAGGGCGAAGATCTGCGTGGTGAGTCTCGAGGTTACGAGGATGGAGCCCGGGGGGAGCACGTCGAAGCTCTTCATGAGACCGCTCATGAGGTAGAGGTGCCCGTTGAAACTCAGAAATGTCAGCAAACTGACCATGTAGAGAAAGTGGGCCGTAATGGCTTCGGATACGCCCGAATCCGGGTCCACGACGTTGACCATGGCAAAGCCCATCTGGAAGCCTATGAGCTGGCCGCCAGTCTGGATGGCTGCAAAGACGAAGCGGATGACCATGCCCAGGATCATGCCGATCAGGAGCTCTGCGGCGAGCATGACGGCCAGGGCGAAAGGGTGCGACGGCATTTCGGCCCCCGCGAGAGGGAGCCTGGGCCACAGGGCCAGGGTCAGGGTCAGGCAGATGGCCGCCTTGACCGTGGCAGGCAGGACGTTTCCCCCGAAGAACGGCATCAGGAACAGGATGACGCTTATGCGCATCAGGGCAAAGATGAACGTCAGGGTGACGTTGGGATCAAGGGAGAAGAGGTCCATGCTGGCGGGTTAGCAAAACACGGACCAGCGGTTTCGGCAGCGAGGGCCCGGAAGACGAATCGGCTGTTGAGAAAATCAAAATTTTCAGGCCGTTCAAAAATGGTGAGATGCGAGGAAGCGAAAAAAGCCAGGCCGCGCCGTGTATGATCCATACATAAGCGGCCTGGCTATCTTCACATTGGCAGCGGTTCGCCGTTTATCAACGGCCTGCTAGGCCATTCCGGGCCAGGACCGGGTCTGCCAACGGCGCAGCGCGTTGAACATGTTGGTGCGGATGCGTTTGTCCCCCTTGCACAGGGCCAGGGCGTCCTCCAGGGTTTCGTTGCGGGCGGTCTTGTCCTTGGACGGGCAGTCGTTCTCCCAGACGGGGAGCTCCCATTGCCTGCAAGCGCGGGCGATGGTGGCCTTTTCCAGGAGCAGCAGGGGGCGGATGAGGGTCAGGCGTCCCCCGAAATAGGCTTCCTTCGGGACAAGTCCGTATATCTTGCCGGTTTTGAGCATATTCATGAAAAAGGTGGACACCAGATCGTCGGTGTTGTGTCCCAGGGCCAGGTGGGTCAGGTTGTATTGGCGGCAGAGGTCGAACAGCCGTTTGCGGCGGAGCCAGGCGCAATAGAAGCAGGGTGACTTCTTGCGATTTTCCGGGGAGTGGGCGCGGGGGCCGAAGTCTGTGGTCTCAAGGTGGCCGGCCACGCCGTTTTCACGCATCCATGCCGCGAGGGGGGCGTGGCTGGCAGGGTCGAAGCCGGGGTTGAGATGGATGACGAAGAGTTCCATTGGAAATGGGACGATGCGTTGGCGCAGCAGCATGACCTGGAGCATGACCCAGCTGTCCATGCCTCCGGATACGGCCAGCCCGATGCGCGCTCCGTGCCAGGCCATGCCGGTCTGCTGCATAAGCTTGCCGGCTTGCCCGAGGCAGGATTGCTGGGCGAATTTGAGTTTTCCCCACTGGGCCACGATTGTCTCCTGATAAAAAGTCGGCCCGCGTCAGAACGTCCGCCAGGGTTTGACAGATCGCCGATGCGTATTATGAAGCCTTGAATGCCAGCCTCCGTACAGAGGGCCGCGGAGCATGTAAAGAGACCTTTGGAGGGTGGCGTGAATTGTGCATTGACAGGGGTCGGGGGTTGTGCGTAACGTTATATGTTATTTCCGACTCGACGTGTCGAGGCGGATATTTTTTTTCGTGTCTTCTCAACTTGATATATATTTTCCGGAGGTGCAATGGCCAGAATTACCGTTGAAGATTGCCTGGAGAAGGTCAACAACAGATTTCTGATCGTGCAGATGGCCATCAAGAGGGTCAAGCAATATCATGAAGGGTACGAACCCCTTGTCTATAGCAAGAACAAGGAGATCGTGACCGCGCTCCGGGAAATAGCGGAAGGCAAGGTCTTGCCGGATGTTGAGCGCGTCGAGGATTTGGGTTTTGAAGCTGACGATCAGGACGAATAATGGCTGAGAAGCGTGATTATTATGAAGTGCTTGGCGTGGGCCGCAGCGCCTCGGCGGATGAGGTCAAGAGTGCGTACCGTAAGCTCGCCCTGAAATATCATCCCGACCGCAATCCGGATAATCCGGAGGCTGAGGACAGTTTCAAGGAGGCGGCAGAGGCCTACGAGGTCCTGGGTGATGAGGCCAAACGTGCCCAATACGATCGGTTCGGCCATGCCGGCGTCAACGGGCAGGGTTTCGGTGACCATTTCCACTCCACGGAAGATGTGTTCAGCGCCTTTGGCGACATCTTCGGGGATTTTTTCGGGTTCGGGGCCGCTGCCGGAGGCCGCCGCCGTCCGAGAGCCGGGGCGGATCTTCGCTACAACCTGAATATATCCTTCCGGGACGCAGCCAAGGGCACCGAGGTCGACCTCAACATCCCCAAGAAGGAATCCTGCCCTGATTGCGACGGTTCGGGCTCGGCGCCCGGTCATTCCGCCGAGACCTGCCAGCATTGCCGCGGACTCGGGCAGGTGACGCAGAGCCAGGGATTTTTCCGCATTTCCGTGCCGTGTCCCGTCTGCCGTGGTGAGGGCAAGGTCATTACGCACCCGTGCGCCAAATGCCGCGGGCAGGGCATCGTCCAGGTGAACAAGAGCCTCAAGGTGCGCATTCCCGCCGGTGTGGATAACGGCAGCCGCCTGCGGCTGCGCGGCGAGGGCGAACCTGGGGACTTTGGTGGCCCGCACGGCGACCTCTACGTGGTCATCTACGTCGAGGACGACAAGATCTTCACCCGGCGCGGTCAGGATCTGGTCATTGTCGCGGACGTGTCCATCGTCCAGGCCATCCTGGGAGCCAAGATCGAGGTTCCGACCCTGGACGATCCGGTCACTCTGGAGATTCCCAAGGGGACCCAGTCCGGTAAGATTCTGCGCATCAAGGGTATGGGGCTGCCCCATCTGGGAAGCACCCAGAAGGGGGATCTGCTCGTGGAAGTTTCCGTACGTATCCCCACCAACGTGACCAAGAAGCAGGAGGAGTTGCTCCGGGAGTTCGAGAAACTCGAAGAGAGTCGTCCCCTGAACAAGGTCAAGGATTTCTTCAAGAAGGCCATGGGCGATTAGCCAAGCCTGCAGACGCCAACGGGCCGGAACCGCACGTGCTTCCGGCCTTTTTCATTTCAGGGAGGAGCCGTGGATCAGGAATTGACGCATATCGATGAAGCCGGAAACGTGGTCATGGTGGACGTGGGCGCAAAGGCAGACACGAAGCGGCGGGCCGTGGTCCGGTGCCGCGTTCTCCTGAACGAGAAGACTTTCGGCCTTCTGACCAGAAACGCCCTGCCCAAGGGTGACGTGCTGACCACGGCGAAGGTGGCCGGCATCATGGCAGCCAAACGCACCTGGGAGCTCATTCCCATGTGTCACCCTATTCTTCTTTCCAAGGTCGACGTGCAGCTGACCCCCGTTGCTGCGGATCACGCCATCGACATCGAAGCCGAAGCACGCACCACGGGCCCCACGGGTGTGGAGATGGAGGCCCTCATGGCTGCCCAGGTCGCAGCCATGACCATTTACGACATGTGCAAGGCGGTCCAGCGTGACATTCTCATCACCGACTGTCGCCTGACGCATAAGAGCGGCGGCAAGAGCGGCGAGTTCAACGCCGGGTGAATCTGCCCTTGCAGAGTTTCACGCAGTCATGGCGCGCCTGAGGTTTCTCGGACGCGCTTTTTTCGCGGCCAAGGCATGTGGCGGCACGCAGCCACGCAACTCGTTGAAACAAAATACTTAAGGATATACTCGTGATCACGGAAACCATTATCAAGGATACTTCCGCCAACCCGGCGCCTCTGGGCCTTATCGGATTCGGTCTGACCACCATTCTGCTCAACATTCACAATGCCGGGGTCTTTCCGGTCAATTCCATGATCATGGGCATGGGGATTTTCGTGGGCGGCATCGCACAGATCTTTGCCGGACTGCTGGAATCGAAAAAGAACAACACCTTCGGCCTGACCGCCTTCACGGCGTACGGTTCCTTCTGGCTCTCCCTGGTGGCCATCTGGATTCTGCCCGCCCTGGGACTGGCCGAAAAGAGCGACGAGACGGCCATGGGCCTGTACCTCGCCCTGTGGGGGCTTTTCACCTTCTGCATGTTCCTGGGCACCTTCCGCCTGAGCCGAGCCCTGCAGGTGGTCTTCGGAACACTGGTGCTCCTGTTCGGGCTTCTGGCCATCGGTGACCTGACCCACATCGCCGCCTACAAGACCATTGGCGGGTATGTCGGCATCCTGTGCGGTTTTTCCGCTTTTTACACGGCCATTGCCCAGGTCCTGAACGAAGTCTACGGACGGGTGGTACTGCCGCTGGGACCCGTGGCAAAGGGGTAGTTCCCGCCCCGGGATTGCATCCGGGCCGGTCACATCGTGGCTGGCCTTTTTTTGCACCTGCATACGGCCCTGCGATGATTTCAGGCCAGGGAAAAGGCATGACCTGGAATGCGTCATCCTCCCCGACCTGTCGCCGCTGTTCGTGGGCGACGAGGCGCGGATTCGGCAAATCCTTTTCAATCTCGTGGGCAATGCCTGCAAGTATACGGGTTACGGGAGCGTCATGCTTCATTTGGATCCGGAAATAACGGGCGGGGCAACCGGAACCGTTTTTTCAGATTTCCAGGAATCCAAAGCGGGCTATGCCGCAGACGAAAAGGCCCCCGTCCACAGACGGGGGCCTTGAAGCATTTTTGTATGGGCGAAGCCGCTACCAGACGCGGCGCACCTTGACCCCTTTTTCGGCCATGTAGTTCTTGAGATCCGTGACCGTGTACTCCCCGTAATGCACGATGGAGGCGATCAGGGCGGCCGAGGCGCGGCCTTCGGTCACGGCGTCCACCATGTGCTGGGGGTTGCCGGCGCCGCCCGAGGCGATGACCGGGATGCGCACGCTGTCGGCGATGAGCCGGGTCAGGGTCAGCTCGTAGCCGTCCTTGGTGCCGTCGGCGTCGATGGAGTTGATGCACAGCTCTCCCGCGCCCAGGCGTTCGACTTCCTTGGCCCACCACAGGGCGTCGATGCCCATGTGCTTGCGGCCGCCGTGGATGACGATCTCGTAGCCCGAGGGGATGGCTTCGGACCTGGGCACGCGCAGCACATCCATGCCGACCACGATGCACTGGGAGCCGAAAGCCGCGGCACCCTCCGAGATGATGTGCGGCGTTTTGACCGCCGCCGAGTTGACCGAGATTTTTTCGGCGCCGGCCAGGAGTACGTCGCGCATGTCGGCCAGAGTCGATATGCCCCCGCCCACGGAGAAGGGGATGAAGATCTGGGAGGCCACGTTTTCCACGACCTTGAGCATGATGCCCCGGCCTTCGTGGGAGGCGGTGATGTCGTAGAAGACGATCTCGTCCGCCCCTTCCTCGTAATAGCGGCGGGCCGTTTCCACGGGATCGCCGATGTCGACATTGCCTTCGAACTTGATGCCCTTGGTCAGCTTGCCGTTCCTGACATCAAGGCAGGGGATGATGCGTTTACTGAGCATTGGCCGCCTCCCTGCAGTATTCGTAGAAATTGGAGAGCATTTTAAGGCCCGGCCGCCCGCTTTTTTCAGGATGGAACTGGGCGGACCACAGCCCTTCGCGGCCATGCACGGAGCAGAACTCCTTGCCGTAATATGTCGTGGCGATGACATACTCCGGGGCCGG
>CAZQYA010000056.1:17016-17267 GCA_964597325.1 uncultured Desulfovibrionaceae bacterium
CTGGGGTCGTGCCTGTGCCCGAAATAGAATGGGCTCTCGGGGGAGATGCCGCTGAAAAGGGGACGTGCCTTCTGCAGGCTCACGGTGTTCCAGCCCATGTGCGGGATGTTGATGGGCGCGCCGTCCTCTTCGGTCAGGTCTGGGGTGAACACGTCGCAGCTGCCCGGGATGAGGCCCAGGGTCTTGGTGTCGTTCTCCGGGCTGTATTCGAGCAGGATCTGGCAGCCCAGGCAGATGCCCAGGAGCGGTTT
>CAZQYA010000057.1:0-17105 GCA_964597325.1 uncultured Desulfovibrionaceae bacterium
CTACTACTGCATCGACACCTTCACGCCCCTGAACGGCAACGCCTATGCCGCGGCTCGCGGGGCCGTGGACTGCGGGCTGACCGCGGCCGAGGAACTGCTGGCCGGGCGGCGCCTGGCCTACGCCCTGGTGCGGCCTCCGGGGCACCACGCCGAAGCCCGGGCCTTCGGCGGTTTCTGCTATTTCAACACGGCGGCCGTGGCTGCCCAGCACCTCTGCGCCCACGGCCGAGTGGCCGTCCTGGATGTGGACTACCACCACGGCAACGGCACCCAGAACATCTTTTATGCGCGCGACGACGTCCTGACCGTGTCCATTCATGGGCACCCCAGGTTTGCCTATCCGTATTTCAGTGGGTTCAAGGACGAACACGGCGAGGGACAGGGAGTCGGTTTCAGCCGCAACTATCCCCTGCCCGAGGAGGTCGACGGCGAACGCTACGCCGAGACCCTGCGCCAGGCGCTGAAGGTCATGGCCGATTTCGACCCGGCTTTCGTGGTCGTGGGTCTGGGGCTTGATCCGGCCAAGGGCGACCCCACGGGAACGTGGAGTCTCGGGGCCAGGGATTTCTTCCGCAACGGAAGGCTCATCGGCGCCCTTGGCAGGCACACCCTGGTGGTGCAGGAAGGCGGCTACCGCATCCGGTCGCTGGGCGTGAACGCGGCGAATTTCTTTGAGGGACTCTTCGAGGGAGCGCGGGTGGCGCGGCGCGGGTGAAGACGCCGCGTCATTTCCCTTTCGCCGGAGCGCCCTCCCCCTGAGCAAAGTCCGCGGCGGAATTTTCTGAAGCCTGGGCGTCGGCGGCAGGTGCTGCGGAGCTTTCTCGTCCTTCAGGTTTGCCTGCGCTTTTTCCCGTGGGCATGGACGTTCGCAGCAGGCGGTCTCCCTTAATGAGCTGCTGCAGTGCACGGCGTGAGGAGCTCAGGTGGTCCAGCAGGCTGTCTGCGGTCTGGACGGACAAAACGCCGAGCACGGCGGCGTCGAGAAGAGCCTTCTTGGTGCCGTGGTAGACGGATTCGAATTTCTCCATACACTGCGCACGCACCACATCCCCTTCCAGCTCCTCTTCCACGCGAGCGGCCAGTCCCAGACATGCCCCGGAGGCGTTCAGGGCCTCTTCCAGGGCCGCCCGTTGGGGTGACTCGTACAGTTGCCAGGTCTTCTGCCTGAGCCGCAGCAGGTGCGGGGCGAGGCGGGCGGCCTCCTGGAGGTAGCGCGTGGCGAAGAGGGCATCGGCGAGTTCGTCGGCCACGGCCCGGGTCATGCTTTCGGTGCGCACGCCGGCCACGAAGGCGGCCACGGCCTCCCCCAGGGCGTGCACGGCCCCTGCCTGCGCTTCGAGTTCCTCTTTCGGCGCCGTTCCGGACAAGGCGCTCTGCATCATGGCCGTGACCATGGAGCGCAGGCGCACCAGTTCGTGGCGCAGGGCGGCCACGGCCAGCACCGGGGTGGAGGTCAGGGTCGTGTCCAGATGCTTGGGACGGCTCATGTCCTCCTCGGCGCTGCGGAAGAGGCCCTCCAGGGCCCGGGTCAGCCTGCGGGCCAGAGGCAGCATGATGAGCACGCCCAGCACGTTGAAGATGCTGTGAAACAGTGCCAGGACCGCGGCCGGACTGCCTTCGATGTCCAGGAAGTTGCCAAGGGCCTCCACCACCCACAGCAAGGCCGGCAGCAGCCCCAGGGCCACGACGCCTGTCATGGCGTTGAAGGCTATGTGCGCCACGGCCAGGCGCTTGGCGTTGGGTGTGGCCTTGAGCACGGCGATGAGCGCCGTGGAGGTGGTGCCCAGGTTGGCGCCGATGACGGCCGCGGCCGCGCTCTGGATGCCGATCATGCCGCCGGCGGCGGCCGTGAGGATGATGGCGATGGCCGCGCTCGAGGACTGGGTCAGGACCGTGGCAACAAAGCCGACGAGCAGAAATGTGCCGATCCCGGCGTTGAAATTGCCCTGGGCCACCTCCTGGCCATAGGCCTGGGCCAGCCCGGCGAAGGCGTCCTTGAGGATGGCCAGGCCCAGGAAGAAAAGGCCGAAACCCGCCAGGGCCATACCCAGCCCCCTGGCGCGCTTGGACGACATGGTCAGGCGCAGGACCACGCCGAGGGTCAGAATGGGCAGGGCCAGGGCGTCGATCTTCACGCCGAAGCCTACCAGGGACACCAGCCAGCCCGTCATGGTCGTGCCCACGTTGGTGCCGAAGATGACGCCCAGGGACTGACGCAGGGTCATGACGCCGGCGTTGACGAAACCGATGGCCGCCACGGTCACGGCGCTGGAGGACTGCACCACGCCCGTGACCAGGATGCCGGCGAAGACGCCGCGCAGGGGCGTTCTGGTCCAGCGGCCGAGCAGGGTGCGCAGTCCGCTCCCCGCGAAGACCGTCAGCCCTTCGGTCATGAGCAGCATGGCCAGGAGAAACAGGGCCAGGCCTCCCAGGGCGTCGATGGCGATGTTCAGGTCGATGATGTCCATCATGGTTACATCCTGTAGGGATTCGTCAGTCCAGGAGATGCAGAAGTTCGAGGGGATGGTGCAGGATGGCCGCCGCGCCGGAGCGCGTCAGCTCTTCCTCGGGGCGGAAGCCCCAGGTCACGCCCACGGGAAACATGCCTGCGGCGACTGCCGTGAACATGTCCACGTCCGTATCCCCGAGATAGAGAACCGCGGCCGGGTCGAGACCCAGATGCGCGGCAATGCCCAAGGGCCCTGCCGGGTCCGGCTTGACGGGCACGCCCGGCACCTGGCCCACGGTCATGGCGAAGGGCCACCGGTCCAGGAAGGCCTCCATGCACAGTTCGGCAAAATCCTGGGGCTTGTTGGTGGCCACGGCCATGGGAACGCCCCGCTCGGTCAGTGCGTCCAGCAGTTCTGGCATCCCGTTGTAGAGCCTGGTCCTGATTTTCCATCCCCGTTCATATTCTTCAAGGAACTCCCGCAGGCAGAGCTTCCGCGTGGCCTCGTCGCGCCGTCCTTCGGGCAGGGCCCGTTCCACGAGGCGCGCGGCCCCGCTGCCCACGAAAATCCTGTAGCTGTCCACGGGGTGCTCGGACATGCCGTGGCGTGCCAGCACGCGGTTCATGGCAGAGCCCAGATCTTCCAGGGTGTCGAGCAGAGTCCCGTCCATGTCGAAGACGACCGCCTTGTATTTCATGGCTACATCCTTGTTCTTATTGTCTATGCCGCGGCGCGGCGCCATGGTGATACGAAAACGCGGACTGGATGTGAAATGAAAATCTCTCCCCTTTTTTCTTGACGCAAGCTCTTGTTAGGAATAGTTACTAAAAACAGCACAACATCAAAACATTCAGGAGAATATCGATATGAGCATACTCGTCACCAGACAGGCCCCCGACTTCACCGCGCCCGCCGTCAAACCCTCGGGCGTCATCGACGACTTCACCCTGTCCTCCCTGCGCGGGAAATATGTTGTCCTCTTTTTCTGGCCCCTGGACTTCACCTTTGTCTGCCCCACGGAGATCATCGCCCATGACAAGCGTCTCCAGGAGTTCCGCGACAGGGGCGTGGAGATCGTCGGCGTGTCCATCGACTCCCAGTTCACCCATTTCGCCTGGCGCAGCACCTCCGTGGAACAGGGCGGCATCGGCCCGGTCGGTTTCACCATGGTGGCCGACGTCAAGCACGAGATCACCCGGGCCTACGGCATCGAGCACCCCGAAGCGGGCGTGGCCCTGCGCGCCTCTTTCCTCATCGACCGCGACGGCGTGGTCCAGCACCAGGTGGTCAATAACCTTCCCCTGGGCCGCAACGTGGATGAAATGCTTCGCCTGGTGGACGCCCTGCAGTTCACCGAAAAGCACGGCGAGGTCTGCCCGGCCGGCTGGCAGAAGGGCGACGACGGCATGAAGCCCGACGCGGGCGGCGTGGCCGACTACCTTTCGAAACACGCTGAAGATCTATAATTCTCCCTCCTCTCTCCCCTCCCCGGCGGCCGGAGCCTCTTGGTTCCGGCCGCCCCCATTTTTCCGGCACTTGCCATGCCGCAACGTGAGGTTATCTCCAATGAAACGCCCTGTGTCCTCAAATGTGGAGGTTTCCATGAAGACATGTCTTCCCTTTGCGATCTCGGCCCTGCTGACGGTCGTGCTCTTGCTGGGCCCTGCTTCCGGTCTCCAGGCCCGGGATTTCGAATCGAAACATCACAGCTTCTCGGTCACCGTCGTGGCCGACGGACTGGAACATCCGTGGTCCCTGGCCTTTCTGCCTGACGGCGACATTCTGGTCAGCGAGCGCGAGGGCCGCCTGCGGGTCATCCGCGAAGGGCGGCTGCTGCCCGAGGCGGTGTCCGGTCTGCCCGACATCCGCGTCCGGGGTCAGGGCGGGCTCCTGGATCTGCTGCCGCACCCGGATTTCGTCTCGAACCGTCTCCTCTACTTCAGCTATAGCGCGGACATGGACCGGGGCTGGACCACGCATGTGGCCCGTGCCCGCTTCGACGGCGCGGCCCTGACGGACGTCCAGGTCCTGTACCGCGCCGAACCGGCCTCCAGGGGACGCGTGCACTTCGGCTCGCGCCTGGCCTTTGATGACCGGGGATACCTCTACGTGACCGTGGGCGACCGCGGGGACATGGATCGTGCCCAGGATCTCGGCGACCTGGCCGGCAAGGTCGTGCGCCTGCACGACGACGGCCGCATCCCCGATGACAATCCCTTTGTGCAGACGCCCGGCGTCCGTCCCGAGATCTTCAGCTACGGCCACCGCAACCCCCAGGGCATGGCCGTCCACCCGGAAACGGGCGAGGTCTGGACCCACGAGCACGGCCCCAGGGGCGGCGACGAGGTCAACATACTGCGCCCCGGCGTGAACTACGGCTGGCCCGTGGTCACCCTGGGCATCGACTACACGGGCTTCACCATCGGCGACGGCCTGAAGCACATGCCCGGCATGGCCGATCCCCTTTATGCCTGGATTCCGTCCATAGCCCCGTCGGGAATGGCCTTTTACTCCGCGGAGCGTTTCAGCGGCTGGCAGGGCGATCTGTTCGTGGGCGCTCTGGCCAAAAAGCACCTGGCGCGGCTCAGGCTGGAAGCGGGAAAGGTGGTCGAGGAGGAACGGCTTCTGGAAGGCTTGAACCGCCGCATCCGCGACGTGCGCGTGGGGCCCGAAGGAGCCCTGTGGCTCCTCACGGACCATGATCCCGGTCAGGTGCTGCGACTTGACCCGAGGTGACGGGTTGAAAAAATACGGACTTGGCAGGGGGTTACGGAATTGTTACTCAAGGTGTATGCGTGTGAGACACCCCGATGCAGCTGTGCAACGGACAAGGAGGGTTCGATCATGACGACGCTTACGGTTATGCGACTTCTGATCCTGATGGCCATTGCGGCGTTTTGTGCCCCCTCCTCCGCCCTGTCCGGGGATGTCCGCCTGCTGCGCATTGGCACGGGCGGGCTGCTTGGAGTCTATTATCCCATTGGCAAGGCCCTGGCCGAGAGTATCACCGGGGCGTCCATCGCTTCGGGCCTGGTCGCCGGGGCCCAGACTTCTGGAGGTTCCGTGGCAAATGTCCGGGCCCTGGCCGCCGGGGAGATCGAGGCCGGGTTGGTTCAGGCCGATTCGGCCCACAGCGCCCTGCGCGGGGAAGGCCCCTTCGCATCCGTGGACGGCGCTTCGGAAATCCGCGCCGTGGCCAGCCTTTATCCCGAGCGGCTGCAGATCATCACCCGCCGCGATGCCGGAATCGTCGGTGTGCCTGATTTTCGCGGCAAATCAGTTTCCCTGGACGTAACCGGTTCCGGCACACTGGTGATTATGCGCATCGTCCTGGCGGCCTACGGCCTGACTGAGGAAGACTTCCAACCCGTGTACCTGAAGCCGGAGTTCACGCGCGAATGGCTCGCCCAGGGCAGATTGCAGGGCTTCTGCCTCATGGCGGGCACACCGGCCAAGGCCGTACAGGATATTTTCGGCGATGAGCACTCGCTGGTGCCCATATCGCCCGAGATCGCGCGGGAGATCGCCCAGGAGCACCCATACCTCGCTGCGGGGGTGATTCCGGCCTGGACCTATCCCGGCGTCCAGGACACGCCGACCATCGAGGTCCGCGCCCTGCTCGTCGTGCGCGCGGACATGGACGAAGCCCTGGTTCACGACATCACGGCCGCCGTCTGGAACGAGCGCACCCTCGGCACACTGCGCGAAGCCCATGCCCAGGGACGATTCATCGCTCCCAATACCGCCCTGACGGGGCTGTCCATCCCCCTCCACAAGGGCGCCCGGCGTTACTACGAGGAACAGGGGCTGCTGCCTGGGGACGTGGCTCCGTGATCCGACGGATCAGCGCGGAGACCTTCAGGCGGGGCATCGTTTTTGCCCTGCTGGCCATGATTCTCGTTTCGGGTGTCTACATCAGCATGATGCTGCGCTCCCTGGAGCGCACCCTGCCTACGACTCTGCTCGGCCAGCTCGAATATCTCAATCTGATCACGGACGGCCTGGGCGAGATGTCCTCGGCCTCGGCCCTGGCCGTGTCGGACCCCGAACCCGAAGCCGTCTCGCGCCTCAAGGACCGTGCTGACGATGTCTACGGACAGGTCGTGGCCATGCGCGACACGTTTGTTTTCGATAATCTGATCCAGGCTTCGGCCTTTCATTCGGCCGTGGCGCCGTCCCTGGTGGACGTGCGGCAATGGCTTACCACCGGCGTCTCGGGTCTGCCTCCCGACGCTCCCCTGACCATGCGCATCGTGCATTCCCGCCTCTTTGAAACCTTTCGCAAGGCTTCGGCGCTGCGGGACGAATCCCAGGCAACGGCCCAGGATATCCTGCAGCTGCAGCGCGACCGGGTGGATCGGTTCATCGACTGGGTCAACGCCTTCATGGTCCTGGCCCTGATCCTCTCCGCCGTCTTCCTGGTGCTCATGGTCCGCCACAACCTGCTCATGCGGCGCGAGTCCGCGGCCAGGGCTGAGCGGGAATTTCTGGTCACTATTCTGGAGTCGACCAGCGACTTCGTCTTCACCTCCCGCCCCGACGGCAGCCTGACATTTTTCAACCAGGCCGGTCGCAGTCTTCTGGGCCTTGGCAGCGTCCCCCTGGCCGGAAGGCATGTCTCGGAGCTGTTTCCGGAGCAGGCAATGAGGAAAATGGAGTCCGAGGCAATGCCCGCCGCATCGGCGGCCGGCGTCTGGGAAGGAGAAAACCTGGTGCGCGCAAAAGACGGCCGGGAGATTCCCGTGTCCCAAGTCGTCATTGTCCACGACGTCCCGGGGCCGTTCAGGGGCTACTCGTCGAGCATCATGCGCGACATCTCCGACCGCAGGCAGGCCGAGGCCCGGATGAAGGCGGCCATGGAGCAGCTCAGGGAAGCAAAATCAGGGGCCGAGGCGGCCAATCTGGCCAAGTCGGAATTCCTGGCGAACATGAGCCATGAAATCCGCACGCCCATCAACGGCATCATGGGCATGCTCCAGGTCCTGCAGTCGACAAACCTGGACGAGGAGCAGGCGGCGAGCGCGAAAACGGCCATGAGGTCCTGCAACCGCCTTGTGCGCCTCTTAAGCGATATTCTGGACCTGTCCCGGATCGAGGCGGGCAAGCTCACGGTCCAGCATGCGCCCATGGAAATTCGGGAAGTGCTCTGTCAGATCCGGGAACTGTTTCTCCCCATCTCGCGTGATGCCGGTGTCGAGCTGTGCCTGGACATCGATCCGGACATGCCTTCGCGTGTCCTGGGTGATGCGGCCCGGCTCGCGCAGGTGCTGATCAACCTGGTGGGCAATGCCCTGAAATTCACCACGGCCGGCAGCGTCACGGTCCAGGCCCGGGTTCTTTCACCCCTGCGCAGCGGCCGGGTCCGCGTCTATCTCGCCGTGGAGGATACGGGCGAAGGCATTCCCGACGACAAGCTGGAGGTTCTGTTCCAGCCGTTCTCCCAGATCGACACCGGCTATACGCGCACCCACCAGGGCGCCGGGCTGGGGCTGTCCATCTGCAGGCGTCTGGTGCAGCTCATGGGCGGGAACATCTCCGTGATCAGCGAGTCCGGGGTGGGCACGACCATGGCCTTTGCCCTGGAGTTCGCGGTCGACACCGGTCTCGAACGCCTGGAACAGCCCCGTGAAGCCGACCCAGCCCTTCTCGAAGGGCTGAAGGTGCTGCTCGCCGAGGACGACGAGGTCAGCGCCCTGGCCGCCACGAGCATGCTGCGCAAGTCAGGGTGCATCGTAACCCGTGTCGCGAGCGGAATCGAGGCTCTTGATGCCCTTGGCCGGCAGGGCTTCGACCTCGTGCTCATGGACGTCCAGATGCCGCTCATGGACGGCCTGGAGGCGACCCGCGCCATTCGCGCCGGACGTGCCGGCGGCAACGCCCGGAGTATTCCCATTGTCGCCATGACGGCCTACGCCATGGCCGGAGACAGGGAAACGTTTCTCGGCGCCGGCATGAGCGCGTACCTCGCCAAGCCTGTGGCCATGGGCGATCTGCTGCGTGTCCTTGGCGGGGTGCTGGCGCGCCGGACGTCCTGAAGAACGAGCCTCGTCTTTCCCCGACACCCCTTCGTCGCCGTGGTCCTGTGTAAAGCGGAACCGCCCGACGAGTTCCTGCAGGTGCGCGGCCAACTCCGCCAGGCTGTCCGAGCGCTCACGCACCACCGCGCTCTGATCCTGCACGGTGGTGGAGGCCCCCAGCACGCTCTCGATCTCTTCGGAAATATCGCCGGTCATGACCGTGCTCGACGTGACGTTGTCGTTGATTTCGGCAATGCCCTGAGCGGCCTGGGCAACATTCTTCGAGATGTCCCCGGTCAGGACCGCCTGTTCCTCCATGGCTTCGGAGATGGAGACGACCACGTCGTTCATTTCCTGGATGACGCCGATGATCCCGGCGATCTCCCGGGCCGTGACCTCGGTGACGCTCTGGATGGCGCCCACCGTCTGACGGATGCTCTCCGTGGCGGCTGAGGTCTGCTGGGACAGCTCCTTGATCTCCCCGGCCACCACGGCGAAACCGCGCCCCGCCACACCGGCCCGGGCGGCCTCGATGGTGGCGTTCAGGGCCAGGAGATGCGTCTGGGCGGAGATGGCCGATATGGTCGAAGTCACGGTGCCGATCTCCCTGGCGGCCTGGCCCAGCTGGTCCATGTGGCGGGCGGTCTCGTCGGCCTTGGCCACGGCGTCGGTTGTCGTGCGCTTGGCCAGGTCGGCGCTCTGGGCCACGCCCTGAATCGTCCCCGCCAGTTCGGAAATGGATGTGGCCACGGTGCCGACATTGACCGTGGTCTGCTCCATGGCCGCCGAGACCGAGTGCATGTTGCCACTCACGGTCCGGGCCGAGTCGCGTACAGCCCGGGCCCGGCCGGCCATGCCCGCGGAATTGTCCGTGAGGTCGGCGGACGTGCCTCCCAGTTCGGCCGAGGCCCCGGACAGGGCGTCCGTGGCGGCGACGATCTCCGAGAGCATCTCGCGGCTCCTGGCGACCATGGTGTTCAGGGCGCAGGCCAGGTGTCCGATGCTGTCCCGGGCCGGGTAGGAAATGGTCGTGGTGTAGTCGCCGGCGGCCACATCCTCGGCCAGGCCGGCCATGCGCCGCACCGGCGCCAGCAGGATCCTGCCCGCGATGCCAATGAGCACCACCGAGAGGACAAGGGGAAGAATCATGCTTTTGAGCGCGTTGGTCAGGAGCCGCTCATTGACCCCGGACATGAGATCCGCGGTGGCGACCCAGGTGGCGAAGGTCAGCCCCCAGGGTTCGAAGGTATGCAGGGCCACTTCGAGGTGACTGCCGTCGCTCGTTTCCAGAACCTGCTGCCCTTCCCCGCCTCCGGCCGACAGGATGACCGCCGATTCCTCCGGAGCGCCGGGAAGACTGATGACCTCTCGGCCGCTGCCGTCGAAGGCCAGGGTTCCGCCGTGTCCGCCGACGCCCACCGACTGCACGAAATGGGCGAAAGCCGGGCTGATGAGGGGGTGCGTGATTTCCAGGGCGCCCAGAATTTTGTCGCCGCCAAGGTCCGTAAATGGCACGCACGCGGCCATGCGCCAAGCACCGCCGAGCCGGACCAGTCCTTCCCAGGTTTTTCCCTGAAGCACCGCTGCCAGGGCCGGCGTGCCGGTGTCCATGAACGAACCCTGGCCCCAGAAATCCGCCGGAGCTTCCAGGGAGGTGGAGATGCGCACGAGCCGGCCTTCGTGGAGCTGTAGAATGGAGGCGACGCCGCCTGTGAGCTCCGCCACCTTGCGGACCACGGAGTTGTCCTCGTGCAGGTAGACCGAACCGTGCTTCATGGCCGGCATGACCGTCAGGGACGGCTCACCGCCATTCTGGTCCACCAGCTCCAGTTCGGCATCCAGGAGTACCTCTGGAACGGGAAATCCGCTCAGCTCGAACTGGGTCTTCATGATGTCCCTGTCGATGAGAATCTTGCGCTGCATCAGCGCGTGCTGCAGGGCCACGGATTCGGCCAGGGTGGCGGAAATTCTGCCCAGCCCGTCCCGGCCCTGGCGCAGTGCGTCCCGGCTGGCCATGTACATCTGTGAAACGGACAGACACAGGACGGTCACCAGAACCACGCCGATGGTTGCGATGGTAAGTTTGGTCTGAAAACCCAGAGCTTTGTTCATTGATATGGATCCTTGTGCTCGAATGTCGGGGCGGTGGCGCGACTTTCGGAATGGCCGCGCGGCTTTCGGGAGACCGTACTACACAAGGCGTATGACGGATGCGTGACGATATTGTTGCGACAACTGCGAAATTCGTCAGGCCCGTGCCGACGGCGGGAGATGATATTTTGCTGGAAAATGAGCCTGCCTGCTGGCATGATCCCGATTTATGAATGAATTGTCATATACGCCCACCGATGAATCCGGGGGCATGGCGAAGCCGGAACAGGAAAGAAGCCGGGCGGGCATTTTCTGGTACATCCTTGTCGGCTGCTTTTTCCTGGTCGCGTTTTATTATTCAGGCCGGAACCACTTCCTGCTTTTCCACAGCCTGGTCGAGCTTGTCTCCATCGCCGTGGCCTGGAGCGTCTTCCTGCTGGTCTGGAATGCCAGGGACATACTCAGGAACGACGGCTTGCTGTTCCTGGGCATCGCCTATTTCTTCGTCGGCGGGGTGGATCTCCTGCACACTCTGGCCTACAAGGGGATGGGCGTGTTCCCGCCCGAAGATGCCGCCAACCTCGCGACCCAGTTGTGGATAGCGGCTCGCGGGATTCAGGGCGCAAGCTTCCTGGCCTACCCGCTGCTCCTGGAGCGAAGAATCCCCTGCCGTCCCCTGCTGGTCGCATTCACCGCCCTGACCGGAGTGCTGCTGGCCTCCATCTTCATCTGGGGTGTCTTTCCCGTCTGTTACGTGGAGGGGCAGGGGCTGACCCGTTTCAAGGTCGTTTCCGAATATGTCATAAGTTTCATCATGCTTTGCGGGCTGGTGCTGCTCGCCCGGAAGCGCAGTCTCCACGAGCCGGGCAGTTATCCGTTCGTGGCGGCGGCCATCGTCACATCCATCTTCAGCGAACTGGCCTTCACGTTCTACATCGGCGTCTACGACCTGAGCAACGTCTTGGGGCATTTTCTGAAAATAGCCTCCTTTTTTCTCATCTATCAGGCCCTGGTCCGGTACTCCCTGCGCAAACCCTACGCCACCCTCTTCCGCGAACTCGCTCTGGAGCGGGAGGCGCTGACGCGGACGGACCGGCTGCACAAGGCCAGGACGCGCATCCTGAGCGAATCCAATCGGGGAACCGTCGACGAACTCATGACCCTGGCCATCGACGAGGTGGAGCTGTTGACGGACAGCCGCATCGGCTTCTTCCACACCCTGGACGAGGAATCCATGACCATTACCCTGCAGGGCTGGTCGACCAGAACCATGCGGGAGTACTGCCGTGTTTCCGTGACAACGCGGCATTATCCGGTGGAACGGGCCGGCGTATGGGGTGACTGCGTGCGTGAGCGCAAGGGTATCATCCATAATGACTACGATTCGCTGTCGAACAGAAAGGGGTTTCCGGAGGGTCATGCCGCTGTTTTTCGCGAATTGCTCGTGCCCGTTTTCCGTGAGGAGCGCATCGTGGCCATCCTGGGCGTGGGCAACAAGCCCTCGGCGTATCTTCAGGAAGATCTGGATTCGGCATCCAAGCTGGCCGACCTGCTCTGGGACATCGTCGAGCGCAAATGGACCGAGGAAAGCCGGAAACGTTCCGAGGAGAAGTGGCGCAATATCCTGCAGCGTACGCCGCAGGTCGGCATCACGCTCGCTCCATCAGGCGAGATCGTCTTTGCCAACGACCACTTTCTGCGGCTGACGGGCTGGGAGTCCCCCGAGGTTCTCGGCAAGGACTGGTTCGAGACCTTCATACCCCCGGAGAAGCGGGCATTCATGCGCGAAGTCTTTGAACGGACCATGGGCGTACGCCACGACCTGCCTTATTCCACCTTCGAGAACGAGATCCTGACCCGCTCCGGAGAGAGGCTGCTCGTCTCCTGGGCCAACGTCCAGACCCAGGACGCGACGGGCCGACCCCTGGACGTGACCTGCCTCGGCGTCGACATCACCGAGCGCAAGCGGGCCGAGAAGGAGATCCTGCGCGCCAAGGACGAGGCCGAAGCCGCCAATGCGAGCAAGTCCGAGTTCCTGGCCAACATGAGCCACGAGATCCGCACGCCCCTCAACGGCGTCGTGGGCATGCTGCAACTGCTGGAGTCCACGGAACTCGATGCGGAGCAGCGGGAATACGGCGAACTGGCTCTGCAATCGAGCATGCGCCTGACCCGGCTGTTGTCGGACATCCTTGACCTGTCCAGGGTGGAGGCCGGCAAGATGGTCATCCGCGACGAGACCTTTGATCTTCGCGAGGCCCTGGCCCAAACCATGGATCTCTTCGCGCCCACGGCCGCCCAGTCGGGCGTGCGCATCCTGCAGCATGTGGACCCGGCCCTGCCTGAAATGGTCACGGGCGATCCCATCAGGCTGCAGCAGGTGCTGACCAACCTCATCGGCAACGCCTTCAAGTTCACGGAGCAGGGTACCATCACTGTCGAGGCCTATCCCCTGCCCTGCAACGACAGCGGGAAAACGAGGATGTTCTTTTCCGTGTCCGATACGGGCTGCGGCATTCCGGACGAGGCCCTGGAAACCCTTTTTCAGCCCTTTACGCAGGTCAGCCGCGGATACACCCGGGAGCATCAGGGCGCGGGCCTGGGGCTGTCCATCTGCAGGCGGCTCGTGGAACTCATGGGCGGGACCATGTCCATTTCCAGCGAGGTCGGCGTCGGCACCAGCATGTATTTCTGCATTACTGCCGGGAAAGCCGAGGCCCGGGACCATGACGCGGATGCGAAGGTCCGGATTTTGGACTGGCGGAATCTCAGAATCCTGGTGGCCGAGGACGACGAGGTGAACATGTTCGCGGTGCGGCAGCAGCTCGAAAAGGCCGGCCACGCGATCGTGCCGGCCTGGAACGGCCGCCAGGCGGTGGAGCGTTTCTCCGAGGGAAGCTTCGACGCCGTCCTCATGGACGTGCAGATGCCCGTCATGGACGGCGTGACGGCCGCCGGAATCATCCGAAAGATGGAGCGGGAGTCGGACCTGCCGCATGTACCCGTTATCGCCATGACCGCCTATTCCATGAGTTCGGACCGGGAAAAGTTCCTGGCCGGCGGCATGGACGGCTACATCTCCAAGCCCTTCGGGCTGCGTGAACTGCACAAAGTCATCGGGGAAATCCTCGGGCCCCGGGAGCAGACCCCGGCCGACTGAACCTCCGAGCCGGCCTCACTCGCCCAGCCACAGGAAGGACAGGGCCGGAATCTCGATGGCTCCTTCCTCTCCCCGCACCACGCCGCCCGTGCCCAGATCGCGCATGCTGCCGTACTGGAAGCATCCGTGCGGTTCGAGTTCGGCCAGTTGCAGCTTCCGGGGAGACGCGTCGAAGTTGCAGATCACGAAGACCACGTTGCGGCAGTTCTCAGGGTCCGTGCGCGAGTAGACCAGCAGGTGGGGATCCTCCACCCCAATGATGGCGCGGTTGTCGAAGTCCGCGAAGGCCGGGATGTCCTTGCGCAGGGCGATGAGGCGCCTGAGTTCCGAAAAGATCCTGTTCTCCACCGTGCCGCTGACGTGCCGCCGCTCGGCCTTGTCCCAGTCGAAGCGCGAACGGTGCACCCAGCGTGAATCGTTCTGCGTGGCCGGATCCTGAAGGAACTCCAGGTTGTTCAGGGTTCCGATGGCGTCGCCGTAGTACAGCAGGGGCAGGCCGCCGAAGGACAGGATGACGCTGTGCAGCAGGATGATGGTCTTCACGGCGGCGTCGATGGCCTCCTCGTCGCCGTTCTCCATGGCCCACTCCAGCCCCACCAGGGAGGCCATGGACCCGGAGATGCGCGAGTCCCCGGTCTTCTCGTTGGTGCCGAAGGGCATGCCCCTGGCCTGGGAGGCCGGGTAGCGGCCCGTGAAATAGTCCACCAGAAAGGCCCGGTGCAGGGCCGGGTCGTACCCGGCCGCCCGGACGTCCTCGTCGTCGAAGCCCAGGCCGATGTCGTCATGGCAGCGCACGTAGTTCAGCCAGGTGGCGCGATCGAGCTTCTGGGGCAGATTGCCGACGCCCTGGCTCAGGAGCTTGGAGTTCTTGGTGGCCACGGCATCCCAGAGCAACGCCATGAGGGTGGCGTTGTAGGCGATCTCGCATTCCTTGGAGTAGATGGCGTCCTCGCCGAAGTACTTGGCGATTTCGCTGGGCGCGACAATGGCCTCGGCAATGAAGAGGACACCGGGCGCAGTGACCTGGCAGCAGTCCTTCATGAGGCGCAGGATGAGGTGCGCTTCGCGTTCGTTCTGGCAGGTGCTGCCCAGCTTCTTCCAGAGGAAGGCCACGGCGTCCAGGCGCAGGATGTCCGCGCCCATGTTGGCCCAATACAGGATGATGTCGATCATCTCGATGAACACGGCCGGATTCTTGTAGTTCAGATCCCACTGGTAGTTGTTGAAGACGGTCATGACCCACTTGCCCATCTCCTCGTTCCAGGTGAAATTTCCCGGCGACGTGGCCGGAAAGATCTCGGGCATGGTCTCCTCGTAGACGTCGGGGATGCCGCGGTCGTCGAACATGTAATAGTAGTCCTGGTATTTCTCTTCCCCAGCCCTGGCCCGCCTGGCCCATTCATGCTCCTCGGAGGTGTGGTTGACCACCACGTCCAGGACCAGGAGGATTTCCCGACTGCGCATGTTCTCGGCCAGGTCTTCGATGTCGTCCAGGGTGCCGTACCGGGCATCGATCTTCTTGAAATTCCGCACGGCATAGCCACCGTCATTGTTCTCCGGCGGACAGTCCAGGATGGGCATGATGTGGACCATGTTCACGCCGAGTTCCTGGATGTACGGCAGACGCTCCTCGAGCCCCTGGAGATTGTCGGCAAAGCGGTCGCAGTACAGGGCCATTGCCACCCATTTCTGGTTCAGGAACCAGTTGTAGTTGATCTCACGGGCGATGTCCGAACGGCGCATGGCCGGGCCGCGCTTGATGTAGCGCATGGCCAGGGTCTCCACCAGGCGGATCATCTGTTCCTTGAAGTCCGGGCGGTCCCCGTAGAGGAGCTTGAACAGGGAGTAGATGGCGTAGAAGTTCGCTCCCAGGCGTGTGTAGAAACGACGCAGCCTGTATTTGCCGATCTCGGGGTTCAGCTTGGCCAGAATCTCGTTCAGCAATGCGTGTGAGGCCTGTTCGTACATCAAGTCTCCTTCCGGGTTTTGCGCAGCCAGGCGTCGACGTCGGGGTGGAAGCGCGCGGCTCCCTCCAGGATGCCCGCTGCGAAATTGCCGTTCATGCCCAGGTAGCCCCGGGCGAAATGCAGTTTGTCCTTTTTCGTGTCCGCCAGCCCGGCCCGGACCTCCTCGTCGGCGTTGGCCACCAGCACGGCCGGAATGTCGCTGGCGAGGACATCGAGGTCGTTGCCGCTGTCGCCGGCGAACAGGGTGTCGCCAAGTCCGAATCCCTCATGCTCCATGAGGAAGCGGATGGCCGCCAGCTTGCCGGCCCGTTCGGGCAGCACGTCCAGCAGTCCCACCCCGGCCAGGGAGTCCACGCTCCAGATCAGCCGGGTCCGCACGGACGCGCGCTCCAGACGTTTCCCGGCCTCGTTCAGCAGGGCCCGGCGGTCTTCGTCCAGGGAGACATAGTAACTCAGCTTATGGGGCCCCAGCTTTTCCTCCTCCTGCAGCATGAGTCCTTTCATGTCCTTGAGCAGGGCGTGGAGGTCGACCGAGGTCAGGCCCAGCCAATCGGCGGCGATGTGCGTCTCCCACTGGGGCCACGGGGACCAGCCATCCTGGCCGGTGCGGTAGATGGTGGCGCCCACATCGGCGATGGCGAAATCCGGCATGGGCAGGCCGAACTCCCTGATGGCGCTTTCGATGAGTTCCAGGTGCCGTCCCGTGACATAGGCCAGGCAGACTTCGTCCAGGGCCGTCAGGCGCGCGAACAATCCCGGAGCTTCGGGGGACAGGGGCTGGGGGCCGTTGGGGATCAGGGTTCTGTCCATGTCCGTGCAGATGAGCAAGGGGTTCATGCGCCCTCCCCCTCCTTTGGGAAACCGTAGTGTTCCATGGCTTCGAGGATGCCTTCGGCATGGGAGGCCTTGGCGAAGTAGATGTTGTCCACGCTGACCAGCCCCGAAAGCTCCATGATGTGACGGCTGTCCACCACCGTGCCCAGGGTGTTGCCGCGCAGCATGTCCGCGTCGGCCCCGGTGACGCCGGCGACCAGGGTGTTTTCCAGGGGGAATTCCAGGTGTTCGGCGCACCAGCGCAGGGCCAGGCCCTTGGAGGCGCGCACGGGCAGGACGTCGAGGTACTGCTCGAAGGACACGAACACGTTTACGGCCTGGTCGGCGCGTTGCAGGAGCTGTCTGATTTCCTGCTCTCCGATGATGTTCGTGTCGATGTAATAGCTGAGTTTGAAGTGGCTCAGGTATTTCTTGGGCTGCAGGGCCAGGCCCGGGATGTCCCGCAGGGTCTTGCGTACCTGGCCCGGTGTCCAGAGATGGTTGATGTGCCGTTCCCAGTTGGAGTCGTGGGTCAGGTTGGGCGCGTAGTGGTTAAATTCATTTCATATTCTCAAGCTGCTTGTTCTTCACTAACTTGAGCTCATAA
>CAZQYA010000058.1:0-17104 GCA_964597325.1 uncultured Desulfovibrionaceae bacterium
GATGTCATCCCCGCGAAGGCGGGTCATGCCAGGCTCCGCGTGGGATCCATGCCTTTTTTTGGTGCGGTACGATGCTGGCGTACAGGGGACGGCCTGATCAGGGCGGTCCGTTCGGGGTGCGCCGAAACTCCCTCGGGGGCCTCGTAATGGTTTTCCGTCGCGTGCAGGGCGGCCTGTTTTGCCACAGGCGCAGGACGACGGACAACCAAACGATGCCTGCCTCGGTCAGACAGTCGCCGCCCCCCGAACGAACCGCCCCGACCAGGCCTTTGCGCGTTGGAGTGGCAAGGGAGAATTTCTAAGTACTGCAAAGGGGAAAAGCATGGCACCCATCCCGATGTCATCCCCGCGCAGGCGGGGATTCTGCCTTTTTTTGGTGTGGTACGATGCTGGCGCACAGGAGGTGGCCTGATTGGTATGGCGGGGAGGATGAGGAAATGAATTGCCGCGCTGTCAACTCCCTCATTGCGAGGAGTCTTCAACGCGGCAATCCATGTCTGCGTTTTCGGAGGCGAACAGGCGTCGCATCCGCGCGTCGCTGTCAGGCGCGTTGCTCAGTACCGCTTGAGTTCTTCCTTCGCCAGGACCGTGTGGACGCTGTCGCCGTTTGCCGGGTGCACCAGGAGGGTGGAGCGGCCGTTCATGCAGATGGTCTTGAGCTGGTCTGAAATGCGGATGGAGGCCGAATCGTCGACGGGTTTGTCGTCGGGCGTGCGGATGTCCTCGATGGACTCGTAGGCCCGAAGCTTCCTGGCGGACATGACCGTGCCCGCAGGGCCCAGATGGTACCAGCCCCGGAAGCGGCCGTCGTTGCCCCACAGGCGCAGGCCGATTCCGGCCAGGGCGCCGATGACGCCGCCGCCGGTGCCGCCGTGTTCGGACAGGTGCACTCCGAGATTTTTTGCCAGGTCGTAGGCCTGAGGCTTGTCCAGTACTTCCTTCTTGGCGCGCAGCCCGAAGGAGATCAGGGCATCCCGGTCTCCGGCCCCCGGTTCGGGCACGATGCACAGACCCGGATCCGAGCCCGGCGCGCTGTGTTCCTCCAGGTACGCGCTCAAGAACCGGGCGTACTTCTGGGGCGGCACCTCGGTGTAGGCCTCGAAGACCATGGAGCTGTTGTGGGAGGTGTAGGGGATGTCCGGATGGACGTAGAGCTGATGCCGGGAGATCATGGAGTATTTTCCCCAGCCCATGCATGTCATCTCGCGGCAGGCGTCTTCGACCAGCCAGCCGGTTCCCTTGGTTTCCAGGTTGTCCGTATCATCCATGGAGATGAGAAGTCTCATGAGTCCGCTCCAGTGCCATGCGGTTGAGGTGGGGCGGGGAGAAGTCCCCGCGCTTCAAGTTTCTTGAGCAGTGATGGCACGGGCAGCGCGCCCAGTGCCCCGAAAACCATGCCGCCTGCGACCTTGATGGCCGTGCTCATCAGAAGCACCTGCAGGTCCATTCCCACCAGCCATTCCGAAACCAGGGAGATGGGCGCGCGAGCCGCGGCGGCCAGCAGGCCGGCCAGGGCGAAGGCCGCGAGATTTTTGCGGTGCCGTTCCAGGAAAGGAGCGAAGAAGTCGATGACCAGGGCGGGCAGCATGTAGCTGACGACGGCCAGGGGGCCGAGCTTGCCGCTGCCCGTGAACATGCCCAGAAGCCCGGCCATGACCGCGGCCAGGGTCGCGCTCCAGGGTTTTTTCACGCACAGGGCCGCCAGCAGCAGGAAGAGGATGAGAAAGAACATGGAGTGTCCCGGCACCTTGAGGTGCAGGCGCAGCATCAGCTTGGTCGACAGGATCAGCAGGGAGCAGAAGCCCAGGAACAGGGACTCCTGCAGGGTGAAGCCGAACATATGGTTACGCATGCGGGTCTCCGGGTTGTGAGTGCGGTCCGGGCCAGATGGTGCGGTCCGGGTGCAGGCCATACCAGCGGCAGTGGGCGGCCAGGGCGATGTCACGGGCCAGGGCCAGGCTGGTCATGACTGCCGGCAGGCAGATGACGCGTACCAGTGTGCCCCAGTTGGCGGGATTGACCAGTTCGCGGGGCAGGATGCGGGCCCCGCGCAGGACCTGGCTCTCGTAGGTCTGCACCGTGACGCCCCACAGGGTGGGGAAGAAGAACACGCAGGTCGAGAGCACGAACCCCATCTTCGCCGGCAGGATGCGGACCAGCAGTCTGGCCATTTCGCCGTGGTGCGTGGTGCGCATGAGCAGCACGCCGGGCAGGACCAGGAGCACCAGGCGGAAGGCCACCAGCGCCCCGTCGGGCAGCCTCTGCGTCCCGTAGCGAAGCAAATACAGGGCCAGGACCAGCACCACCTGCCATACGAACACGAGGGCGAGGCGTTTCCACGGATAACGGTGCGCCCCCACGGCCGCTGCCAGTGCCAGGTTTCCGAGGGCCAGGGCCGTCAGGCTCCAGGGGCCGTGCCAGAACAGCGCACCCATGGCGAGGCCCAGGGCCGCGGCCATGCGCGTCAGGAGCTGGGTCTGGGTGACTCGATCGGTGGGTCGTTTTGATACATTCAGCATGAGGCGAGCCTCCTGTCGCAAAGCACGTGCAGGCTGTGCGCGCCATGGACGATCGGAGGCCGATGCAGGGCGCAGAGGACCGACGTACCGTTGCGAGACGCCTGGTGCAGGACAGCCCAGACTCTGGAAGTGGTCGTGGGGTCCAGCCCCACGAAGGGGTCGTCCAGGAGCAGGATTTCCGGCTCAACGGCCAGGACCGAGGCCAGGGCAACGAGGTGTTGCTCGCCGTGGCTGAGCAGGAAGGGCGCACGCGATGCCATGGCCTCAAGGCCAAGTCCGCGCAGGATGCCCATGGCCAGCTCCCGGCAACGCGTTTCGGGAAGCTTGCGGTACCGCAGGGGGAAGGAGACTTCGTCCATGACCGTGTCGGCCGTGAGCTGCCGGGCCGGGTTCTGGACAAGCAATCCCACCCGACCGCGAAGCCTGGCCGGGGTCGGCGGTTCGCCGAAGACTGAAATGTGTCCGCTGCTTGCGGTCTGGAAGCCCGTCAGGCAGCGCAGCAGCGATGTTTTGCCCGAGCCGTTGTCGCCATGGATGATGGCGATTTCGCCCTTGCGCAGGGTGAAGTCCAGGTGCTCCCAGATGAGCTTGTCGCCCAATTCCAGGGCGGCGTCCTGCACGGTGGCCACGACGCGGTCTCCCGGCATTTGGGGCGGGGCGGGCAGGGTCGCGGGGCGTGGCGCGTCGGCAGGGCGCAGGACGCCGTCCGCGATGCCGAGGATGGTCCCGATGGCAGGCAGGGGCGCGGGGTCGTGCTCGCACAGGACCACGCTGCCTCCGCGGGACAGGAAATCTTGGAGAAAAGCATTCAGGGAGTCGATGCCGTTCTGGTCCAGCTGGGCGCAGGGTTCGTCCAGGAGCAGGACGTCCGGCTCCATGACCAGCATTGCCGCCAGGAGAATCTTGTATTTCTGGCCCACGGACAGGGTGCCCACGGGGCGGTCCAGGGGCAGGGACCGGCTGTCGAGGCCCACGCGGGCCATGGCCCGGAGCATACGGCCTGTCATTTCGGCCGGGGGCACGCGCAGGTTTTCCAGGCCAAAAGCCAGCTCCGAGCCTATGTCCGGGCAGAGGAGCTGGGTGTCGGGGTTCTGCAGGATGAGACCGACGCGTCCGGGCAGGGATTCGGACACGGGACGGCCATCAAGAAGCACCTCGCCGCCGGGGCCGGGCTCGTGCAGACCGGCCATGGTCCGAAGCAGAGTGGATTTTCCGCAGCCGGTGGGCCCGGTGATGCAGATGCAGTCCCCGGGGCCGACCGCAAGGTCGACCCCGGAGTAGAGCGGGCCGGTGAGCCCGGCCGCGCTGACGTTCTTCAAGTTGAGGGTCATCAGAAGGCGTAGTCGAAGCCGCAGTACAGGGTCCGGCCGGGACGCGTGAAACCGTAGCTTTCCTCGTAATCCTCGTCGAAGAGGTTGTTCACGCCGGCGTAGAGCTTCAGGGCGTTGTCGAGGAAGGCCTGGCTGAGCTTCAGGTTGACCAGGGCGATGTCGTTCATGAGCTTTCTTTCGGACGCATCGTCGTTATAGGTGTACTGGTGGGCGGCGTAGTAGAACGACGCGTACAGGGCGGCACCGTAGGGACAGGTGTACTCGGCCTCGACGGAGACGGTGTCGCGCGGGCGGTACTGCAGTTCCTCGCGGTCGGAATCATCCGACTTGTCCTCGCTGTGCAGGTAGTTGTAGCTGACGCGGGCCCAGAAGGATTCAAAAAACCGGTTCTCAAGGCCGATTTCGAAGCCCTGGAGAAGGTATTCATCGTAATTCTGATAGATTTCGGTGACGTCGTTCTTCTCAATGAGGTCCTTGACATCGTTGCGGTATACCGAGGCCGACAGCAGTGTCTTGAAGGGCAGATCCTGATCCAGTCCGATCTCGTAGTGCATGGACACTTCGGGTTCCAGATCGGGGTTGCCGGAACTGGCGTCGAAGAGGTTGCGGATGGAGGCGAAACGGACCTTGCGGGCATGGGTGGCGGAGATGGCCGTTCCTTCGAAGGGGCGGTAGGTCGCGCCCAAGAGATAGGTCCAGTCCGTGGCGGTCTCGGACTCGGGGCCGGTCTGGGCGACGTACCCGGCGCCGGCCACCAGGGTCACGGGATCGATGGGGGTGACGGTGTATTCCATGGCCGCGGAGTATTCCTGGAGATCCTGGTCGACGTCGATGTAGTTGAAGCCTTTCTTCTTGGCTTCGAATCCGGACTCGTCCCAGCTCTGGCTCTCGGCCGAAAGGGCCGCGCTCAGCACGCCGTAGTCGCCCATGTCATAGCTGCCACGCAGGCCAGCGCCGGCGATGGCGCTTTTGGCACGGCTCTTGGTCGTGGTTTCGTCGTAATCGTCGTCCTTGTAGGCCTTGGTCAGCTCATTGCGCTGATTTCCGTAGAGGGACGCATCCAGGGTCAGGGGGAAACTGAACACGTGGCGCAGGTTGAGTTGCGCGCCCAGTTCACTGTAGTCCTCCAGCCGCTCATATTTGGCGGTCTTGCCGAAGGGATCGTCGCCGTCGATGATGACGGACGGCGGTTTGCCATAGCTGCCGCCGCTGTAGGAGAACACTGCGCCGAGTTCAGTACTCGCATCAATGTTGTAGGCGCCGTTGAAGAAAAAGCTGTTGCGTTCGCGGTCGCTGTTCTTGCGGGTATCGGAATCCTGCGCTTCATTCTTGTCGAAGTCACCGGACACGGGATACCCGTTGGAGTTCAGCCGGCTCACGCTGCCGAAGAAAAAGCCCTTCTCATTGCCGCCGGACAGGCTGGCCTTGCCGAGGTAGGAGTCGATCTCGCCGGCGCGCAGGCCCACGGAACCGTGCATGCCCTGCTTGCCGCCCTTGGTGATGATGTTCATGACGGCCGCCGTGCCGCCTGCGCCGTAGAGCACGGAACTGGCCCCTTTGGTCAGGACGATGCGGGAAATGATTTCGGCCGGAATGGCGGCCGGGTCGAACTGGCCGTCGTAGGTGGACTGGTAGGGCGTGCCGTTGATGAGCAGCTTGATGTGCCGGGTGCGCATGCCTCGGATGTCGATGCGCGGGGTTCCGTCGGCAGCCGTGCGGATGTACACGCCGGGAATCATCTCGATGGCTTCGTTCAGGGTCGTGGCCCCGCGTGTTTCGATATCCTTGGCCGTGACGACGGAGACGTTGGTCACGTCCTCCACATCGGGTTTGGCGGATTCGACGACGACTTCACCCAGTACGTAGTCTTTGTCCTGGGCGAAGACCGGTGGGGCCACTGCCACGGCAAGGGCCAGCAGAAGGGCCGGGAGGGTTCGGGTCATGGGTAATCCTCGGTGGTGAAAGGTTGCCTGAAAGAGAGCCGCTGCGAGAGTCCTTATTATGTCCATTCTGGTATATGGTGGGATATCTGTAGTCAATACGGGAATATATGTCTTTTAGGGCATAATAATTGTAAAATCAGGAAGGTAGGGCCAGACAGGCGCCGAGCCACTCGGATCGCCGGAATCCCGGGTGGGGAGAAATAGGGGCGAGTTGAATGGTAATGTGAGGGATTTAACTCTCGATCAGACATCATCGAGAACTTTCACATATTCCTCCCTTTAATTCCAATCCCCGGATATTTTGTGGAGCAATTCAGTAAGATTTGGAAACATACTTGCTTTCATCTTTTGATGGATTTACACGAAAAAAGTTTTTCCAAGAATTCGATGTGTCTAATTTTTATGTCCGGAGGATTTTCATGGAGAAGGAAAAGATTCTTATCGTCGGCTGCAAGAATACCATGGATGACGTGTGTATCGGCTGTTCCCGCTGCCTGGTGGCATTCAACAGGCGCGAGGGTATTTTTGAGATTTACGAGGACACCGATGCCGAAATCGTCGGCATGGTCGGTTGCGGCGGTTGCCCGGCTCCGGCCATCGTGACCAGGCTTATGCAGGTCAAACTTTGGAACGCACCTATGAACGAGAAGCCCACGGTCATCCATATCGCCCCCTGCATCGCCGAGCAGTGCCCCCACAAGGAGGAGATCATCAAGAAAATCACGGCCAAGGCGGGCATCCGCGTCATC
Organism: uncultured Desulfovibrionaceae bacterium; assembly: GCA_964597325.1. Taxonomy (GTDB): domain Bacteria; phylum Desulfobacterota; class Desulfovibrionia; order Desulfovibrionales; family Desulfomicrobiaceae; genus Desulfomicrobium. Next base: position 6,543 of record CAZQYA010000058.1, read on the forward strand.
GAGGGAACGCACCCCTATGTTCCTCAGGACATTTTCGCCTGATTTGCGACGTGTTGTGTGACGGCTCGCGTTTTCCGCCGATTGTTCTTGCGTCACGCGACAGCGTGTGCGAATATTTACATGCTTGATTTTCCCGCTGCGGAAGGCGCGGCAGGGAGCCGAACACTCGACCAGGGAGCTGGTGATGGAAGGCAAGACCATTCTGGTCATTGACGACGAGGCGCATGTGCGCATGCTCTATGCGGAAGAGTTGCGCGCCAAGGGATACGAGGTGGCGGTTTCCGACGGCAGTGACGACCCCCTGGAGCTCATTGTCCACAACAAGCCCGATCTCATCATTCTGGACATCAAGCTGGGAACGATATCCGGTCTTGACGTCCTGCAGTCCATCCGCCGTGTGCATTCCGCATTGCCGGTGATCCTTTGTACGGCCTTTGACAGCTTCCGCTGCGACCTGAAATCCATCGCCGCCGACGCCTACGTGGTCAAATCCTACGACAGCTCGGAACTCATGGAAAAGGTCGGGGAACTGCTCAGCGGCAAGAGCTCGTCTGAGTATCCGTCCTGCCCCCAGGGGGATGGAAAGGGTTGAAATGAACTGTGAAAATATGGTTGATGAGCGGCTCCGGACTTAGCGTCTGGGGCCGTTTTTTTTGAAACGCTCGAGGAGGGCGTGGAAAAGTGCTTTCGAAAAACCGTGGCCCGTATCGGCACGGAAAGGAATTGTCAGGAAGGACATGAATCTTCGCCTAACCTGAAAGCTGCAGGTTCGGCGGAGCGATACTCGATGCTCGCTGGTCGTATCATCTTCAGCGCATCGATTCATCTCCGGAAACGACGCAAGCCCCCGGACCGGATCCGGGGGCTTGTGCCGTTTTTAAGGAGGGGGAGGAGGAAGATTATCGTTCCAGGGAGTATGGCCATGCGATGAGGCCGCCTTCCATGACATGCACGTTGGTGTATCCTGCGTTTTCCAGGATGCGTTGCGCCTCGTAGCCGCGCATGGAGACCTTGCAGAAGGACAGGATTTGGGCCTCCTTGTTCTCGGGCAGTTCGGTCACGCGTTTTCTGAGCTGGCCCAGGGGGATGAGGTTCTCTCCCAGGCCCAGGCGCATTTCCTGGAACTCGTCGTTGCCGCGCACGTCCAGCAGGTAGATGTCCGCGCCCGAGTCAAGCAGTGCCTTGACCTCCACGCTGGTCACGCCGGTCATGAGGCCGCGCATCTTGTTCTGGAGGATGTGGGCCGTGGCGATGGCATGGTCGATGGCCTGGGAGTAGGGCGGGGCGTAGGGCAGGTCGGCCATGGACATCTCGTCCACGGTCCAGCCGGCGGCCACGGCCACGGCCATTTCCGAGGCCTGGCGGTTGACGTCGCCCAGGCCCACGCAGGCGAAGCCCAGGATGCGGCCCGTGGCGCGGTCGGCGATCATCTTGGAGACCAGGGGCTTGGCGCCCATGAAGCCGGGCTTGTCGGGGCTGGCGTTGATGGCCGTGACCACGTCGAAGCCCGCCTCTTTGGCCCGGCGCTCGGACAGGCCCGTGGACGCGGCGGTGAATTCGAAAACCTTGCAGATGCCGCTGCCGATGGTGCCGGGAAAGTGGATCGTGTCGCCAAGGACGGCGTTCTCGCCGGCCACGCGGCCTTCGAGGTTGGCCAGGTCGCCGTAGGGCGCGAACATCTTCTGGCCTGTGAGGCGGTTGGTTACTTCCACGCAGTCGCCCGCGGCGTAGATGTGCGGGTCCGAGGTGTGCATGAACTCGTCCACCACGATGCCGCCGAACTTTCCGGTCTCGAGTCCGGCTTCCTTGGCCAGGGTCGTGTTGGGAGCCACGCCGATGGCCATGACCACCAGGTCACAGGGCAATTCGCGGCCGTCGGCCAGGCGTACGCCGGTGACGTGGCCGTTCGCGCCTTCGATGGAGGAGATGCCCGTACCGGTCAGGATGCTTACGCCGTGGGAGCGGGCGTGTTTTTCCACCAGCAGGGCCAGTTCCGTGTCGAGAAAGCCCAGGATCTGGGGCAGGGCCTCGACAACGGTGACGTCCACGCCGGAAAGGTGCAGGGCCTCGCAGGCCTCCATGCCGATGAGGCCACCGCCGACGATGACGGCGCGCTTGTCCGAGCCGTTCTCGGCCCAGGCGCGCAGGTGGTCGGCATCGGCCATGGACTGCAGGGTGGTCACGCCTTTGAGGTCGCGGCCCGGGATGGGCGGCATTTTGGGCACGGAGCCCGTGCACAGGATAAGCTTGTCGTAGGCCACCATGCCGGTTTCGCCGGCCGTGTTGACCCAGTTTACGATTTTGGCGTCACGGTCGATGCGCACGGCTTCGGTGTTGACCATGGCCTTGATGTTCTTGGCGCCTTCGAAGAAGGCCGGGTCGCGGACCACCCCAGAAGGCGTGGCCAGAAGCTTTTCGCGTTCTTTGAACATGCCGGCCACGTAGTAGGGGTAGCCGCAGGAGGCCATGGACAGCTCGGGCGCTTTCTGAAGCAGGATGACTTCGGCGTTCTGATCGAGACGGCTGGCGCGGGCCGCAGCCTTGGGGCCGGCGGCGGTGCCGCCGATGACGACAATGCGTTTGGAAATCATGTAAAACTCCTTGATGATCTATTTCGTTTGGTCCGTGCCGTGCGCGCCCCACGAGAGTCGACAAACGGGCGGGCAGCGGCTTGATCGGAAATTTTCAGGACACGGCCTGGGTCTTTCGGGACGCCATGACGCGTCCGAGGGTAACCAGGCCGAGCAGCATGGCGAAGCCCAGGTGACTCCAGTCCACCACCATGACCAGGGTTGGGGAGAAGAACGCGTCGGGCTGGTTTTTCATGACCCTGACGAGGCCCGTGACCACGATGCCGCCCCAGCACAGGGCCGTCAGCACACCGCCCAAGGTCCAGCCCCGGCGCAGGGCCAGGGGCAGCCGCCAGCCCAGCAAGACCAGGAGAACCATGGCCAGACCGTAATGGAGGACGTGGTTCAGGTAGTAGTCGGCAGTCCAGGCGAAACCCGGCACGTCGGCCAGGTAATAGCGGGCGAAGATGGGCATCTGCGCGAATCCCGTGAAGAGCAGGGCGACGACGGTCAGCCGGAAGAAGAGGGTCAGGGTTCTGCTATTCATGGTCGTCCTCCGAGGTGGCGCCGCGGATCAGGTGCAGGGCGCCGGCCGCCAGCCCGGCCAGGGGCGCTGCGTAGACGGCGCGGGCCAGGGTGTCTTCCTTGCTGAACGGGTTGCCCATGGAGGCCAGGTGCGGCCGGCCAGGCCCCTTCTCCACAGCCTGGTTCAGGACGTCGAAGGGTACGGGAGAGACGTAGAAGGTGTTGGTTCCGCCATTCTCCGTATCGCCGTAGACGAAGCCACCTGTTTCCTCGGCCAGCTTGAGGGCTTTGGCCCGGATTTCGTCACGCGGGCCGATGGTCTGCACGCCTTCGGGGCAGGCCTCGATGCAGGCCGGGATGCCGCCTTCAGCGATGCGGTCCTGGCAGCGGTCGCACTTGTACATGACGCCGTTGCCAGCCAGGCTCGGCGCGAGTTTGAGGTACAGGCCCACGCCTGTCTGGCGCTCGGGGATGTGCCAGGGGCAGACGCTTTTGCATTTGGAGCCGCCCAGGCAGATCTCGTCGTTGATGGAAACAATGCCGTGGGCATCCTTGGAGGCCGCGCCCCAGGGACAGAGATTGGCGCAGGGCGGGTTCTGGCAGTGCAGGCAGCGGCGCGGGATGTTCAGCTCGAAGGGTTCGCCGTTGTATTCGCCCGACGCCGTCTGGATGTAGAGCCAGTTGTAGGGCGTCAGCCGGTCGTCCACGTCTCGCTGGTCGCTCCAGTCCGCGGCCTTGACCTTGGCCGGGTACATCTTGGGGAAGGGCTTCACGGGCTCCGGGAATTTGTGGGCATTGGCATCGCGGCAGGCTTCCACGCAGGCTCCGCAGCCGATGCACTTGGACAGGTCCAGGAGCGTGGCCAGGACGACCTCTTCTGTTCCTTTGGCCTGGGCACGCGCCGCGGCCGGGGCCAGGGCGGTACCCGCGGCAACGGCCAGGCCCGAGGCGAGGAAGGATCTGCGGTTTACTTTCATGTCTTTCTCCGAAGAGTGTTGTTCACGGTTTTCGTGTTTTCTTGAGATATGGGTTTCAGCGTTTTTTCGCAGTGATCATTGACGAAGATGGATTCCACGCGGAGCCTGGCATGGCCCGCCTTCGCGGGAATGACACTGTGGTGGCGCGTGAGGGGTGTTTTTGTCCACCCTTGCGCCAACCTTCCGCCCATCCTCGGCGTCATCCCCGCGGAGGCGGGGATCCACGCCTTTTGCCTTCCTTGCGGAAGAGGATGGATTGCCGCGCTTCGCTCGCATGACGGATTAGACTGTTCGCCGCGTGATTGCAGTGCGACAGCATGGAGATTCCGTTCACGCCTTCTCCTCAGGCAGCCGCACCGTCAGCACCGGCACAGGGCTCAGGCGCACGACCTTGCGGGCCACGGAGCCCAGGAGCATGTCCGAGAATACGCCGCGACCGTGTGCGCCCATGATTACGATGTCGTGGCCGGGGATCTCGGCGAGAATCTTTTCGGCCGGGTCGCCGGCGAGGATCTTCACCTCGGCGGTGGTCACAGGGCAGCGGTCGTTGTTTGTGGCGCATTCGGCGGCCATTTCGCGAACGCGTTCCTGGGCCTTCTCACGGGCCCTGGATGTGGCCGAGGCGTTGAGCTTCTTCCAGTCGGCGGCTTCAAAGTGGGTCTCGATGTCGAAGCCCGCGTCTTCGCTCATGAGGTCCACCAGGTCCGGCACCACGTGCAGGATGGTCATGGACGCCCCGTAGCGGTCGGCCAGGGATACGGCGTGGCGCAGGGCCTGGAGGGCGCTTTTGGACAGGTCCGTGGCGTAGAGGATGCGACGGTATTCGGGCAGCATGATTCTAGCTCCTGCTTGCGGTTGGGGTGGCGAGGGGCATGGTCGGGCCGAACAGGCGGTCCGTGAATTTAACGTACCATGCGGCACTCTGGACCTGGATGATATAGGCCATGGCCACGACCAGGGCGGCGTCGGAGCCCTGGGAGCCGAAGGCATTGATGGCCACGGCCAGGGCGATGGACAGGTTGCGCATGACCGTGCCGTAAACCATGGCGATGGCGTCGCCGCGGGGCAGGACGGCCTTGCCCAGGACGGTGCTCAGGACGAAATTGATCCCGTAGATGATGCCCAGGGGGAAGAGGATCTGCAGCAGCAGTCCCGGCGCACCCATGATCGTCTGCGCCTTCAGGGCCAGGGCGATGAAGACGATGCCCAGCACCCCGAGGGTGGACAGAGCCGGGAAGCGGGGTCCCAGACGTTCGGCAAAGGTCTTCTGGCCGTAGACCTTTATCAGCAGACGCTGGGTGGCGTAGCCCAGGGCCATGGGCAGAAATACGATGAGCGCGATCTGGGAGAACACTGCGGAAATATTCATCTCAATGCTGGCTCCGAGGAGGGCGCGAACGTAGAAGGGTGTGGCCAGGGAGCCCAGGGTCAGGCCAATGACCGTCATCTTCACGGCTGCGGCCACATTGCCGCCGGCGAAGCCCGTCCAGGAGATGGTCATGCCGCTGGTGGGCACCAGGCCCGCCAGGACGATGCCGAGCATCATGTACGGCCGATCACGAACGAAGAACCAGGCCACGCCGAAGGCCAGGAAGGGCACCAGGGCGAAGTTGACCAGCTGCGTCACGACCTGGGCCTTGACGTCGCCGCCCGAGAAGACCTGGTTGATCTTCAGGGTGACCATCATGGGATAGACCATGAGAAAGGTGAAGGGCACGATGAGTCCCTTGAGCCAGGCCATGTCGCCCAGCAGACCGCTGATGAAGCCCAGGACCATGACCGCGGGGATGGCGATGACCAGGTTTTTCGAGATGGTTTGTAACAATTTCCACATGATGGTTTTCTCCGATTATTCTTCGCAGGTGGCGCTGGTTTCGATTTCCCTGCATTCGGGGTTGCTCAGGCAGGGGGCTTCCTTTTCCTTCATCACGGAGACGCCCTCGGCGCGTCGTTCCGCAATAAAGCGCCTGCCGCATGACCGGCAGGTATGGAATTCGGGAGCGTAGCTGTCGGCCTGCTCGACCCGGGCGGTTTCCTGGCAGTACGGACAGGTGATGTTGACGGCTGACATGGCACGCCTCCTTGGCGGTTACTGGTTGTCTGTCCGGGGCCGCGTCCTGCTGACCTTGAACACGAAATCTCCGACATTCTCGAAGCCCATGACGCTGGATTCGAGTTCGAAGGCACAGTCCGGATGCACCCGGCGCAGGTCCGCCAGGAACTCCCGGTCGTTGGTCAGGATGAACACGCTCTGTCCTGGTTCGAGCCGCCGGATCAGGGCGCAGGCCTTGAGCATGCAGAAAAAATCCATGGTGTTCCGCATGTCGATCCGGGTCTCCACGTTCATCCCTTCCGTACGGCGTTGCGTCTTCATGGCCATAGAATTGCGAGGGGCGTGCCACCTGAAGGATGTGCATGGCCGGTGTCGGAAAGTTGTTTCATAATTACCCGAAATTATGAATGAATATTATCTGGTTCGCGAGTGTGCCGCCATCGGAACGGGTTTGTGCTTGTCAATATGGTGTTCAGAACTTAACCATGTTGACGATTGTGTGTTAACAGAGTGAACAACACCTGAACAGAAGGTGAACAGATGGAAGACAATCTCAACCTTTACTGGAAGACCGTGGTCAACACCATCCAGGATGGGGTCATGATCGTCACGCCTGACGGCCGCATCGTTTCCGTGAACCAGGCCCTCATGGACATGACCGGATACTCCCGCGAGGAGCTCATCGGAGCGCCGTGTTCCATTCTTGGCTGTTCCACCTGCGAACTGGCGCGGGGCATTCCCCAGTGCCACTTCTGCGTCATGTTCGAGAAGGGTGAACTGCGGCGCCAGCGGTGCGCCCTGGTGCGCAAGGACGGGGGGAGTGTGCACGTGGTCAAGAACGCCTCGGTGCTCAAGGATGCTGACGGTACCGTCATCGGCGCTGTGGAGACCATGACGGACATCTCGGACCTGGTGGACCGGGACGCCCAGATCGAGACGTTCCGGCGGGAACTTTCGGGCGAGGACACGTTTCACGGCATTGTCGGCCGCTCGGCCCCCATGCAGCAGGTTTTCGACCTTGTCGACGGCGCCGCCGCCACCGACGCGCCCGTCATCATCTACGGCGAGAGCGGCACGGGCAAGGAGCTGGTGGCCAAGGCTATCCACGACGCGGGACCGCGCCGGGAAAAGCCCTTCATCAAGGTCAACTGCGCGGCCCTGAACGAGTCCCTGCTGGAGAGCGAGCTGTTCGGGCACGTCCGCGGCGCCTTCACCGGCGCCCACAAGGACAGGGCCGGGCGTTTCGAGAGCGCCGGGGCCGGGGACATCTTCCTGGACGAGATCGGCGACCTGCCGCCCGCGACTCAGGTCAAGCTCCTGCGCGTGCTGGAGGAGAAGGTCATAGAGCGCGTGGGCGACCATCAGCCCATCGCGGTCCGAGCCAGGGTCATTACGGCCACCAACCGGGACCTGCCCGCCCTGGTTGCCACGGGCGAGTTCCGTCAGGATCTTTATTATCGCATCAATGTCATCCCCATCCGCCTGCCAGCTCTGCGCGATCGGCGGGAGGACATCCCGCTGTTGGCCTCGCATTTCTTCCGGCGCATCAGCATGAAGTCCGGCAAGAACGTGCTGGGCATCTCCCGCGAGGCCATGGATCTGCTCCTGCGCCACCCCTGGCCCGGCAACGTGCGCGAACTGCGCAGCACCTTCGAGTACGCCATGGTGGCCTGCAAGACGGACATGATCGCTCCCCGCGACCTCCCGGCCGATCTCTTCAGCCCACAGCCCGCGGTCTGCCTCCCCGGAGAAGTCTCGGGCCGCAGCCTGGACGAGATCAAGAAGGAACGCCTGCGTAAGGCCCTGGAGGAGGCCGGCGGGAATCGTTCCGAGGCCGCCCGAATCCTGGGGATTTCACGGACGAGCGTGTGGAGTCAGATGAAGAGGTACGGCCTCGGTTGAAGGGGACGTTTCGGAGCGCCCGTCATGGGGCTTTCCAGCATTGCTCCATAATATCATCATGATGGTGGAATTTTCTTGTGTCATACGTTTCTTGTTGAGTATGCGGCGTGAAGTTTCGTTGCACGACCTCGTCACCGTGGAAGCAGGGACACCCTCCAATCAGGTTTCGAAGCGCCTCGCGAGGCCTGGGCGCTCGTTGCTGTGATTCAGTGCAAGGTACGAAGGGCTTGGGGGCTGGCGCATCTGTATGTCCCACCTTGGCACGTCCTTTGTCGTGAACACCGAAGTCCGGGTTGTTCCGGAATTTTTTCAGGAGTTTCTTCATGGATTTGCTTGATCATTCCTTTCTGTCCATTTTCGCTCCCGATGTCGCGCAGAGGGTCGCTGACAGCGCTCTGGTGCTGGAACCGGGCGAAGGGAGCATGGTTTTTCGCCAGGGCGATGAGGCCGACGCCGTATATCTTGTCCTTGACGGACATGTGACGCTTCTGGCTGGCGGGTCCGGGCGCGGGGAATTCGTCGCCGAAGTCGGTTCCGACGGGTTTTTCGGCGAATTCGGCGTCCTGGACGGCGAGCCGCGCAGCCTCGGAGCCAGGGCCGGGCGGGGCGTGCGGCTGGCGCGGCTTCCGCGGCAAATCCTGCTGGACGAGCTGGGAGGCCCCGAGGCCAGCCCGGCTTTCAGGCTTATGGTCCAGACCGTGCGGAAGATGCGCCGTCTGAACCGGCGACAGGTGGACGAATTGCTGCAGCGCGAAAAGATGTCGATTCTGGGGCAGCTGGTCCTGGGCGTTGTCCACGATTTCCGCAGCCCCCTGTCCGTGGTGCAGATGGCCGTGGAGCTCATGGAAGAGGGGAACGCAGAGCCCGCGATTATCCGCGAGTCCTGTCAGCTGATCTCCGAACAGGTCGCCCAGGTCCATGCCATGGCCGAAGAGGTGCTCGATTATTCGCGCGGCAGCACGAACCTGTGCTGCGAACCGGTGGACCTCGCGGAGCTGCTGGAACGGTTTGTCGAGTTCAACGCCCGGTTCATGCGCGCCAAGGGGGTCCGGCTGCTTCTTTCGTGTCACGAAAAGCTGGCGGTCCGGGGTGATGCGGGACGATTGCTGCGCATCGTGCAGAATCTCGTCTATAACGCCGTCGACGCCATGAACGGCCAGGGCGGGGTCGTCGGCATTCGTCTGGAGCGGGCGTGCGACGGCGCCGTGCGTATTCTGGTCCGTGACAATGGCCCGGGCATCCCCGAGGAAATCCGGGACAGGATGTTCGAGCCGTTCCAGAGTCTGGGATCCAAAAAGGGGTTGGGTCTTGGCCTTGCCATTGCCCGCCAGTTCGTGGAGGCCCATGGTGGAACCCTGACCTGCGCCACGGAGTCGGGCAGGGGCACGGCCTTCTGCATCAGCCTGCCGCAGGTCGTCGAGACGAATCTGGCCGTATCAACCAAGGAGTGAATCATGTCGGACGACAGACCCGCCTACAGCAGCGCCAACACGAGCTTTACCATTGACCTGCCCGATTGGGCCGTGGAGCGCTTGAACGCTCTGCCGACGCATTTTGAGACTCCGGAAGCGCGCATGGCCGAGGTCATCGAGTTTTCACGCTGGAACTTCCGGCAGAACACCGGAGGGCCCTTTGCCGCGGGTATTTTTGAACGTGATACGGGCAGGCTCGTGGCCATGGGTGTCAACCGCGTGGTTCCTTTCCACTGTTCGTCTGCCCACGCCGAAGTGGTGGCCATCTCACTGGCCCAGAAGCGCCTGGGCGTCTATGATCTGGGGGCTCCGGGACTTGCGGCGCACCAATTGGTGGTGAACTGGCGCCCCTGCGCCATGTGCCTGGGCGCCGTGCTCTGGTCGGGGGTCAGATCGCTCATGATCGCGGGGGAAGGGCCCGAGCTGGAGGAAATCACCGGTTTCGACGAGGGACCGGTTCACCCCGGCTGGCGTAGTGAGTTGGCGCAACGCGGGATCGAGGTGGTGGACGACGTGCTCCGGGCCGAGGCCCTGGCCGCCTACCGGGAATTCGCCGACAGCCAGGCCTTTGTCTATAATGCCCGCCTCGGGGCGGATTGAGAATCGATTTTTCCCAGCTGTATCATCGGGGTCGGCGTCGGAATCGGGATCGGGTTCGAAAAAATGGGTAGCCCGAGCCGGACCCGGAACGGTTCCATCCTTCTGATCGGCACACCTGTCCTGGTTCGATTCCGATCCCGATACCGACCCCGACCCCGAGATAAGGCAATTGCTGTAATCGGTGGAGAGCGAAATTTTAAAAAGTGAGCAAAAAAAAGGGGAGAAGTCGCCTTCTCCCCCTGGTGGTCAGAATCGTTTTCCGCCTAATCGAGCGGCGTGTTCGGGATGAGGGTCCAGATGCCGCATGGGCAGGCCCCTGCGCAGAAGCCGCAGCCGATGCATTTCTCGGCATCGCAGACCATGGCGAACTCGTTGTCCGGCAGGGCCTCGCGGCTGATGGCGCCGCGGGGGCAGATGGCCTCGCAGATGCCGCAGTCGCGGCACACGCCGCAGGACGAGCATT